>DASRLE010000043.1:0-5566 GCA_035648615.1 Saccharimonadales bacterium (SeqCode) | reverse complement strand
ACGATGAACCGCTCCTGCTCAAACTTGCGGTCAACATTACCCCATACGGGACGATGATCCACATCCCCGCCTATTGGTCCTTTGACCCGAAGCGAGACATTCGATGGGATGCCATCGCCAGACTCCACCGTGCCCGCGTGCCTGGACGCCAAGGGTCCGCCCTGGCCGAAGGACTTGCCGAACGGATGCTCGCCGCCGAGAAACTTTCTCTCCTCGACAAGCAAGCCCTCCGCCTCGGCTTGAAAGGGGAAAGAAAGCACGAGTTCCTGTGCAATGGTCTTGGCTGGGATTCGCGCACAAGCCCAAAACGCCTCAGCAGACTTCGGGTGGAATTCGCCAACAGGCGGTCGGCAAAAAAAGCGAAGTAATTTCCCGTTCCGCTCGGGACAACGATTGGGGACATTCAGTTCCTTTGATCCGCAGTTAAGACAGGTGCATGATCGCCCTATGTTAAGCGCAACAGAGTCCGTGAAGACCGCCATTGGCGAATCCGTGCAGGTGTCCGAGACGGTAACCGAAGGACCGGGGAAGTCTGACAATCCAACAAAGATTATCTGCGATCTGGCCGAAGCTAATGCCTTTTGTGAGAGTTATGGCAAACCGCACGTTCCCGTGTCGATTGCTTTTGGGGGCGATCGTTTGCATGTATGCAGATTACAGGGTTCATGGGACCTGGATCGGGCGGCGGCGGAAAATCCCGATGTCCTCTTTCGATCCATTCGCAAGCTTCCTTCCAAACCCACCAAAGACGCCGCAAAGGAATGGGACGACCTGACCTTTCAATTTGGCCCCCGGGCATTTCTTTATGCCGACGCCACCAGGATCATTGGTTTCGGCGTCACGCCGAGGGATGCCGAACGCCTTGTGACTCAGTTTAGCCAAACTTACCGCAAGCCCCTCGCTCCTTCTGGCGGGGATTTTCACCTGATCCAGCAAGATGGTTCCGCCATCAACTGCCACACCGTCTCTTTGCCTGCCGAAACGATCCTCAGCGATGAAACGCTCAACCTCCACTATGGCAGCGGCAGCGGAGAATGGCATCAGGATTTTGTCGGAAAACTCCGCGAGAGCAATCATGGCCTTTCGATTTTTGAAGGCAAGCCCGGCACGGGAAAAACATTTTACCTCCGTCACCTGACGGGTGTTCTCAAGAAGTCGCATCGCTTCTACTTTATCCCGATGGCGACCATAGGCATTCTCTCCAAACCGGAATTCATCGGATTTTGGGCCGACCAGCGCCGGGTTCACGCCCAACGCAAATTTGTCGTAATCTTGGAAGATTCCGATGCGGCACTAATGACTCGCGGCACCGACAACCGCGACCTGGTGAGCGCCCTCTTGAACCTATCGGACGGAATGCTCGCCGACTTTCTACGTCTGCAAATCATCTGCACAATTAACTGCTCCGCCGCCGACATTGATCCAGCGCTGCTGCGTCCCGGACGCCTGCTTTGCCACCGAATCTTCGGGCGGCTCGATTTGCACCAAGCCACTCGTCTGGCGGAAAGCCTCGGCAGAAAACTGCCGTTGGCTCCGCGTGATTATTCACTCGCCGAGGTGTTCGCCGGAAATGGCGCGGACGAAACAAACCGTCCGCGCATTGGATTTGCGGCCTGAAAAACATGAAAACTAAAAAATCGGGAATCGTCGAAGAGCTAAAAGTAAAGTACAAAGAACGATTGGCCCGCGCCCAACAAGAATTGAAAGAAGATAAAAAGGCCGCGCGAAGGCAATGCAGTTATATCTCGGACCTCTTGCTGTTCTCGAAATGGGCCTATCGGGTTGGCAAGGGTTGGTATGGATTTAACCTGGGCCATATCCCGCCTGTCTGGACGGATATGCTGAACGAGTTTCTATCCTGGCTGGAAACGCAATGTCCGGATTTTGAGATTCAACAGGTCAAAACGAAATTCGGCCCTTTAAGAATCTATATCGAGACGCACTGCAACGACAAGGCAGTTAATGAAAGAGTTCATTCTGAAATTTGGAAGTTGGGTAAGCTGTTGAGGAATCCGCCGTTGACCAAATCACCCGTTGGCACGCCACGAAAAAAACATAAAAAAACTTCCCGTAAACAATGAACTTTGTCAGCCTCGATTTTGAAACGGCCAATCCATCGCGCGTGAGCATCTGCGCCGCCGGGCTGGCGGTCTTTGAAGATGGCCTACTGACCGAGGCTCCCTACTGGCTGGTGCGACCACCCAAAGGCCACGGCTGGTTTCACGAAATCTTCATTGAATGCCACGGCCTGACGCATCTGGATGTTTTGGACGCCCCCGAATTTCCCGCCATTGCGCCGGAATTGCTGGCCCGGCTGACTCGCGCCGACCTCGTGATTGCGCATAAGGCAGACTTCGACATCGAACATCTGCGCGAGACCCTGGATCATTTCGGTCTGCCCGGCCGGAATTTGATTATGTTTGCACCTGTCAACTCGCCCGCCGTGTCTGGCCAGAACTGGAAAATCATCAACTTTCCACATTGACGGCGCACATCGGCCACGATTTCAACCACCACCACGCCCAAGCCGACGCCGAAGCCGCCGGACGCGTGCTGCTGGCGATGATGCAAAATGTGAGCACAAACACACCGTCCGAGTTGCTGCGGAAGACGGGTATGGTGCCGAAGCATTTTCGCCAATAAAACTAGACGATGGACGAGAGCCAACCGGATTGGTATCAATGGCACCGCAATGACATCACAACCCCAAAATGAACAGGCACATCCGCTCTACCTGAAAGAAATTGCCTCATGGACGCAGGGAGTGTGCCAGGAAGTGAAAACGAAAATTCGCGCGAGCATTCCGGCCTTGCAGCGTGGATTGGTGTGGAGCCCCCAGCAGAATGAATTATTGTGGGACTCGGTCCTCCGTGGCTTCCCCATAGGTGCCGTGGTAGTAACCAAGTGGTCCGATAAACTGAAGAAATCCGATGAAGTGGCAGACGACAGTATTAAGTATCACCTTTTAGACGGACAGCAACGGTGCAACGCCATTGCCTTGGGTTTTTCTGACCCATTTGCCGCGAAGGAATCGAATGACGGGAAAAAAGCGGAGTGCATCCTCTGGCTGGATCTGAATCTGAAACCTCCGAAACCTGATAGAAACAGCACCCGGGGCTTCTGGGTCCGTGCAACGACCACCGCCCATCCTTGGGGCTATCGCAGAGATGACTCAGCCACGCCTTTAACTGCCGGAGCCATCCGCGAGGCGCTTATCCCGCTGGGGTTGGATGCGACGAGCCCGGATTATCAACGTCCCTCGCCGATGAAACTCTGGCCGTGTAAAGCGGCCGCCGACATCCCGGTTCCGCTTTCTTGGCTTCTCCTCCTACCATTGGATGATGAGACTGTCTTCTGGAACTTGCTGGGACAACGAGCAGCGGAAGCTGCAACATTTAAATGGACGGAGAGCGTCCACGAGTTTTGCATGAATTCTCAGACTGCGGAGAGCAAGTCTCGTATATTCAAAGGAATAAAGAGAGCTGATGCGGCGCGGTTGATCGCTTTGGAGGCACCGGAGGAGTTACTCGACGTATCGGAGCAGGAAAAGACCTCTGGCAGTGAGCGGGAAGCCGTCAGCAACATCGAGCAACTCTTTCAGCGACTAAACGGGCAGGGCACCAAACTCGATGGAGAGGAACTCGCCTATTCCATGATCAAAGCCCACTGGCCGGAATTGGAAACAGAAATCAACAAAGCGTCTGATTGTCGGATGCCTCCGGCAAGGATGGTATCCCTCGGGGTTCGCGCTGCGCTCGCGATTACTCCAATCGGAAAAGACGTGAAACAAACCCTTCCAGGACCGCCGACCGTGAGCGCCTTGAGAGCCATGGCCAGAAGTGAGGAGAAAAGTGAGGAGGAAAAAAAGGAGATCATCCAGAAATTCATTATTCAAGATCTTCGCTGCGCATGCGATCTTGTCGGCCATTGGCTGAAATACGATTTAGAAACGAATCAAAGCGGGTTGTTGCCTGTCCATATCACCAGCATCGCGATGAGTTCGCGTGAGGTTTACTTACTCTTGCTCTACTTCGCCAAACGGATGGAGGGGAAGGACGAACCAGAGGGCTGGAGAAAGACTATGCAAGCATTGGCTACGTTGATTCATTGGTTTGCTCCGGAAAAAGCCAAGGTGGCCAATCGCGTGTATGACGCGTGCTGCCGGGAAGAACCGAGTATTGGAAAAATCCAACTAGCGCTCAAAGCTGCGATAGTTGCAGGGGAAATGTATGAGATGCATACGCCGACATCTGTCGAAGCTTTCGTTGGACTCCAGAAGTATGAGCTCACAAACTGGCGCTGGGAGAAGCTCCTTCAAATCGAAGGAGACTTAGCGGCCACCGAAAGACTCCGTAAATCATGGGAAGGTTTTCTCAATTTCCGCGGCAACCGGGAGCTTCTGCTTTATGCGCAACGTGATTTTCTTGTCAGGCGCTTTAGGTGCTATGATCCCGGTCGAAAGGATCTCTGGGAAGCCCACAATCGCCCTTGGGATTTCGACCACATTTTGGCCTCGTATTACTTTTTCAATCGCAAGGACGGAACTCCATTTCGAGATGCGTGTGGGCAATGGGGCTACACCATTGGCAACCTTCGTGCGTGGCCGTTCGAGGACAACCGTTCAAATCAGGACCAGAAGGCGCAAGGCAAGTTGAGTGTTAATGGAAAACTTTCTGAAGGTTTGTGCAACGACAGCTTCATCAACGACCCAAAACAAGTGGACGGTTTTTCTGTCGGTAACGCTGTCAGGAGCGAAGAAGCAGCGGCACGCTTGTTCGTTGAAACATGCAGGAAGCGCCTTCTGAGAACCTATCAGGAATGGTATGAATCCGTTGGGGTTACGGAGCTGCTTGAGGTTGATTTGTAACGGCTTGTGGGTATTATACAATTGAAAAGACCGCCGATTGCCCCCATCGCGCCGAAGTTCCGCTTGATATGGGGCGCGGGAATTCTTATTCTCGGCGACTGTGGCCGACGCGGTTTTTACTCCATCCTATTTGTCTTATCGCAATTTGCCTGCGCTGGCGGGACTTTGTTCGGTGGAAGAGGCGATGGTGGCGGGGCTTTCGGTGGAGGCGTGCGTGGCGCGGTTGAAACGCTATCATTATGCGTTTAAACGGCTGCATCAGATTTTTAATGCGCGGCTGACGGCGGAGCCGATTTATGAGTTGAAGATGGGGTTTAGCCTTCATGCGCATCTGTGCGCGGAGCATGTGGACGCGTTGCGCAAGCGCGTCGGCGAGATGCGCGAGCCGCCTTTGGGGCTGGATGTGGTGCCGGAGGCGAATCTGGAAATATTTTTTGACGAGATTTTGGCCGCGCCGACGACGGCGGAGCTTTTGGCCGGGGTGTATGGTCATGCGGTTCCGGCTTTGCGGGAGGGGATGCAGAGGCATATCGCGCAGACGAATCCGCTGGCGGATGCGCCGTCGGTTAGATTGTGCCGGTTCGCTTTGTTGGAGTTGGGGGATATGGTCCAATTCGGCCAGGAGTGTTTGGCGGCGTTGGTGGAGGCTGAGGCGGCGGCGGGGATGGAATCGTGGCGGGGGTTGCTCGTGGATTGCCT
>DASRLE010000042.1:0-6750 GCA_035648615.1 Saccharimonadales bacterium (SeqCode) | reverse complement strand
CGACGGTGGAGAAAATCATGGCCAAAGTGGAGCGGGCGCGACAAAAGCTGGAGGAAATAAAGCCGGGCTGGTCGCTGCGCAAAAAGCGGAAAAAGCGCAGGCGATATGTCTAGCTAATTATGATACACTACACTAGTAGTTTCCTCTTCGGAGGCAAAAAATGCTCCAACAATGTTGCTGCCATCAATGCCAAAGGCCAGCGTGCCGACTGCGGCGCCGGGAGCATCCGGCAATGTGGTAAATGTGTAAGCCTGCGCGAAAGCGATTGAGAGGTGAGAGTCGAGGGCTGAAAGGAGCGCGAGCAACGCCAGCGCCGTAAACAATTTTTTCATAGGCGTTTCAAGGAATTGATTTGGACCAGGAATAGACCATCGGCCTTTCGCGGATTAAAACAGCCGAAGGCCACAGAGAAAACCGTCCGACGCCTTGCGGAGAATTTTCGACGCAAATTCGCAGGGAAGGCGCATCGCTCAAGCAATTTGGTCGCTCCCTCAAAGACAAAAGGGGCTTTGGTTTCAATTGAAACGGAGTGTATCTCTCCGCCCAACCAGATGCAAGCGTCTTTTGACCGCCCTGGACGCCCTGCGCCGTCTATGGGCAGGGCCGCGAGCGGGCCCGTGAAGCAGGGCGGTGACGGCGACAGATACGCCTCGTCCCAACAGAATCCCGGCGATGCCTTCGGCCAGACAGAGCACGACGGCTTCGCCGAGGAATTGGCGCAGGATGTCGCGCGCGCTCAGTTTTTCTTGCCGAGGGCGGGGGGAAGCGACATATTTCCAAATGAAGATGGTGTTTAACAGAACTTTTGCGCGCGTAGCTCAATTGGATAGAGTGACGGCCTCCGAAGCCGCAGGTTGTGGGTTCAACTCCCGCCGCGCGCACCAGTCCCCCGGCAATTTATAATTTATGTCCGAAGATAAAACAGTGGTCAAACCAGTCGAGGCCCCGCCTTTGACTCCCCTTAAACTTAAATCCAAGCTCGCTCCCACCCCGACGCGGCCTCCGGCGTATTCTGTCAAGGTGAAGAATGCCCAAGGCCAGGAAGTTGTGCTGGCTGACCCGCGCGCGGACCGCGCCCTGGTCGCGTTGATGGACACGTACGCGGTCGATGGGGGCGCGGCGTGTCATTGGGGCGGCCCGGCGGCTTTCGCCGAAATTATTTCGGCGATTCACGGGCTGATGTTCGCCGTGCAGGGACGGCCGTGGTTTGAGGCTTTCAATTTCGTCAATGACGCCGGGCATACGGAAAATGGCGTTTATGCCCTGCACGCCAATTATGGTTTCGACGGGCTGACTTTCGAAGACTTGAAGGGGTTTCGCGGCATTCACAGCAAGCTGACCGGCCATGGAGAATCGCATCTGAATCCGCAGGGCGTGCTCTTGAGCAATGGGCCGCTTGGCTCCGCATTGCCGCAGGCCCAGGGTCTGGCGCTGGCGGACAAAGTGCGCAAAAACGACCGCGTCACCATTTGCACCGTGTCGGATGGAGCTTCGATGGAAGGCGAAGCCAAGGAGGCGTTCGCCGCCATCCCGGGCCTGGCCGCGAAGGGCCGGCTCAATCCGTTCATCATGGTGGTTTCGGACAACGACACCAAGCTTTCCGGCCGGATCAGCGACGACGCCTTCTCCATGTCACCCACTTTTTCGGCCATGAGCGCGCTGGGCTGGAATGTCATCAAAGTGGCCAATGGCAACGATTTGGAGCCGGTTTATCTGGCGATGGAAAGCGCGCTGCAACAGGCGCGGGACAATCCGCACGCGCCGGTCTGCGTCTGGGCCAAGACGGTCAAGGGCTTTGGCGTCCGCTCGACGGTGGAAGCCAAAACGGGAGGGCATGGCTTTCCGCTGGCCAACGGCGAAAAGATCATCCCATTTGTCAACGAGATTTTTTTCGGCGGCGAAGTTCCGCCCGACATGGTCAAATGGGCGCAGGCCCTGCGCACCGATTGGGAGGTCAAAGACGCGGCCAAAAAAGCCAAACCACCCGCCCCCAGCGCAGTCAAGAAGGATAAAATCCAGAGCGGCCTGGCCAAAGGCGCGATTCGGGCCGCCCAGGAAGGGTTCCCGGTTTACTCGATTTCAGCCGACGTGGAAGGCTCGACCGGCATCAGCGCTTTTCAGAAAAGTTTTCCCGACCGCTTCCTCGAAGTCGGCGTGGCGGAGGCGAATATGATCAGCACCGGCGCGGGTTTTTCCAAGGCGGGGTTTATTCCTATCGTTGACACCTTCGGGCAATTCGGGGTCACGAAGGGGAACCTGCCCTTGACCATGGCGGCTTTGTCGCAAGCCCCTGTCATAGCTATTTTTTCGCACGTCGGGTTTCAGGACGCGGCCGATGGCGCTTCGCATCAGGCGACGACTTATTTCGCCGCCGTCTCAGCCATCCCGCATACGGTGGTGGTGGCATGTTCCTGTGCGGATGAGGCGGAGGCGTTGATGTATGAAGCGATCAAGCGCACGGCCCAGCAGCGCGAAAAGGGCAAGGACGGCGAGTCGGTCATCTTTTTTGTCGGGCGCGAGAATTATCCGCTGCATTGGCTGGAAAACAGCAAATACCAATGGGGCAAGGCGGAAGTTTTGGCCCCAGGCTCGGACGTGGTCATCCTGGCCTGCGGCCCGCTGGTGGGACGCGCCATCGACGCCGGCCGCAAACTAAAGGAGCAAAACATCAGCGCGGCGGTCATCGCCAATCCCTTCATCAATCGCGTGGATTTGGAAACCATCGGGCCGGCGGTCGAAAAATGCGGGGGCCGCGTCATCACCATCGAAGATCACCAGGCCATTTGCGGCATGGGCGCGCAAGTCGCGCACGCGCTGGCTCAAGCCGGGACGCTGCATCGCATGAAATCGCTGGCCATCGAGGGCGAGTTCGGCCAGTCCGCCTACGTCGCCGAGGATCTTTACGAAAAGCACGGCTTGACCGCCGCAAAAATCATCGAGGTGGCGCGCGAGTTGGTAAAGTAAACTTAATCGAGGGCCGATGGCCGAAACCCATCAATCCATGCAAGGGAAACTGCTGCTGGACGGCGGCAAGTTGCAGGGGTCGTTTTTTCACCGTTCCGTCGTGCTCATCTGCCAGCATGACAGCGACGGCGCGTTCGGCCTTATGCTCAACCGGACCAGCGACAGCAAGGTCGGCCAGGCCCTCGTGGCGAACCTGCCCGAGGCGGTCGAGGAGCAGCCACTCTTCGTGGGTGGCCCTGTGCAGCCCGGCACGTTAAGTTTTCTTCATACCGACACATTTTTGCTCGAGGCCAACGTCATGCCCAACCTAAGTCTTGGCCATTCACTCGACGCCTTGATGGATTTGAGCGAATCCTACTCGCCCACCCAAAAGCTCAAGCTCTTCGCCGGCTACGCGGGCTGGACGGCGGGCCAGCTTGACCACGAAATGGCGCGCCAGGATTGGCTGATCCACCCCGCCTCTCTCGACTTGGTCTTTCATCCGGAACCGGCGCTGTTATGGAAACAAATCCTGCGGCAGAAAGACGCCATGCGGCGTTTGCTGGCCGACTCGCCCGACGATTTATCGTGGAATTGATGTTCATCGTTAGTCACCTGGTCCATCATCGCCCTCGAAAAAACTGCGCACCGTGCGCGTCTCTTCTTGACAGCTTTCCTCTGAAACATTGGAAAAATAGCGCGCACGGTGAGCGGCAGAAATTTCCGGGTCTGTGCTATAATCGTGACGGTGAATTGAAAAGGCATGGAAAAAAGCGCCGCCATAATAAAAAAGGAGGACCGGTTTTCGGAAACTTGTGTCCAATACATTGGAATACTGCCCCTGCGTTTTAGTATTTCAGGCGGTCAAAGTTTAGAGGCCGGGCGGACTAAAAAGGCCTCCAGTCAAACCCAGTCAAAGTCAGTCAAACCAAAACAGGTCGAATTGAGGGAGGTGTATCAGTGTTTCCCTTATGAGCGTCTCAGGGCCGTTCGGGCGATGTTGGCGCTGAGGGCACCGAATTCAGGCCAATTCTTCAATTAGCCTCGGCACCCGCGAGCGGGCCAAAGAGGAATTGATGATCCGCAATCTTCGCCCGAGTTATGGCGCGCTCGCGGCAGTTCGGAACACCGGCAGTTGGGAACATTGACGAATGAGAACAGAGAACGTAACCTCCCGTCAACGTGCGGCCCATTACGACAGCCGAAGCGGCCGTCCTGCTCAACGTGACGCCCGGGCGGGTTCGTCAGTTGATACGCGAAAGACAGTTGAAGTCAGAAAAACGCGGACGAGACCATTTCCTGGATCAGTCTGAGGTGGAACGGTTCGATAAACATGACCGCAGAAAGGGCGGCAGGCCCCCAAAACACGGAAAACATTGACGCGTGCGTTAGAGTTATTTAGATTGTTCCAATGATTGCGCTTACAAAGAATGGCGGTCCTTCCCCCAGCACGCGGGGACGGACGCGGACGGTTACGCTTCATATAGAACCAGACCGAAAGCTTTTTCAGAATGAGTTTGTCCATCTCCATTATGGCAACAGTCTCAATTTTTACGACTTTTGGCCGTCGCCGACCGTCATCGTCTCCGATGGCGGTTATGGCGTACTTGGGTTCGACGGAGATACGTCGGACCACTTGGGGCTGCCTGATTGGTATGAGCCGCATATTAAAGCTTGGGCCGCCAAAGCAACGCCGCAGACGACGCTATGGTTTTGGAACTCGGAAATCGGCTGGGCGGCTGTCCACCCGGTTTTGGAGCGATATGGCTTTCGCTATATCAATGCAAACTTTTGGAACAAAGGCAAAGCGCACATCGCCGGTAACGTCAATACTCAGAAAATTCGCCGTTTCCCAGTCGTCACTGAAATTTGCGTGCAATATTCATTCGAGGCAAAGCTGGGCGGCTTGTCATTGAAAGAGTGGATGCTCAACGAGTGGAAACGCTCTGGTTTGCCAGTTCGAAAGACCAACGAAGCCTGCGGTGTGGCTGACGCGGCCACACGAAAGTATTTTGACCAGGGACATCTTTGGTATCCGCCGCCGCCCAGCAAGTTCCAGATGTTAGTGGACTATGCCAACACACACGGCGACTCGAACCGACGGCCTTATTTTTCAGTTGACGGAAGCAGTTCTCTGACGGCAGACGACTGGGTCAGGATGCGATACAAATTTCGGTGTCCGCATGGGTTCACTAATGTTTGGGAACGCCATGCGCTCCATTGCGAGGAAAGGATCAAAGCGCCCAATGGCAAGGCAGCACACCTGAACCAGAAGCCGCTTGATTTGTTAAAACTCATCATACAGGCCTCCTCTGATGACGGCGATGTGGTTTGGGAGCCTTTTGGGGGGCTGTTCAGCGCATCGTTGGCGGCTTGGAAATGTGGGCGCACGGCCTACGCCGCGGAGATTGACTCGACTTATTTTCAGCTTGGCATGCGCCGGTTTACTGAACCAATTCCGCTGCTCCTGAATCTTTAATGCCCAGTAATTCGACGGCTTTGTAGATGGCTGAATTGTTCTTGCTGGCTAATGTCCATTTCCATCGATTTACTGTCATTCCAAAGAACTGCTTTTTTCCAATTTCCTCTTTGAACGATTCGATTACATCGTGTTGAATTCGGTCCATCTTGGCGTAATTGGTATCGAGGCGATAAGGGTATCGGGATATTAACTGCCTCAATCTGGCCTGGTAATCGGGCGTCGGTTTGTAGTCGCGTCCCCCAACACCCCACGCCTTCACCAGCTTGGCAGCCTGCAGTAATTGCGACGAACTACCTTGAAATTTATATCCGTTGGTATTGGTCTGTTGCAGGTTCCGCGTCCGTTGTTTTGTATCCTCTGGCTCCAGAACCAGATAGTTAGGTGGTTTGTGGTACTGCAAGTCGCGCGCCGCGGCCACCAATTTTCCGGAAGCAACGCAAACACCGATGATTTTGGGCTTTCCGTAAATCATATGATCCGGGAGCCACGCGAGCATAATGACAAAGGTATTGTCATTGACGAAGTGGTTCTGACTATCCTTAAACCGCGCTGTAATCTCTGTCGCCATCGGAAACCACGCCTTGATTTCAAAACCGGGAGTGGGGGAGATGCTGCCTTTGAGGATTGTATCCGGGAACATGGGATCCTGGCGAATCCATTTTCCGAACTTATGGAATTCATTCTTCGAGTTCAACACTTCTACGGTATTGAACTCGATCATGTTTCCCAGCAAAGGGGACAATTTGGAAATGACTTTTGCCAGATTGACCGCTGCTTCAACGGATACGGGCTTGGCCACCGTCAGCACGTCGAATTTATGACCTTCCAATTTTTGAAGATGCTTGGCTGCAGATTCAATTATTTGACGGGTCTTCAACCTTTTATGTTGTAGCCCCTTGTTTGTTCGGGTTGAAGTTTTTTAAAGCCTGCCGTACGCGGTATGCTTTCTGCCAATTTTTCTTAATAAAAAGCGTTGTTTGATCGAACCGGGTACTTTTTTGCGACTCAGGCGCTTGTGATCCCCAGAAGTAAATCATCCAGTTGCTGGCGGGAATGTTCGCTGGAAATGGCGAAGCGGAAATAGCCTTGGGGCGGTCCGCCCGGATAGCGGATGAGGGATGGGAATACTCCGTGGGCGAGCAGCCGCTTCCGCATGGCTTTGGCTTGATTGGGACTCGCAGGGTTGATCGCGATGACTGCCGCGCCGGTCATCGGGATGGGAAAACCGGCGGCGCGCAAAGTATTCTTGACGTACTCCACGTTGCGTTGGAGGCGGCGGCGCAAGGCGGGGTCTTGTTTTAAAATCCGCACGGCTTGCAGGGCGG
>DASRLE010000041.1:0-6886 GCA_035648615.1 Saccharimonadales bacterium (SeqCode) | reverse complement strand
CCGAGGTAGTTGGGGCCGGCCGTCGGCACGCCGAACAATTGAGACGCATTGTTGGCGTTGGTGGTCTGATCCAGCCATTGCGCCACCCGCGACCCGGTGCTGTCAAACACCACGCCCGAATCCGCCCGCACAAAGAACACCAAACCCGCCGGCAGCACCGCGTTGGTGCTGACACTCATGGTATTGCCGAACAAATCCTGGACGTTTTGAACCTTAAGATAATAGCCTGTGTTTGTGTTCAGCGTCGAAGTCGTCAGGATGACGTTATTGGACGAGCTGCCGTAACTGGCGGACACGATGGAGACACCAGCCGGAATCAACGTATAGTTAGCGGGATTCAAGCCCGTGGCCGGGGCAACCGCCTTGGAAAACGCAACAACGAGGTTCGTCACACTCGGCGTTTTCGTCACGGAATAAACCGTGGGCGGTCCGGATACCACGGTCAAAACCGCGCTCGTGCTGTTCGTCGAACCGTTCGAGTTGGTGATCGCCACGCTGAAGTTTAATCCATTGTATGACATATCCAGCGTTCGGGTGGTGTAGGAGCCATTGGTCGCCCCTGGAATCGCATTGGTCGGACCAGTGGGACCGTTGGTCATCCATTGATACGCGGCCACAGGATAATCATTCGTTACGCCAACCCAGAAAGTGGCAGTCTGACCCACCTGTCCCGTTGCATTCTGCGGTTGCTCGACAATCGTCGGCGCCCCTTGGCGGATTTGGACATCGGTCAAGGTGAATTGTTGGAAATAGCCTTGCCCAGCATCCGAACCAATCCCCACGTACTTGATCGGATAGTTGCCCCATGGGATCGTATAGCTGCCGCCGGGCACCAGAACATTATTGGTATAAAATCTTAGCTGCCATCCTTGTTGTGAATTTCCCACGGGTAATGATGCATTTCCCGCGGTCGTGTCCAGCACGACTGTGAATGTTTGGAAGTTGGTGCCAACGTAGTTGGTAAAAGAACTCGAGCCAGTCAACGCTCCCCAAGTTGAAATCTGGCCGCCGTTTCCGCGAATGAGCAGCCATCCGGCCCCACATTGGTAGGTGGCAAAATAGTTGTTCGTTAATGCGTGTGTGGCAAAGCCCAACGCCAGCCACTGGTTGCCGCCGGATACCGGCATGATATTACAACTAAGGTAATAAACATGTCCCACCTGTGGCACGAACGGCAAAAAACCATTTAAATAAACGCCGTTCGTGGTGCCGGGCACATTGGTGAGGGCAATCTCCGATCCATCGGTTTGCACTTGCGCGTTCAGTGCCGGATTGTTGCAGGCAAACCAAGCGGCGCCGGTGGCATCGACCGTATCGGGAGTCGAACCATTCAACGGTCCCACCCGCGCGAAGTTGTCTTGATAGATGATATTGGTCACCTGCGCCCTCATCACGCCAGTCATGGACAACAGCGGCAAAATGAATGCCAACATTGTCCAATTGCGAAAGCCGCGCCATTGGTTTAGGACTTTTGTCGCTGCATGGGTTTTCATACTTGTTGGCGCAGCCGCAAACGTGTTGAATAGTTTTTTGTCCATATCTTTGATTGATGACGGTTTTTGATTTCGCTTTTTTCTTCGACAATGTGCCTGGAGCCAGAACACTCAACGGCATGATTCGCAACGCGTTGACCGTGGAGCCGGCTGACGATTTCGATGGACTTTGATTCATGTTTCAAACGACAATTGTTCCAGGCAATGTCGAAGCTTAAGACTGCTCCTCCGAATCGGGAATGGACAAAATGACAATTCGCATGGAGAAATTGATTTTACGGAGCCTGAAAAACTTGACGTGGCAGCGGAAAAAACCAAGCATGTCATCATCGTATGCAATCCGAAACCAATTCGTTCTATCGCTATTTTCCCATCAGCCGCCGCGATAAGAATTGGGGGCTTTACGTCACCACCGCCGGGGAGGCGCGCATCACGCCCCACACGCCCTATCCGCCCTGCGGCCATCCGAAAGGTTACGCTTTCGACTGGCAACACGGGCGCATCCTCGACGGATTTGCGCTCATCTATATCTCGACCGGCCGGGGAACCTTCGAGTCAAAACCCGCCTACTCCCGGCCCGTCGAGCCAGGCCATGCCTTTCTCCTCTTTCCCGGGGTGTGGCATCGCTACACACCCTCCCTGGAAACGGGCTGGCATGAACATTGGATCGGGTTCGACGGCGAAACCGCCCGGCGCTGGCTCAAGCATCGGTTTATCTCTCCGAAGGTCCCGGTGCTCAAAATCAATGCGGAGGACAGCGTGCTGGCGATCTTTGCCCGGATCATGCAATCCGTCCGCGCCCACCGTCCAGCCCTCCAACAAATTCTGGCGGGCGCGACGGCGGATTTGCTCGGGTTGTTTTATGCCGCGCAACACATGCCCCCGGCAGTGCCTTCGCAGAATGCAAACACGATAGAAAAGGCCATTGCCCGCCTGCAGAACGAATTCAGCACCGATGTCAACATGAAGGCGCTGGCCCGGGAAGGGGGAGTCAGCTACAGTTGGTTTCGCAGCACCTTCGCCGCCCACACCGGGTTAAGCCCGCACCAGTATTTGCTGGAGTTGCGCATCGTGCATGCTCGCAACCTTCTGGCCGCGAGCGAAAGTTCCGTCAAAGAAATCGCCATGCAAACCGGTTTCGAGGATGAACACTATTTTTCACGCCTCTTCCGGCAGAAAATGGCGATGTCCCCGAGCGAGTGGCGGCGCCGGAACCGCCCCCGATCTTGACGCATAGCCCCGCCGTCAAAAAATCCACCTCGCTGGTCATTCCAACTACGGTGGCGGCGGCACTTTGTCCGATCCGGCCCAACGGTTAACATGCCGGATGTTTTTTCCCATGTAGGGCAGATCCAATTTGAACGTTCGCCCTTTGAGCGGAGACCAGGGTTCAAGGTAGTAGCCGTCCTGGTCGAAGCCGATGCCATAATGACCGGTAAATACCGCTTCCACGCCGTCCCAGTCTTCAGGCAAATACCCTTCGCCTGCGCCGTGTGATCCATCCCACCGATAAAATGCGCTTCCCACCGGGTTGCGCTGTTTCTGCCCCGGCAGTTGGATGCCGGCATTAAAAGTCCCCTTCTCGTAGGAGGCCATGAGCGGCCAGAGGAGGCGTTCAGCCGTCTCATATTGGCCCGTTTGGTAGAGCGCCTGGATGACGTAATATTCCAGCGCCGGTGTGGCGCCGCCGTTCATGTAAACCTGCCAAGTGTCCATTCCATCCGCCCGTTTGGGAGCGCCACTGGTGCGAGGAATATAGTCGTCCGGACTTATTGGAGTCAGATTTGTCGGCAGACCCAACGGGTAGGAATGAAAACCAATTTTATCCAGTTTGGAGACCAACACGCGCAGAATAGCCGTCGCCTGTTTGGGCGGCACAAGCCCCTGGCAAATGGCAAAGCCATTAACCCAGGGAAACATATAATCGTGCAACTTCCCGTCTTCAGCGCGCCAGCCGGCCAGCACTCCCGTTTCAGGATTGAAAAATAACTTGAAATAGACGGCCTCAATGCGATCGGCGTCGCCACGATAGCGCCTTGCCAGGTCCGGCCGGCCGGCCAGCGCCTCCAAGTCAGCCATGCATCGAAAAGCCCGGCAATCAGCCGCATTGGAATAAGCATCGGCTCCTTGGAACTTGTAGGTGTCAAACCACATCGTCCGTTTGCCACGGTAATAAATGAGGCCGTCGGGACCGAATTGCGACTCGATATGATTGGCCAGGCATTCCAGCGGATCAAGCCACGGGCGCAGTTGTTTCAACCCGCCGATGGTGCGAACGTCATACCATGCTGAAATGACGAGATACGCGGCTGTTTCGCGCGACGACGACCAATCCGGCGCGCACACATTTCGGCTGGGCATTTGGTAACCAGGAGCGCCTTGAAAATAACGGTCCACGGACGCCCCTACTAATGCCATCGGCGAAATGCCGTCCTTGAGCGGTGGAGCAAACATGGCTTCTTGGGCATAGAATAGTATCGCAAGGCCGCAATTCACGCTCATCACACTGTTGCCGATGATGCCGGTATCCGGCCGCCATTGCACCATGTTGAGCGAATATTTGGAGAATCGCTTCAGCCGCGGATCGTTGCCCGTCAACGCCGGCAATGGCTCCGGACTTTGAATCGTAAAGTGCAGGGTGGCGCGCCAAGGTTTGGTTCCAATTTCGTTGAGACCGTCTTCGGACGCCGGTTGGTGCGGCGTGACGTCCACCCAGTACGTGCTCGCCGGAAAAAGCGCGGACGGTTTGCGGTAGAAAGCGGCCGGATCGCCGGTTCTGGTGATATAAGCCGTTCCGAAGTCGGGCGCGGCGAGATAAGCAGGAATGGCCACATAATTCATGATCTCCGAGGGGCGGCAGACGAACGTCGTCGGGGTCTGATTGGCGGCGAAATGGAAACGAAATAATCCGCCGCGCATCATGATTTTGTGACTCGCCGCCGCCGCCAGCCCAAGATCAAATCCACGTTCGCCGGCCCGGATGGACACCGTTTCGTAGCAGCCGGCCCCCACCTCCACGGGGTCATAATGGAATACATTGCCCGTGCGGTGGAGGGGGCTGGCTCCCAGTGGCGCGGGTTCGCGAAAGATCGGATCCAACACCGGACATGCTCCGCTCTCCTTTAGAAAATTGACGTCCAACTCGCCTTGGCCCAGAGAATCCCAGGAGAGGTTCAAAATCCGCGGGTGAGACTTATCCAATACCAGGCGATACCAAGGAGTGCGGATGTCCACGGTTTGGCCCATATCCTTGACCTCGGGAACAAACTTCGTGGGACGCAGCTCGGAACTCAGGTTGACGGCGAGCTTGGATGCCGGCGCGGTGGCCGTCTTCGCGCTGCTGGTTGCATTGTCGCCGTAAACCTCGACTTGCGCCAGTTGCGCAACCCAAGATTGAGGAGAGACGGCTGCCGCGCTTCGTTCGATCAGCAGCCGAAAGTTACTTGTAACGACTGGCTTAAAGGAGATCGTATAGGAAAGCGTTTTAGGATCAAACTGAGCCTCCTGGACATGGAAAAACGTTTGGAACGTGCCGCCGCCGTCTGGCAGATACTGGCCTGAAAACTCAACGGGCCGTGTCGGTATGCTTGCGGCATGGAGAACCACCTTGTCAATTCGTCGCGAGCCTGGGAAATCGATCCACACCCACTGGGGCAAATGCTCATACTCGCTGCTGATCCAGCAATGGGAAGGCGACTCACCGGGAACAAAGGGCCGGTTTAGCGGGCAGGGGCTCGTGTCGGCAATCATTCCGCCAGTGCGAAAACTGCGCGAACTGACCGTAATCTGCGCGGCCCGCTCACTCCAGAACGCGACGTTCCGATACCCGTTGGTCTTCACCCCGGCCAATTTTGCGGGAAAATAATCTGTATTGGTAACTTGCGCCTGCGCTGCGGCTGCCATGGTCCAAGAAAGCAGGAGAGTTTCCGCCATTGTCCAACGAAAAACCCCGCGCCATTTCCTTGTTTGTTTAATCATAGAGCAGAAACCAGTCGCGCCGGGCCGTTTGGCCGGCGCGGCCCCTGATTCCAGTTTTAGGCATGACTGCCTCCGGCATCAAGGAGCCAGCAATCGGAAATACACACCGCTCTTGGTGTTGTCAATCCTGACGGGAACCTGGTTCGTCGCCGTTGACCCCGCAACCGCCACCCAGGCGTTGGAAGCCAGCAACCCCACCGAATTACTTTGCAGTGTCCATCCCGTGTAAAAGCCCGGCCAAGATAGGGTAAGTTGCGATGTGCCCTGGCCGGTCACACTCAAGGATGGGTTAATGAGCTGGTAGCTGAAATCAGTCAAACTGAAGTTTTCGAAGTACCCCGTGGCCGCGTCAGAGCCCAAACCGACGTAGGCGATGGGAGGATTTGGCGACCAAGCGTTAGTGACCGACACTTCAACAACCCCGTTGGTATAAAGGGACATGCTCCACCCGCTGGCCGAGGTGCCGGTGGTTGTGTCCAGTATCAAGCTAAACGTTTCGAAAGCGCTGGCGTCAGCGGCCGGCAAGTTGCCACCGAGATTTCCGCCCGTCCCGGGACCTTTAAACAATTGGTATTGAGTGCCGTTTCCGCGCGTCAGGAGCCAGTCCGCTCCGCCGGTGGCTGCCGCGTAATAGTTGTTCGTTATCGGCGTTTCGGCGAAACCGAACGCCAGCCACTGGGCTGCGCCAGTGAGGGCTTCAATGTCGCATGAGAGCGTATAAACGTGACCCACTTGCGGGCTGAACGGCAGGTAAGCGTTGGGATAAGTGCCGCCTTGGACTGTGCCGGGCGTCATGTTTACTTCCGAGCCATCGGTGGCGAAGGCAGGAGCGCCGACCCATACGGCGTTGCCGGTATTCACCGGACTGGGCGAGGAGCCGACCAGCAGCCCCGTCCGGCTGAAGGTGTCTTGATAGATTGTGTTGGTGACCCCGTTCACCCCATACAGAACCACCGTGGAAACGGCGCTGGTGACGGCGCCGTACGAGTTGGAGATGACCACCTGATATTGAATGGTGTTGCTGGGCTGGGTGATGGTGAAGGTGTAGGTTGAATTGGTCGCGTTCAGAATTGGGCTGGTTACCCCGCCGCTAATACCATACCACTGGAAGTTGGGAAGCGGGTTGCCCTGCACGTCCGCCGATAGGGTGAATGCTACTCGCTGAGTGACAATGATCGTTGCAGGCAGATCGGTGAGAATCTTCGGTTTACCCAAGGCCAGGGTGTTGACTCCGTAAGCCACAAATTCCATGTAGTCAACATTGAGGTTGTTGTTCACGGCATCGTTGCCGAAGGTGAAGCGAACGTGGTCCACATTTGAGGCCAAGACCGCCCCAGTATTTGGAGTCAGTTGCACATGCATGTCGGCAGGCGTCGCCTGGGAGTAAAGCAGCGACATGATAGCCTTCACCGGAT
>DASRLE010000040.1:0-6042 GCA_035648615.1 Saccharimonadales bacterium (SeqCode) | reverse complement strand
CAAAAGCGCGGCCACTTCGGCGGCGGCGGGGTTGACGGCCGGCCATGCGCGCGCGGCGGCGGCGGCGCCGGCGCCCGGTCCTAAGACCAAGGACCAAAAACGCAAGGAGGCGGAGGAACGGCAGGCCCGCTACCAGGCTCGGCGCGGACGCGAATTGGCCGTGGCCAAACTTGAGGCGGAGATTTCGCGATTGGAAACTCGGTTGAAGGAATTGACGGCCGAGTTGGAAAGCGCGGCGACCTACGAACATCCTGGCCAGGCGATGAATTTGAACCGGGAATGGGTGGAAGTTTCCGAAAAACTGAAAACCCTCAGCAAGCAGTGGGAAGAAGCGTCGGAAAAATTGGCGGAGGCTGCTCAAGCCTAAAGCGAAGAAAGTCATGCGCCGGTTTCGTGACATCTCCATTCGCTACAAGATCATCGTTGTCACGTTGCTGGCCAGCTTCCTGGCGCTGGGGTTGACGATGGTTTCGCTGCTGAGTTACGAAGCGGTCACCTTTCGAGCGGCAGCCTTGCGCAATCTCGAGGCCGAAGCAGACGTTGTGGCGGTGGCGACCGACTACACTATTTTATTTGACGATCCCAAGCACGCCTCGCTGGCCCTGAACAGCCTCAAGGCCAACCGCCAGATCAGCGCCGCTTGCATTTACGCGGCTGACAACACGATTTTTGTCAGCTATCGACGGCCGGAATACGCCGGCTACCAATTCCCCGGTCCCGGGCCGGACGGCTACCGCTTTTCCGATAACTCAGTGCTTCTATTCCGGTCCGTCTGGTCGGAAAAGGACAAGATAGGCCAGCTTGTTTTGCGCTATGATTTTGGTTCGTCGCGGGCAGGAATGGCGCACTACGCGGAGATTTTCGGCAGCATCGCGGCTGTTCTTTTGGTGGCGGCGTTTCTGATTGCCGCGCTTTTGCAACGGTTGATTTCCGATCCCATTCTGAACCTTTCAAAAACCGCGCGGCGCGTGAAGGAAAAAAATGATTTTACGCAGTGCGCGCCCATCCAATCGGGCGACGAATGCGGCGAATTGGCCGCGACTTTCAATGAAATGCTGGCGACGATCGAGAGCCGCGACCAGGCCTTGCGCGCCTCCAAAAACCAATTGGCCGAACATGCCAGCGAATTGGAAAGACGGGTGGACGAACGCACCGCCAGTCTGCGCGAGAATCTGACTTTTCTGGAAGGCTTCTGTTACAGCATCGCCCATGATTTGCGCGCGCCCTTGCGGGCAATGTCCGGTTTTTCCAATGCGCTCTCCCAGGACTACAGCGCGGTTTTGGATGAGCAGGGGCAGGAATATGCGCAACGAATCATTGCCTCCGCCACGCGAATGGACAAACTGATCGCCGACCTGCTGGTCTTTGGCAAGTTGAGTCAAATCGATTTGACGTTTGCCTCACTCGATCTGAACGTTGAGGTGGAAAAGGTGCGGGCGCTCTTGGACAACGAGATCAAAGCGAAGGGTGGTCAAATCCAATTCGAGCCGACGCGGCTCAGTATATGGGCAAATCCGACCGTTTTTGAGCAAGTATTGGCAAACTTGATCGTTAACGCCCTCAAATTCACCAAATCAGGAGTTTCGCCCCGGATTCAAATTCGCGCGGAGGCCATGAACCATCATGTCCGCATCTCCATCCAAGATAATGGGATAGGCATCGCCGAAACCCATTACGAGCGGATTTTCCGCGTTTTTGAGCGGCTCCACACGGAAAAAGAATATGCAGGCACGGGAATTGGCCTGGCACTGGTTAAAAAGGGGGCTGAGAGAATGAAAGGCCGGGTTGGGGTGGAATCGACCCTCGGCGAAGGCAGCGTTTTTTGGATCGAGTTGCCCGAGAAGGAATTCGCCGCCGCTTGACAGAAGGGCGATCAAAATTATAGTGGTCTTGTAAATGCAAAGTAATACTTTCGCACGCCAGGACGGGGAGGAACCCGATTCCGCCACATTTCAAGCTCTCAAAGAATTCCATTCCGCCGGCAGAGGCTTTTGGGCCGATGTCAGCGAGACGGATTGGAATGATTGGCGATGGCAGCTTAAACATCGAATTAATTCCCTCGAGCAATTGCAGCGGTTCCTTCCGACGTTGACGCCGGAAGAATACGCCGGGACGCTGCTGGCCAACAAAAAACTGGCCCTGAGCATCCCGCCCTACTTTTTCAATCTGATTGATCCGGCGGATGAAAATTGCCCGATCCGCCGCCAAGTGGTGCCGCGTATCGAGGAAACTCATACCGCCCCTTGGGAAATGAGCGACCCTTGCGGCGAGGATTCTCATTCGCCGGTGCCGGGGTTGGTCCATCGCTACCCCGATCGCGTGCTATTTTTGGTGACGGACCGGTGCGCGGCTTATTGCCGGTATTGCACGCGGTCGCGGCTGGTCAGCAACGCGGCCGGTTACGACTTTCACCCCGAGTTCGACCGTCAAATAGAATATGTGCGGCAACATCCCGAGATTCGCGACGTGTTGTTGAGCGGCGGCGATCCGCTGTTGCTGGGCGACGAGAAGCTCGAATATCTTCTGGACCGGTTGCGGGCGATTCCTCATATCGAATTTCTGCGGATCGGGACTCGAATCCCGATTTTTTTGCCTCAACGCATTACGCCCGCCTTGTGCGCAATGTTGAAAAAATATCATCCGCTTTTCATCAGCGTGCATTCCAATCATCCGCGGGAATTGACCACCGAAGCGCGCGATGCGCTGGGACGGCTGGCCGACGCCGGCATTCCGCTGGGCAATCAGTCCGTCCTGCTGCGCCACGTCAACGACGATCCGGTGATCATGCGCGCCCAAGTGCAGAAGCTGCTGATGTGCCGGGTCAAGCCGTATTACATCTACCAATGCGACCTTATCTCCGGGTCGGCGCATTTGCGATCGAGCGTGAAGCGGGGGTTGGAAATCATGGAAAGCCTGCGCGGCCATACCAGCGGCTACGCCGTGCCGCAATATGTTATTGACGCCCCTGGCGGCGGCGGCAAGGTGCCGATCAATCCCGATTACGTGTTGAGCCATAACAAGGATCGCGTGGTCATCCGCAATTTTGAGGGCAAGATTTTTGAATATCCGGAATCCGCCGAAGGCGTTCCATTGACGTCTGCGCCGAGCGAAATCGAGGAAGCGCAGTTAGTGTAACGCTTGGAACTCTACGCCACGGCGGCCAGGCGCATGACTTCGTCGGGGGTAGTATTGGCCGTGACGAGATTGGCGGCCAATTCGCCTCGGCGCATGACGAGGATGCGATCAGTCACGCCAAAGAGTTCGGGCAGTTCGGAGGAAATCAAGAGAATCGCCTTCCCTTCCGCCGCCAGTTTGTTGAGCAGGAGGTAAATCTCCCTCTTAGCGCCCACATCAATGCCGCGCGTCGGTTCGTCGAAAATCATGCACTTGGCTTGGGCGAGCACCCAGCGCGCCACCAACAGTTTCTGCTGGTTGCCGCCGGAGAGAGAGGAGGCGGGCGCGCGCGGCGAACTCCATTTGACATTCATTTGCGAGCCGGCTTCGGCCGCCACCGCCACTTCCCGCCCGAGATGGAGAATGAAACCCATTCCCATCGTTTCGAGATTGGGCAGCGTGACATTCCAGAAGCAGGGCAGTTCCAGGCACAGCCCCGTGCGCTTGCGGTCTTCTGTCAATAATACTATCCCGGCGTCAATTGCCTGGTAGGGTGAATTAATTTCCAGTGGGTGATCGTCAAGCGCCACTTCTCCGCTGGTTTTCGGCTGCGCCCCGAAAATGGCCCGCGCCACTTCCGTCCGTCCCGCGCCCATCAAGCCAGCCATGCCGACGATCTCGCCGCGCCGCACTTCAAAGGAAACGTTGCGCACCCCTTCAGCGGACGAGAGGCCAGCCACCTTGAGGCAGGGCGCGCCGGGTTGCGTAGTACGCGGCGGAAAAAAATCATGCAAGTCCCGCCCAACCATGTGTTGCACAATGGCGGCAATGTTCAATTGCGCGGCGGAGGCCGAGTGGACGACTTTGCCGTCGCGCAAAACGCTGATGTCGTCCGCCAGCTCAACGACCTCCTCCAGCCGGTGCGAGATGTAAATAATGGCCAGCCCCTGCCCGCGCAATTGCCGGATGACCTCAAAAAGGCGCTGCGCCTCCGCCGCGGAAAGGGAGGACGTCGGCTCGTCCATCACGATGACCGAGGCGCGGCGGCGCAACGCTTTGAGGACCTCGACGATTTGGCAGTCACCCAGCGATAACCCGGCGATGACTTGCTTGGGGTCGAGATTGAAGTGGTATTGCGCGGCCAGCGCTTCGGTCTGGGCGATCATCGCCCGCCGATCCACCGTGAATGGGAAGGGCCCTTTCGGTTCTGCGCCGAGAAAAACATTTTCGGCGACGGTCAAATCTTCAGCCAGGTCCAACTCCTGGTAAATCATCGAAATGCCCGCCGCCAGGGCGTCGCCGGGAGTTTCAAAATGGCAGGGCGCTCCCTTCATCGTAATCGAGCCGGCGTCTGGATGATGGACGCCGGCCAGAATCTTCATCAGGGTGGATTTGCCCGCGCCATTTTCTCCGCAGAGGGCATGGACCGCGCCGGGGCGAACATTGAAACTGACGTCCGCCAGCGCCTGCACCGGGCCAAAGCGCTTGCAAATGCCGAGCATTTGCAACAAAGGCTCGCCGCTGGCATGGGCCGAGGCCGTTTCCATATCTCCAGTTTTCTCGGGTTACTGCGTGCGAAGAAGCTCTTTAATTTTTGGGTCGTCCAGAGACTCGCGCGTGACGACGGTCACACCGGTGTCAATACGTTTTTCAACCGGCTGGCCCTTGTAATGGGCGGCAATGGCTTTGACTCCTTCATAACCCATCTTGTAAGGGTCCTGCACCACCAGCGAATCGATCTGGCCGGCCCGCATCCCGTCGAGCAAGGCCGCCTCGGCGTCAAAGCCCACCATCTTGACCTCCGGGCGTTTCTGGCTTTGCAAGGCCCGAAACGCGCCCACCGCCGTCGAAGCATTGCAGGCGAAAAGCCCCTGCAAATCCGGATGGCGGGTCAATAAATCCTCCGAGGCCTGCAACGCGGTCTCCACCGTGGCCATGCCATATTTGGAATCGACAATTTCGATGCCCGGAAATTCCTTTTTCAACGTTTCCATGAAACCATTTTCGCGGTCGGCGGTCGAGGCGGAGCCGGGGGCGTATTTGATGACGACGACTTTTCCCTTTCCATCCAGAATCTTTCCCATGCGCCGCGCGGCCATCGCCCCGCCTTTGTAATTATCGGTCGCGGCGAAGCAAATGTATTTGTCCGTGTCAACGGCTGAGTCAATAATAACGCAAGGAATCCCCATGCTGGCCAATTTCTCGATGGAGGGCACCATCGCCTCTTTATCGACCGGCGCCACCACCAGGCCATCGACTTTCTGCACAATAAAGTCTTCGATGATCTGGATTTGCCGTTCACGGTCGGTTTCCAACTCTGGGGCATTCCAGTAAATCTGGTAGCCAAACTCCTTGCCGCCCGCGTCGGCGCCCGCATGAACCGCCTTCCAAAAAGCGTGCGTGCTGCCTTTGGGGATGACGGCGATGCCGCGCGCGCTGTTTGCGCCTGGGTTATTGGAATCCTGATGGCGGTTGCAGCCAGCCTGCCCAATCAGCAGTGCCAGGCTCAAGGCTGCGGCAACGAAAACTCGCTTCATAATGCGGGGATTAAGGGACTTCTTGAGCGGCCTTGCCCATTCCTTCGATATGCACCTGCTTGTAGCCGCCCTTGGATTTAAAATAGAGGAGGATTCCCAGCAGAAGAATGGCTTGAACGACTGGAATGACAGCCGTGATCTTAAGCGCTGCTTTACTCCCGTACAATTCAGAATCCTCGACCAGCGGTTTGTCCGCGGCGGCGGTAGTCTTGGCGGCCGCCCACCAGGGTTTCAGGCCAGCCAAGTTCGGGTCCGTGTCGATATTCGCGCCATTATTTTCCAGCACCCCCACCTTGAGGCCGTCCAATCCTGTGGTGTGGAAAATCAGGAAACTATCCGGCGCGTCGGCTTTGTAACGATCATAGGTCGCCGGACTTTCAGCGATCAATTT
>DASRLE010000039.1:0-11659 GCA_035648615.1 Saccharimonadales bacterium (SeqCode) | reverse complement strand
GACGATTTGGAGAGCCAACCTGAAAGGGCTATCCAATCCATTACTGCCAACCAGAGTTACCCTCGCAACGTGTCTGGCCCTATATGTTCCATAATCGCTATTAGGATGGGTGATCGCTTAAGCCCGACAGGCTGCTAGGAGCGGACATGGCAAGATTTCTTGTTGCTTGGTACGGTACCGCGAGTTCGATGGTATCGTGGATCACTTCTAAGTCCGCGGCTTGAATTGAAAACAGACGGCACACGAAACGATCCACTGAATTCCAATCCGTTCTGTTTCGGCGATCGATTTCAGCCGCCAGTTCTAAGGCCTTCTTGCGATTCTCCGGACTAATGGAATCAACCCGAGGGAACGGGAACGCATCCACATCCTCCTTATAGATGGTACGCCGACCAGCACCAACGCGCAGACTGCGTATGAAGCAAAAATGGCGAAATAAACTGCTGTGGACGATTAGATGCAAGATAGCGATGGACAGTTTTGGATCCGCGTGAGTCGCTGCCGAATAACCGTAGAAACTTTTGGAGAAACAAACGTCTCGATCTTCAACGCGGTAACCTTTCACGACGGAATTATTTTCACCAGGCCTTTCGGTGATTAAAAGAAGCGGATGCCGATAAGCCTCCTGGGTAAGGCATCGGTGTGGTTGCCTATCTCCATATTGGTCTTCAAACGTCACAGGAGCGTCGTCGGCGGCGTCGAGAAGTATTTCCTCTTCTGGCTTTTTAAATACTGGGAGTTCTAACAGCCATTTTGGAGCAACCTTTTCCTTGCGGGGCTTGATTGTAAAACCCTGATTTGAAACTTTCCATACATCTCCAATCGTTTGCTCATCAATCGCCATCTCTAATTTGTCCTGCAATTGCACATCCAAAATAGTTCCCATTGCTAAGGCTTTAAGAAGCCACCCCCTTTCGATGACGGACTGAGCCGTAACTGCGAAAGCGGATTGATGATCGAGGCGAAAAAGGCCTTGCTGACAAAGAGAATCTTCTCTCACAGGGGTGAGCAAATGGAAATCATAATCCGTTGTGACTGGCTTCTCATTCAATGCCCAAAACAAAATCCAAGGCATCGCGTGATTATCCCAGATATCTGTTTGGGAAAGATCAGATCCATTCAAAATGCCAGTGACGGTCATTGCCTTGAAGATCGAATCACGAGCAATCTTACCCGGACCAGATTGAGTTAAAATGAGGCGAGCCTCGAGCGCCAACCCGATTATGCCTCCGGGACGAACCCATTCCTTTGCCCGCCAGATGAACGGGATGTCCGGCACCCCGCCCGGCGAATCGTAATTAAGGGCTTCGTCTTCAAGACCAGTCGCTTTCAAAACGCGGACTCCGATTTTGAAAAATTGATTATCAATGACGGCGTTGTGTTTCCGATTTGCTTCCTTTGCCGCCTCATCCTTGCCTTTCGGCTTCAGTCGCGTCCACGGAGGATTTCCCACAACCGCATCGAAAGCGCCTTCGAATCCTTTGCTCACTTCATCGCTGAGGCTGCCAAGGGCAAACCCTTTTTTTCGTTCGGCGGCGCTCGCGGGACCGTGATTGAACAGTGTTCGGTTTTGGAGTGCCTCAGGAACGTGTAGCGCAGATGGAGGACGAATGATTTCGTTCAGTTCAATAGCAGTGATATATAGGCTAAGCGCGGCGAGGCGGAGCGCGGATTCGCTGATGTCGAATCCGCATAGTTGTTTATAGAGCACCTGGTGAATCGTGCTGGTGCCCGGGCGTTTCCCTTCATGTTCCCATCGGCGTCGAACCAGTTCTCGGAAAGCAAGCACTAAAAACACGCCCGCACCGCATGCGGGGTCGAGTACCCGAGCACGATGCGGCTCATCCAAACCCGCGAGTGCCTGATCCACAAGCAGCTTCGCAATGTTCTTCGGAGTGTAATGCACGCTTTCGGTACGTGCGGCATCAGAGTCCCATTGATGGCTGAATGATTCATACACTTGACTGAGGATACCAACGGGTATATGTCGAAAATTCAGATCGTCCCAATCCACCGCCCCGGCAAATGTGAGTTGGACATGTCCGGGCGATACAGCGGCATAACCCTTTAGAATGGCTTCCAGATGGTTAAAAACATCTCCTGATGTCTTTTCCCCCGCATCTCGATATGCCGACTGATAGAGCCGTTTCCGCTCGCGGCCAGGAGTAGCGTTTGTTATACCTTCGACAAGCGGTAGCAGGTCTCCATTGAACGTTTCATCAAGCCAAACAGAAGTCAGAGCCGCGCGTTCCGCATTGGAAAATACGTCTCGAAGGTCGCCGTCTTTTGTTATTGAACAAATCTCTGGCAAGTCCTCTCTGCGAACGATATTTCGGTCGATGAGGAACCGAAAAAAAAGCGAACGCCCCGTCATCGAAAGCACGGTCAAACCGTCCAAAGGTCCTTCGCCTGCCGAGCCCGCAAGGGCTTCAGACGCCTGAAGCATTAATCGGCGTATTTCCACAAACACCGGGTCGGCCTTCTCCATGCTGCCCTCAATGCGCTTTGTGCCACAGGCAAGACCTTGAAAAAGATAGGGTGCCTCACTGCTAGTTGCAGTCACCGTTTCCCAACGCCCGCTCAGTAGCTGTGAACGATCTAGATTAAGAGGATACATCGTCAGATCGCCCGGTCTCGCAATAGCTAGCACTGCATGGTCCCCGCGGTTAGCGAGAAGTTGTTGAAGATCATGAATCTGCTGAGGTGAATAACTCTGCGCTGCTGCATCAAGAAAATAAAGAACGGCACGTCCTTGAAATTCTGTCACGGCTTGTGGTAGTAGAATCTCGCTCCCTCCAGGAGGAAGCAGGTCCAAGTATTGAATCTGAGCAGGAATGCTGGTGGGACGCCGTAGCGGAATTACATCCGGGCAACCAAAGCGCCGCGCCAGAGCGTTTAGGCGCTTAACTTCTTCGTCATTGAGTGCAATTGCCGGCATGGGTCAAAATCTTCGAATGGTTCCCACAAGCACGCCAGCGACGCGGCAGGTCACCGCCGAATTTTCCGAAATAATCCGGTCATTATAATTCGGATTTTCAGCATGCAGCCTCATGCCGTGCGGAGTGCGAAATATCCGTTTAAGCGTCGCTTCCTCGTCCAATACTACCGCTGCAATAACTCCGTCGTCACACTCCTTTCCGGCTGAGAGTATGGCTAGATCGCCATCGAAAATTCCTGCCCCAACCATGCTGTCTCCGTGGACGCGAAGAGCAAAAAGGTCCCGTTCCCGAAACAGTCGGCGCGAAAGCGACAATACATCTTCCTGGCATTCCAACGCAAACGCAGGGTTGCCTGCTGGAATCCATCCAACGAGCGGAACATTAACAAAATCATGCGGGTTGGTTCTTTCGCCGGGGCCAGTAAGCTGAATTGAGCGTGCCTTGCCAGGATTGCGCTTAATGAATCCCTTTTTCTCCAACAACCGCAGGTGCTCCTGGACCGTAGTCTGGCTGCGGAAACCAAAATGCTGGCGGATTTCCTCCTGGGTTGGGCAGACTCCACACCGATCCCGCTGGTCGAGCAGGAACTGGTAGATTTCATCTTGTCGCTCAGTTAATCCCGCGCGCATGATTATCCAGATACTGGTTTTTTAACCAGTAGGCAAGAAACAATCTGAGAAAATCGCATTATCGTTTAGACTACTTTGAGCCACCATAAACCACACGTTCGATTCCCTCACCCACCCTTCTCATTATCAATGATTTAGGAGGCAGGGTAGTAATTCGGGTTGTTTGATTGTCAGCAAAATGTCTTTGGAGTAGGCTTTGAGCACGTTGAGCGAAAAAGAAATCACCGGGGTTTTGCAGCGCACAGAGCAGGGCGACCCTATGGCGGCAGAGGAATTGCTGCCGCTGGTGTATGATGAGCTGCGCAAGCTGGCCACCCAAAAAATGGGGGCGGAATCTTCCGCCCACACCTTGCAGCCCACCGCACTGGTGCATGAGGCCTGGCTGCGCCTCTCCGGCGACAATGGCCACAACACCTTCGCCAACCGTTCCCATTTCTTTGCCGCGGCGGCGGAAGCCATGCGGCGGATTTTAATCGAGGGCGCCCGGCGGCGCAACGCGGCCAAGCGCGGCGGCGGCGCGGCACACCTGGATGTTGACGAAATCGAGATCGCGGCCCCGGTGGCGGATGACGAGGCGCTGTTGCGGCTGAATGAAGCGCTGGGAAAGTTCGCCGCCGTGGATGCGCGCAAGGCGGAACTGGTCAAATTACGATATTTCGCGGGCATGAACTATGAGGAGGCGGCAACGGTGCTGGATATCGCGGTGCCGACGGCGAAGGAATGGTGGGCTTACGCGCGCGCCTGGCTGGCGGTGGAAATGCGCGTCGCGCCCCCGGAATAAATCACGGCGGCAACATGCGCCATCATTTCGCCATACTTTTCCCTCCGGTCTGGCGCATTAATAAATGATCAGTTGAGCAATCCCGAACCAACAACGCCGACGCCGCAACAGCGCGAGGAAGTCCTCTTCACCGCCGCGTTGAAGCGGCCATTGTCCGAACGCGCCGCATTTCTCGACGGCGCGTGCCAGGGCAACGCGGCATTGCGTCAGCGGCTTAATGTGTTGCTGGCGGCGCATGAGCGGGATGACCCGCTGCCGGCCACGCCGCTGGAATCCTTTGGCATCAGGGCCAGGATTGAACCGGTGGAGGAGTTCGTGGGGCGCACGATTGGGCGCTACATGTTAATCGAGAAGATTGGCGAGGGCGGTTGCGGCGTGGTGTATGTCGCCGAGCAGACGGAACCGGTGCGCCGCCGCGTTGCGCTCAAACTCATCAAGCTGGGCATGGATACCAAGGCCGTGATCGCGCGGTTCGAGGCCGAGCGGCAGGCGCTGGCATTGATGGATCATCCGAATATTGCCAAGGTGCTGGATGGCGGCACCACAGACACGGGCCGTCCATATTTCGTGATGGAACTGGTGCGCGGCCTGAGGATCACGGAACACTGCGACCAGCAAAAACTGAGCACGCCCGAACGCATCAAGCTGTTTGTCCAAGTCTGCCACGCGGTGCAACACGCCCACCAAAAGGGAATCATCCATCGCGACATCAAGCCGTCCAACGTGTTTGTGACCCTGCCCGACGGCGTGGCGGTGGCGAAAGTGATTGATTTCGGCATCGCCAAGGCCGTCGGCGCCGAGTCGCTGACGGACAAGACGATTCATACCGCGCTGGATCAATTCATCGGCACGCCCGCGTATATGAGCCCGGAGCAGGCGGCGCGCACCGGGCTGGACATTGATACCCGCACGGACATCTATTCGCTGGGCGTGCTGCTTTACGAACTGCTGACGGGCCGCACGCCGTTTGACACCAAGACGCTGTTGGAATCCGGCTTTGAACACATGCTCCGCATCATCCGCGAGCAGGAGCCGCCCCGCCCGAGCAACCGCCTGAGCACGCTGGCGGCGGCGGAGATGACGACCGTGGCGAGGGCGCGCCAGTCCGAACCGCCGCGCTTGATCCACGCCATCCGCGGCGACCTCGACTGGATTGCCATGAAGTGCCTGGAAAAGGATCGCACGCGCCGTTACGAGACGGCCAGCGGACTGGCGGCGGACATCGTGCGCCATCTGGAGAATGAACCGATTGTCGCGCGACCGCCGAGCGCCTCCTATCGTTTTCAAAAAATGGTCCGGCGCAACAAGTTTGCGGTCGCCTCGGTGGCGGCGTTTTCGCTCGTGCTGTTGCTTGGCGCCGCGATCAGCGCCTGGCAGGCGATTCGCGCGACCCGGGCGGAGCGCGAACAAAGCAAGTTGCGTCATCAAGCGGATGCGGACGAAAAAAAGGCGCGGGAGGAGGCGCATCGGAGTGAACAGACCGCCCGTTTTATGAAGGACATGTTGAACGGGGTTGGTCCCTCTGCCGCCTTGGGCCGCGACACGGCGATGTTGCGTGAAATCCTGGACAAGACCACGCAACGTGTGGACACCGAGTTGAAGGAGGAACCGGGCGCGCAAATAGACCTCCGGCTCACGCTCGCCAGGGTCTATTTCGACCTGCAGGATTATGCGAAGACCGGCCAGATGTCGCGCGAAACATTCCAACTGGCGCAGGCGCATTTTGGCGAGGCCAGCCCTGCGGCCGCCGAGGCGTTGCACTGGCGCGCCATGGCCTTGATGCGGTTGCGCGATTTTGAAACGGCGGAAGCTGCCGCCCGCCAGTCGCTCGCCATGCAGATCAAATTGCACGGTGATGACAGCAGCGAAGCTGCGTCCGTGTTGTGCATCCTGGGGGACGTTTTGAGGCATACGGGAAGGAATGCCGAAGCCGAGGCTGATTTCCGCAAAGCGCTCGCTATCCGCAAAGATAAATTCGGCGAGAACAACGATGAAATCGCCTGGGCGCTGGAAGGTTTCGGCTTTGCTCTATCGGCCCAGGGAAAAATGACAGAAGCGAAGACCGCCGCGCGCGAGGCCTTGGCGATCATGCGGAAAAACCACGGCGAAGAACACCCCTACACCAGCTATGAATATTGGTGCCTGGGCTCCTTTTTGGTGGAAGGCACGCCGGAGGAAGTTGCCGAAGCGGAAACGGATTTGCGCAAAGCAATAGAGATACAGGAAAAGACCGTGGGCAAAGGAAAATGGAGCCAGGCCTGGATGCATCATCATTTGGCCCTGGCGCTGGCAAAACGGAACCAGCCGGAAGAAGCGGAAACTCATTTCCGCGAAGCGCTGGACATCGCCAGAAAAGAGGGTCCTGCCCGTTCAGACATGATCCAGTTGCTATTGGGATATGTGAGTTTTTTGCGGCACAACCAACGGGCGCAAGAAGCCCGACCGCTGGCCGAGGAAGCCGTTGCCATCTGCCGGCGTCACCCGAGCCGTCTCTGGGCGTCCAGACAACGGCGGGCGGTGACAGCGCTACAAGGCGTGCTTGCTGAAACCGGCGACACCAATGCGCTCACAAAGTTGAATCTGGAGTTTCCCCCCGCTGCCAAGCCGGGTCCATCTTCGCCGGCGGCTCCGCCAGTCAAATAAATCCGGCCCGCGGGAATGTGCGGATTTGCTGTTCCTTGGCTGTTGGCAAATTTATTCATAACGTCTTGTCTCGGAACCAGAATCAGCTTCCCATCGGGTCCGCGCAAATTTTTTAAAAGATTTCCACCTACTTTTTCCCGGCGCATTGCGCATGTAGTGATGGAAGCGGCGCTCAAATGCCCGACGACGAGGCCTTCCTTGGAAAATAAATCAACTAAAAGTTTATGAACAAAGCAAAGAAAACACTACTTACTCTCTCGTTATGGAGCGCGATGACGTTGTCCGCCTTCGCCCAAGGCACGGCGTTCACCTATCAGGGCCAGTTGAATTCCGGCGGGAGTCCTGCCAATGGCAGCTATGATGTGCAGTTCACGCTGTTTGCCACCAATGCGGGCGGAAGCTCCAGTGCCGGTCCGGTGGTGAAGACCGGCCTCGGGGTGACCAATGGGCTGTTCACGACCACGGTGGATTTCGGCAGTGTGTTCAACGGCGCAAGCAACTGGCTGGAACTGGCGGTGCGCACCAATGGCGCCTCCAGCTTTTCACCGCCGCTGGCGCCGCGCCAGCAATTAACTCCCACGCCGTATGCTGTGTACGCGGAAACGGCCAACGCCTCAGGCTTGACGGGCACGCTTTCCGGCAACGGCAGCGGTCTGACCAACGTCAATGCCACCAATTTGACCGGCACCGTGTCCGCCGCGAACCTTCCCGCCGACGCCGCGTTGCTCGACGCCAGCCAGACTTTTACCGGCATCAACAACTTCAATGCGAGCGTGGGCATTGGCACCGCCAGCCCTTCGACACGACTGGATATCGCCGGCACGGGCAACAGCGATGACGCCAGGCTGTTGGTTGAGACCACTGGAGGAACTCTGGGACCTCAGTTGCGCCTCAAGCGAGGCGGAACCGGCGGCGACGAATGGGTTTTCGTTACCGACGGCCTGGCCAACGGGCCTGTAAACGCGCTGCAGTTGGTTCAATCGAGCGCTGGCTCGCGCATGATTGTTGACACCAACGGCAATTTCGGCCTGGGCACGACTGCGCCAGCCAACCGGCTGGACGTGCAAGGTTCGGCGGATTTTACCGGCAACGTCGGCATCGGCACAACCAACCCATCCTCTCTCTTAACGGTCAGTAACAGCTCCACCCCATCCATCGCCCTCATTGGCAGTGGCGGAAATGGCGAACTGGACTTTGGCATCGCCGGCTTCGTCACCGCTTTTAGCACCAGCGCGACAGCCAACGACGCCGTGATCAGACAGTCTGGCAAAGGAAACCTTTATTTGCAGACAGGGAGCGGCGCCGCAGCCATCGCCATTACCACGAGCAACAACGTGGGCATTGGCACGGCCACGCCGAACAGTGATTCGCAGTTGCAAGTCAAGGGCATGGTGCGCATGGGCTCTGAAACCGGCACCTCCGAAGCGCCCAATAAACCCATCATGTTGCGGCGGATCAACAGCTCTTCCATGGCGATCAACCAAGTGGTGGCGAGAAGCCTGACTGCGGCAGCAGGCGTTATCACATTGGAGCGTGATGGCACCCCCGGGGGACTTGTCCTTAAGGCGGCCGGGTCGGCTGGTGATGCGCAGATCGTTGGATTTGGGATCAATACCAGCAACGCCATCGTACCCTTCCAAAATATTTTTTATGGAGGGACCAGTGCCTCCACCCAAGTTTTTACGGATGCCCAAAAAATTTCCTATTTGCGGCTTTCGTTCGGAGATGCAGCCAATAAAGCCGATTTCACCACTGTTGAACTGATGCGCAGTGTTGATAACCTGGGTAATAATCCTGCCAACTGGATAGGAACCGTCACGTCCACGGTCAACCAATAATCCCAAGCTCCGGCAATTTCTGGAGGCACTCCCATGAAACTGAAATCACAATCCGGCGCGCAAATCAGCGCCTTCTGGCTGGCAATGTTGCTCTCAGTCGTCTGCGGCGCTGCTCGCGCGCAAACTTACTCCGTGAATTGGCACAAGATCGCCGGCGGCGGCGGCACGAGCGCCAACACGCAATATTCGGTCAGCGGCACCATTGGCCAGCCCGATGCCAGCGGCCCGATGACCGGCGGGGGTTATTCCGTCACGGGCGGCTTTTGGAGCCTCATCAACGTCGTGCAAACGCCCGGCGCGCCGTTGCTGGCTATCGCCTATGTTGGCAATCAAGCCATCGTCTCATGGCCGTTGTCGGTGAGCGGTTTTACGTTGCAGACCAACAACAATCTGGCCACGGGCATCTGGGGCAATTATGCCGGGACAGTCATCAATAACAGCGTAACCAATTCACCGCCGACGGGCCCGGTGTTCTTCCGGCTGAAGTATCCCTGAATGGTGGGGCCAGCATAATGGCTGGCTGTGATGGTCAGTGGCGAATGGGTGGTTCATCTTAATCTCGCCATGAGGCAACGGGGGTGCCATAGTCCCGCGTTCTCTCATGAACCACCAAGGTCCAACTCGCAAGAACGAGAGTGCCGATCGTTTGGCCTCTGTGGAGGGACAATCGTCGGGGACGGCGGAGACGACGGCCGGCTGGGCCAATCGGCCAGTGGTTCCTGATTACGAACTTCTCCGGCGCATCGGCGGCGGCGCCTACGGGGAGGTGTGGCTGGCCCGCAGCAAAGCCACCGGTGTCTTGCGGGCCGCCAAAATCGTCTCGCGGCAATCCTTCGACGATGACCGCCCCTTTCAGCGCGAGTTTGAGGGCATCCAACGGTTTGAACGAGTTTCCAGGGAGCACCCCAGTCAACTCTCGCTTTTCCACATAGGACGGAACGATACCGAGGGTTATTTCTATTACGTGATGGAATTGGCGGACGATGTGCGAAGTCGAGAAGCTTCGGGAGCGTCGCTTTCCGAGGAAACAGCGCAAACCTATCAGCCGCGCACGCTCCGCGCCGACTTGGCGCAAGGCCGCCTTCCCACCGCGCAGGTTCTGGAAATCGGCATCACCTTGACAGAGGCTTTGGACCGCTTGCACCGCAGCGGCCTGGTTCACCGCGACGTCAAACCATCCAATGTCATTTTCGTCAATGGGAGGCCCAAGTTGGCGGACATTGGCCTGGTCACAGACGCCAGCGACACCCGTTCGATTGTCGGCACCGAAGGTTATCTCCCGCCCGAAGGCCCGGGCACGCCGGAGGCGGACATTTTCGCCTTGGGGAAAGTCCTTTATGAAGCCGTCACCGGGCAGGACCGCCGCCGGTTCCCGGAGCTGCCGCCGGAATTAAAGGAGTGGCCGGATCGAACGAACGTTCTCGAAATAAATGAAATCGTCCTCAAGGCTTGCGGCAGCGATGCCGGGGGCCGCTACCTGAAGTGCGAGGAGATGCTCGCGGAGTTGAACCTTCTTGCTCGTGGAAAATCCGTCAAACGCCAGCGCCGCCGCCAGCAGGGGCTGGTTGTCTGCAAAAAGGCCGGCTGGGCTTTGACTGCTGTGGCAATGGTGCTCGGAGCGTTGATATACGAGAGGGGCCATTTCGCGCGGTCAGAGTATTCCAGCGAGGGTCCCCCCTCGACGAACGTGGATGCCGCCAAGCTTTGCGCCAAAGGTATTCTGGTCATTCGAGGCGATAACACTGCCGAGTTTAAGGAGGCCTACACGAATTTCCATCAGGCCATCGGCCTTGATCCTCATTTTGCGAGACCTTACATTGGCCTGCTCGAACTTCTCGTGCGCGAAGACGTTCCGAACGCAGGCCCCCCGGAGCCGGAAGAACTGCGCCAAATAGCGGGACAATTGAAGAAATTGGCTCCAAACCTGGCTGCCACCTGGTGTGCGCAAGCCATTATTAACTGGTACGATTGGAATTACCCGGAGGCCCAACGTTGCGCATTGCAGGCGATCCAGGCAGATCCGAACTACGAATTGGCCCACACTTGGTATGGATTCATGCTATGCATGGGGGGATACCCCGCCGAAGGGAGGGCGCAGATGGAAATCAGCATGGTTCTTGCTCCCTCGAAGGTCACACTTTACCAGGGCTTGGGTCAAACCTATTACATTCAAAGGGACTTTACGAATGCCATCACATGGGAGCGCAAAGCTCTGGAATTGGAACCTCATCACGCGAGCGCGTTCTACACCATCGCCAGCGCGCAATTGGCGATGGGTGACTATTCAAACGCGATGATTAACTTCGAACAGGCGGAAATAAACTTCGGAGTCGATCCATCACTAGCGCGAAAGTGGCATGACCAATGGCGCCGCGCCTTCGATGAAGGAGGGGCGCGTGGATATTGGCAGAAACATTGGGATGGGACAAAGCAGAATCTGAACCGCGAGTTTTACTGGAAGGCTGTCGTGCAGGTTCATCTTGGAAATACCGATGCCGCCTTTGGCTGGTTGAAAAAGTCTTGCGACATTCACGAACGCCGCACCGCCGGATCGTTAGACAGTCCGTTGAACTATCTGCTGCTGGACGACTGCTGGGACGGTTCGCACGACGACCCACGGTTCAAGGCCCTTCTCGATAAAATTGGTTTTACGAAAGTGAAACCGCCGGGAGCACAGTGACGCGAATCGCTTTCTGATCGTCACGATTCACTGTGTCGGAAGCCGCGCCCGCAACCAGTTTTGATCCTGCCAATCCAGCGCACTGGCCGCAGGCACATCATGGCCAGTAAATCTCTTGGGAGCGCGCCAGGAATGGCGCTCCACATGAC
>DASRLE010000038.1:0-3025 GCA_035648615.1 Saccharimonadales bacterium (SeqCode) | reverse complement strand
CACCACCGAGCCGACACTCAAATCAATGCCCCCGCTGACAATGATCATCGTCATGCCCAGCGCGCCGATGGCCACGATCACGGTCTGAATCAAGATGATTTTGAAATTGCCGCCTGTGCAGAGATAAGGACGCACGTCGGGATTGAGCGAAAAAAGTCCAAGGACCAGCAGCAGGCCGAAGAACGGCCCGACGACATTGATCGCGTGGTAAAGGTTGAAGGTTTTGGCGGGAGCGGGTTTGTTCATTGACGTTCAGGCGGGAGTGACGCTGGGTTGTCCGATGGCGGCGGCCATGATGCTATGTTCGGTCCATTCAATGGCCGGGCGAACTTCCGACAGCGCGCCGCGGCACATCACGCCGATGGTGTCGCAGACGCCGAGAAGTTCAGGCAGATACGAGCTGACAAAAATAATCGCTTTGCCTTGCGCGGCGAGCTGGCCGATCAGTTTGTAAATTTGCGCTTTGCTGCCGACGTCGATGCCGCGGGTCGGCTCGTCCAGAAGCAGGATGGCGGCTTCGTGATGAAGCAAGCGGCCCAGGGCGATCTTCTGCTGGTTGCCGCCCGACAATTCTCCGACAAGCTGGCCGGGATCACGGGCGCGCACTTCGAGGAGATCCATCCAATGCTGCGCCGCCTGCCGCTGGCGGCCACTCTGGATAAACCCGCCGCGCGAGAGAGGCGCGTAGCGGGTGAGGGTCAAATTGTCGGCCACGCTGCGATTGAGCATCAGCCCTTCTGCCTTCCGATTTTCGCTCAACAGGCCCATTCCGCTTTCGAGGCGTTGAGCGGGCGTGCGATGGGTGGCCTCTTTCGAGCGCACATACACTGCGCCACTGCGGATGCGGTCCAATCCAAAACAGGCGCGCAATGTTTCCGTCCTCCCCGCGCCGACGAGGCCCGCCAGGCCGAGGATTTCCCCTGCGCGCAGAGTTAAACTGGCCGACTGCGGTTTGGGCCGTCCGGCCAAGACGCGCAATTCCAACACGGGTTCTCCCAAGTGGTGGGGCGTGCGGGGATAGATTTCGCTGATTTCGCGCCCAACCATCCATTGGATGATCTGCACCAAGTTCGCCGAAGCCATGTCGCCGCTGGCCACGCTTTCGCCGTCGCGCAGAACGGTGAAACGATCCGCGATCCGCTGGCACTCTTCGAGAAAGTGGCTGATATAAATCACACTGACCCCGCGCCGGCGCAAACGCTCGATGACGGCGAACAGATTTTCCGTGTCCACCTGCGTCAGGCTGCTGGTCGGTTCGTCCATGATCAGCACTTTGGGTTCGCCGATCAGGGCGCGGGCAATCTCGACAATCTGCTGTTCGGCGATGCTGCGGCGGTTGACCGGCGCTTCCAAGGGAATGTTCTCGTGATGCAATTCCGCCAGCGCCTGCCGGGCCAGTTCGCGCCGCCGGGAACGATTGAGCCAGCCGAACCGCGCCGGTTCCTCGCCCAGCAGAATATTTTCCTCGACACTTAAATGCGGCGCGAGCGTCAACTCCTGGTAAATCATCGCAATGCCGCTGCGCCGCGCTTGAAGCGGATTGGCCGGGGCAAAGGGCTTGCCCTCCAATTCGACCACTCCTCCATCCGGTTGATGCGCGCCGCTGAGGATTTTCATCAAGGTGCTTTTGCCCGCGCCATTTTCGCCAATCAAGACATGCACCTCGCCCGGCCCAACCTCGAAGGAAACATTTTTCAGCGCGCGAGTCGCGCCGAAACTTTTCCGTACGTTACACATGCGCAGGCGCGCCGTGGTTAACCTGGCTGCATCCATTGGCGGGGATAATGAGGGATCGGAAACAGGAGGCCAGTCGAAAAAGTTCACACGTAGATCGCGTAAACCCCATACAGGGGACAGGAAAAACGCGGAAAGAATTTAACCGCAAAGAACGCATAGAACGCATAGAAAAAATATAAAGGTCATCAAAGAGGTTGAGCTCCTTTTTGATCTTCCTTTGCGATCTTTGTGCTCTTTGCGGTTAATTTAAGACTTGGAGGCCATCCCTGTGGAAGTTTATACCTTGGCGCGTTGCCCAATGAAGCCACCAGTTACGGGGAAGCGGCGGAATCGCGTCCGGGGGCGCGAATTCCGGGCGGCCGCCTTGCGCTCGGCGCGGCGGTGATCTTTGCGCTGGTGTTTCTTGTTTACAGGCCGATTCTGCCGGGAAACTTTTTGATGGATGACCATCGGCTGGTTGAGGCCGATAATCCTTTGACGAACGGCGAGCTTCATCCGCGCGATCTCTGGTTCCAAACTGATTTTCCGCTCTCGACCCTGGCCTTTTGGCTGGAGTGGCGGGCGTGGGGGAATAATCCCTGGGGCTATCATGCTGTCAATATAATGTTGCATGGGTTGAGCGGGGTGTTGCTCTGGGCTGTGCTGGCCCGTTTGAAGATTCCCGGCGCCTGGCTGGCCGGCGCGATTTTCGCCGTCCATCCCGTTTGTGTAAATTCGGTCAGCCGAATAGCTGAACTGAAGAACACGCTTTCGCTGCCGTTTTTTTTGTTGAGCCTCTGGTTCTATCTAAAGGGAAAGGAAGAAGGAGGAAGGAAGAAGGAAGAAGGAGGAACGGGGACAGCGGGGCTGTACTATATTCTTTCGCTGCTGGCGTTCTTGCTGGCGCTGTTGGGTAAAACTTCGACGATCATGCTGCCGGTTGTCTTGCTGGGTTGCGCGGCGTATCAGCGAAGGCGCATCGGTCGCAACAATTTGCTTCGTGCCAGCCCATTTTTTGTTTTGTCGCTGGCTTTTGGGTTGATGTCCGCCTGGTTTCAAAAACATCAAGCGATGGTTGGTTCGGTTCTGCCCCCGGAAAGTTTTGGAGAACGACTTGCCCTGGCCGGACGGATTTTTTGGTTTTACTTGGGCAAGGCGCTTTTTCCCGTGAAGCTCAATCTGGTTTATCCGCAGTGGAAAGTGGATGCGGCTTCGTGGAGAGCTTACGTGCCGGCGCTTTTATTTTGCGCGGCTTTAATTCTCTGCTGGCGGTTTCGGCGAGGGTGGGGGCGCGGCCCGTTGTTGGGGT
>DASRLE010000037.1:0-5401 GCA_035648615.1 Saccharimonadales bacterium (SeqCode) | reverse complement strand
GCTGCACGCCGCGCAGCAGGCCGGCCTGAAAACCAGCATCGATGTGGTGAGTGAAGACAGCGACCGCTTTGCCCGGGTGGTGTCGCCTGCGCTCAAATATGTCGATTACTGCATTCTCAATGAAATTGAGGCCGGCAAAACGACGGGCTTTAAAATTCGGGAAGCCGATGGCCGGATTAACACCATTTCGCTGCGCCATGCCGCCGGGGCCTTGCTGCAAGGAGGGGTGCGTGAGTTGGTGGTGATTCATTTTCTGGAAGGCGGCTTTATTCGCACCCGCAAAGGCGAAGACTTCTGGCAGCCCTCGCTCAACCTTCCGGCCAAACATATTGCCGGGACCGCGGGAGCGGGGGACGCCTTTGCCGCCGGCGTCCTGCTGGGTTTGCATGAAGGATGGGATTTGCCGCGCTGCCTCCTGACTGGAACGTGCGTGGCCGCCGCCTCGCTTTCGCATCCGACTTGCACCGGAGGGGTGAAATCCCTGCCCGCCGCCCTGAAATTGGGCCGGCGTTTTGGCTTTCGCCCCGCCTTGACCTGAGGTTCAGGCCCGTTCCATGTATTTGCCGGTGCGGGTGTCAACTTTAATTTTTTCGCCCGTTTTGATGAAGAGCGGGGCTTGCACCGTAATTCCGGTTTCCAGAATAATGGGCTTTTGCACGTTATTGGAAGAATCTCCCCGGATGCCTTCGGGCGCATCGGTCACCGCCAGAACCACGCTGGAGGGCAGTTCAATCGAGACCGCCTTATCGTCCACGATCGTCACCGTGACCGACGCATTTTCCACCAGGTAATTTTTAGCGTCGCCCACCAACTCGGCCGTCAACGTCGTCTGATCGTAAGTCTCTGGGTCGGAAAAAACGAAGTCATCGCCGTCCTTGTAGCTGAAATCCATTTTGCGCGTCATCATCGGGACGACCTCGATTTTTTCAGTGGAACTAAAGCGCACATCGGAAGCCTTGCCCGTCTTGATGCTGCGCAGGGTGGCCTGGACAAAGGCGCGCAGATTGCCGGGGGTGCGATGTTGAGTATCCAAAACCACGGCGATATCGCCATTATAATTAATGGCCATGCCCTTGCGTAAATCGTTTGCTGATGGCATAAAATTTCTTTTTCACCCGCAGGCCGTCCATCGGACTGGCGGAGCGTGGAAGCTAACCAAGCCCCGGCAGAAATCAAGCTTCTAATTGCGTTTCTGGCGGGCCGTCTATGGCGGGCCGTCTAGTTTTGGAGACGGTTTACAGTAGCTAGACAGGATATTGTCTCACTGCAAAATCGGATGAAGCTTGCTCTCTTTGGACTGTTTGACCCCACTGACGGCACGTTTTGCTTGCGTCAAATCGGATTTTGAACAAACGATGCCTTGCGCAATGAGCGAGCAAACTCCGCCAGATCAGTCGCTGTCAAGCCCAACTTCGCACGGGGAACGGTTTCGCCTCTATATTGACGAATCGGGCGATCATGTGTTTAAGCACTTGGAGCAGCCTGTCCATCGTTATCTATGCCTGCTTGGTGTTTGGTTCAAGAATCCCGATTACGAATCGTTCCATCGTAATTTGGAGCAGATCAAACAGGAACTATTCGACCCACATCCAGACGACCCGGTGATTTTGCACCGCGAGGACATCGTGCATCGCCGTGGGGTTTTCAGCAGATTGCGTGACCCGCAAAAAGCGCAACATTTCGATGAACGGCTGCTGGCGATTATTGGAGAGGCCAATTTTCACGTTGTTGCAGTAGTAATCGATAAGAAGGCTCTAGTGGACCAGGTCGGTTCATTGGATGGAACATTACATCCTTACCATAAGGGAGTTGATTTTATCTGTGAGCAGTATCGCGATTATTTGATCAATTTACAGGGCTGCGGCGACGTGATGGCTGAGAGCAGAGGCGGCAGCGAGGACCGTCTGCTTAAGAATGTTTACGAGACGGTCGGAAAGACAGTCATGGGTTGGCTGCCAAAAGGAAGCGGGCCGTTCCAACCTGCGATCACGTCAAGAGAGCTTAAAGTGAAGCCGAAGTCTGCCAATATTTCAGGTTTGCAATTGGCCGATCTTCTGGCGCACCCATGCCGCTGCCAAATTCTGCGCGAATTCGGGCGGACGGACGAGGAGCCTCGTCCCTTTGCCAGGCGTTTGCTGGCGGTAATCGGCGACAAGTTTCACCGCCATATCGAAAACGGCTTGGTTAAAGGCACTGGAAAGCATCTCTTTCCGAACAAATAAAAAGGCCCCTATTCAGGGCCTTCTTACGCTTGCCCCTTCGGGCAATCCACCTCCAGAGAACTGGATTAACGAAATCTTGCCACACATTCGTGGAACGGTCAACAAGCGTCATTTGAGACGGCTTTGTCCCCTTTTTCTAATTGCGGGCGGCCCGCTTTATTAGAAGTAGCTCTTATGCCGAGACCGAGCCCGCACATTCCGGTATCGGATCACACCTTTGGAGTCGAGAACATAAATGGTGGGCCAACTGCAGACGCGCCAGGCGGTGGCAATCGAGCCGGTTCTCCCGCCATCCTGAAACGAAGGCCCAGTGATTCTCTCATTTTCAATCACCGCCATGCCAGGCAGCAACGCCTTCCACGAGTTCTTTTCCTGGCAAAAGGTGATCGGCCCGAGCGCATCACTTGCCAAAGACCGATGTCTGCGGATGCTCCGCCGACCAGGCGAACCATTTGACCTGGACGCTGTCCATCCACACGAGGCGCGGGCCGCCGCCGGCGGAGCGGCCGGTGATGTCCCAGTGCTGTTTGATTCGCGCGTCGGTGAAGGGGGCGTCGGGGGATTTGGGATCCATGGTGAAAACCCAACCGGCATCGCCCTGTATGCCTGAAGTACCCCAAGGTTGGTGGAAGGCCGCCGCCGTGCGCGTGGGGGCGTACCATAGAACAATGCGCGGATTGCCTTCGGCCAAGTCGTGGATTACGCCGGTTTTTTCGAGCGCGTCCAGCGGATAGGCCCGGGCATTCGTTCCATCCCAAACGCCCAGCACAAGCGTATCGGCGGGCAGGCGCGCGTCCGCCGGGGCTCGGGTCTTGAGCGAATCGTCGCTGGCGGCGCCGGGCCATTCGACGGGCTGGTATTTGTCGTACATGAAGTAGGCGACGGATGCAGGATAACGTTTCTCCCAATAGCCCCAATCACTCACCAACGTTGGCTCGGGCTGCAGGCGGGTTCCCTTGCGCGGGCCGTCGAAGGCGATTCCCGTCAGGCAGGAATAGAGTGTGCCATCCTTGCTCTTCATGACCATGACGCCGTTGCGCCAGCCGTAGAACTGGAAGGGCTGGCCGTCGGGAACGAATCCGCGCGCATAGCCCGCGTCGGTGTCATTGATGAACACGCCCCAGCCGTCGCTGAGCACGCGATATTTGTTCAGAAAAAAGCGGATGGGGATGGCGCCGTCGTTGACGTAGCCATCGGCCTGCACCTGCAGCCAGCAAAGCGCGCGATCATCGCTGCGCAGTTCATCTTTACGGCGCACGCTCTCGATCTGGCAATGGGAGCAGTTGGGGTGCAACAATGTCGGGAACGTTTTGGGGTCTGCCAGCAGCAAGGGTTGCGGTGGCGGATCGGCCGCCCAAGCGCCGCCGGCTGCCAGCAACAATATCGCAAAAAGATCCCGCCTTATTATCCCTCGTCGTCTGATACTGCGGAAGGCTGCGCCCATAAGAAATCGCTCGCCGCGCTCCGCCGCTTCACGGGCGTTACGCAGGTGAACTGAGAACTGGTTTCCGGCTTCGTCCATCGCGCGCAGGATGGTGGCACAAGTGTCCGTCGCGCTCAAGTGGCGATTGAGGTTTAGTACTGAACTGAGACCCGGTTAATGCCGAGTTGAAAAATGAAAAAAGGAGCGATTCCTCAATGTTTTGAAGAATCGCCGTGTGCTCGGAAGTGCTGCAGAAAGTATCTCATTTGCCTTCAAACGCCCATAATATGTCTTCTGGCAATGGGGCGTTGAAGTCAGCCGGCACGGTAAACTGAACTTCGCCAAACCAACGGGGCGCGGTTGGGAAAGGGGAGGTGGATTCAAAATTGTGAGCAGGCCGGATGCTTTCTCCGGAAGACTTCCATGCCTTTCGGCACGATGCGCCCGTGATCGATTTCGACTTCCTGCTTCACCGTTTCCGCGCTCAAACCAAGCAATTGCAGCAATTCGGTCAGGGTTTCGTGGCGCACCTTGACGTGGTTGGCCACAGCGCGGCCTGCCGTGGTCAGCGTAAAACCCCGGTATTTTTCATAATTGACAAACCCGCGCTTGGCCAGCCGGCGCACCATATTGGAGAAGGCCGAGCGGCTCAAGCCGAGCGAGGCCGCTATGTCAGAAACGCGGGCGTAACCCTTTTGGTCAACCAATTCGTGCATCCGTTCCAAATGATCTTCGGTGGACTCCGATCGGATTGGGCCAGCGTTCGTTGCGTTCTAAAAATTCGCGCTCACCTGAGTTTTTTAACCGGCTGCCGGGGGAGGGCGAGCGTTCCAAAGCTCACTTGTATTTTAATACTAAGCATTTGTGTTATGGCTAATACATTTCTGTTGACGATAAACTTTTTTTGTATTAGGAAACACAAGAAATGATAAGAAGCGAAAGATTTGCCCAAGACGCTGGCAAGTCAGCTCGTCACAAAGGCGAAATTGCATCCTGGCTTATTGCCGGTTCGCTCTGGCTGGCCACGACGTCGCAATCCCCCGCGACCCCGCCGGACGCCCCTGCCATCGCAGGCGCGGAAACCAACGGGTTAAGCGCCACAGAGAAGCCAGCGGATGGGCTCTCCCAGAATTGGAACTGGCACGTTCAGAACACCGATATTGTGCAGGGCTATCCCGGCTTTCCGGCAAAGTATTCCGGTCCCAACAGCCTGCCTAGCGGCGGTGAAACCCGCGAAACGGTTTCACTGGATTTGTATGCCGGTATCCGGCTGTGGCCAGGAGCGGAGGCGCACATAGATGGATTGATGTGGCAGGGATTTGGATTGGGTAATACTTTCGGCGCGGAGGGATTTCCAAACGGCGAGGCATTCAAGCTCGGCACCGGCGTTCCCAACGGCACGGTAGCGCGCCTGTTTATCAGGCAAACCATCGGCTTTGGCGGCGGGCAGGAGGACGTGCCCGATGACCAGCTAACGCTTGCCGGCAAACAGGATATTTCCCGGCTCACGCTCATGGTCGGACGGTTCAGCGCCAAGGACGTCTTCGACAACAATGCCTACGCGAACGATCCGCGCACGCAATTCATGAACTGGTCGCTTATGGCCAACGAAGCTTGGGATTATCCAGCGGATGCGCTCGGTTATACCACCGGTATCGCGGTTGAGTTGAATCAGCCGGTATGGACGCTCCGTTACGGATTTTTTCAATTGGCGAGTGTTCCGAATGGTTTAACCGCAGAAGACCAGTTTCTCAAA
>DASRLE010000036.1:0-2279 GCA_035648615.1 Saccharimonadales bacterium (SeqCode) | reverse complement strand
GCCCGGCAAGCTTCAACCAGGCGTCAGCGCGCGAGCCAAACTTTTCTTTTAGCGCAGGCGTCCGCTGGATTTCCTGCCCCATCAGCACGATGGGGCGCAAAGCCATCGCTTCGCCGAGGAGACTGTCCGTCAGCAAGCTCTCTTCCTGCTTGCCGCCGGTGCCGCTCTTGGGCCAGCCGATGAAGCCGTCCGGTTCTTTCACGCCGCGCTTGATCCATGAGTCCGCCCAGTCCGCCAGATACTCAACCCATTGGGCATCGCGCGTCGCCAGGTAGCCGTAGTAGAAGCCATTAAGGAACGGACTGACCAGCCACCCTATTTCTTCTCCCATTTCGCGGTCGCAGTAGCGATTGCGGGCATCACCGAGAATGTTCTTTTTCCAGCGGGCGAGCCAGTCCTGGGCGAGAGCAGTGTCAGTCGATTCCCCCAGGACAATGGCAATGGGATTGTCGAATAGAGAAGCAATCCCAGCGGCAAAGGCGGCTTGTTTGAGAAAGGAGCGTCGTTTCATAGAGTGAGTCAATTATTGTTTTGCATCCTGGGCCTTCCTGAATTCGGGATGAGTTGCTCGCAGAATAAAGTTAATGCGCTGGCGCTCGGCATCGCCGATATAGCTGTAACGCGGATTAGGATGTTTAGAATCCAAGGCATGGTCCAGTCGCGCATAAATTCGGTGTTTTAAGGGCGGCGGAAGGGAGAGAAAGGAATCGGAATAGATGAGGTAACCGCAGCGATTTTTGAAAAGATGTTCGGACAAAAGCAAGTCTTTGAGCGAACTGCCATCTGGGGCGCGCGGCGCATTGCCGGTGAAGACTTTTTGAAAGGCCACGGAACCGATGAGGGTCTTTGGCATTACGGCTTCGTCCTTGAATAACAAAGTGTCCACGACGTCGTCGGCTGAATGGTCGAAAACCTTGCGAACACTGTCAAAACTAGGTTCGATGTCGCTGGGAGCGGGTTCCTTGAGGTCCACTTGCAGGCGCTTTTGGTAATCGAGCATGTGGCGGCAGTTGATGCCCGCGCGGGTCAGGGCATTTTGCATGGCGAGTTGATGCTCGAAGACCAGCAGGGAAACGATGTCGCTGGTATTGGTGAGGTAATCGCTCGTGTCAAAATACCTCGAAAGGTTGGTCACGTTGGCCCCGAGGGCGGGATTGAACACCAACTGGTCGCCGTCTTCGCTGGCGTAAACATTGCCGCGATGAACCGTACTGCCATGCTGGCCGGTCACGTACCAACCGCCCCATCGTTCCGAAAAGAGAGTGCGGTAATCGACCACTTCGCTGCCCTGGCGAAAGATAGGTTCCCCCTCTTTATCGGCAAACAACGAGCGCGCAAACACCGCCGGAATACCCTCAATAAAATTGCCACCATGACAGCGAAGGCAAAAACTCTCACGGGAAAATTCCGGTTTTTTTTCCGCCGAAAGTCCTCGTGGATCAAACGAATAAAAGATCGGGCCGAGCTTGGGATCTATGGCCACGACTTCAACCAACCCACCCGGCACCCAGCCGACGTAGCAATTATCCGTGTAATAAAGAGCCCGTGGATGGTCCGGCGAAATGATGTCTTTTTGGAAGCTGGTTTTGGAAAAAACCAGTAGCTGGCTGGCGATCGGAACATGCAGCAAGCGGAGAAGGGTTTGCACGACTTGGCGGTCGGTCCCTGCGAGTTTGACTTTGCCGGTGATGATTCCCGCTTCCAGGCGCGTGACGACCTCCTCCGGTTTTGCGTCGGAATAATTGATCGGCGGAAGTTCGTAAAACTCCGGGTCTTGGGCCTGACTGCAGGGAACAATGAGATTGGCGACGGTCAGGACGATGAAAAAATACAATCGGGATTTCACGAACTCTGTTTGCTTGCAAAATTCCGCTTCTCGGAACGTCAGAGCTTACGGGCCTTATCTCCGAATCGCAACCCTTTGCTCACGCGGCGGACGGGCGATCAAGGCGTTTCGTCAGAACCAGGCAATAGACAAGCGGAAGGGCGCCGAAGACGCCAAACGAACAGTCGATGAGCCGCCAGCCGCATCCTTTTGGCGGGAACGGTTGGATTAATGCTGACATTTTATCGGCGATGCAAACCACGGTGTTGTTGAAAAACCCGAGAGGCCCGCTACAGGCCGCAACTTTAATATCGGGCTGGTGTTGTTTCTGTTTGCAGCTACACTATGAGCGTGAATTCAAGATGGACAGGGTTGTGCGCGACGGGAATTGCCGCCAAAAAGGCGGCAATTCCCGTCGCGCACAACCCTGTCCATCTTGAATTCACGCTCATAG
>DASRLE010000035.1:0-4791 GCA_035648615.1 Saccharimonadales bacterium (SeqCode) | reverse complement strand
GCATCGGTGGATTATGCGGTCGCCGCGTCGGCGCATGTGGACGCGCTGCTGCTGGACTCCGGCAATCTAAATCTGGACGCTAAAGAACTTGGAGGCACTGGGCGCACCCACGACTGGAACTTGAGCCGTCGTATCCGTGAGGCGATCGGCATCCCGCTCTTTCTTGCCGGTGGTCTTAATGCGGCCAACGTTGCCGACGCCATTGCTGCCATGGAGCCATTTGGTCTGGATGTGTGCAGCAGCGTCCGTACTAAGGACCACCTCGACCCAGTTAAGCTGAGGGCCTTCTTTGCGGCTATCCCAACTGAGGCCGTCTAACCCGTACCAAGCCCACTCGGTTTGACCTTTGTTTTCCTTGCAGATACATTTGAAGCGCACCATGAACAAACGCAACTCAGATTGGTATATTTCGCCGGACTGGCTTTGGGGCGCCGGGCCCTTGATCATGCTTGCCTGCATATCGCTGCTGGGGAGCCAGTTGTTGACAATCATGGCGCAATTGCAGACCGCTGACATCCGCACGCTTTATGGTTTTGGGTTGGGAGCGGGTGTATTGGGCGCCATCCTGCTTTTCGTTGCCCGGCTGCCGCTTTACAAGCAGCGTCGGTTTTGGGTTTTTGGGCCAAGGCAATTAGATCGCAAGCACCGCCGAATTTACTGGGTGGCCTGCATTTTGGTCGCAGTCGGTCTGCTGTGGCTTGGCGTTGTTTGGTTGAGGACACAAGGGAATTGATTCACAGAACCATTGATCCGATTGCGCCTTCAGTGGAGTTATTGAACAATGAGCCGCTGGTTCCGATATCTCTTTTCGTGGTGTTCGGGTCTTTCATCCTCATTGTCCCGCCGCCGCCGCTGACCAACGCACGCAAGATATGAAATCGGCATCAGATTAGGAAGTTTTGTAATTCAAAAAACGAAGGTAGATAAAAAACAACCGCATCTGTGTGTGCGATGAAAATACTTTTCAAATTGCCGGTGATTATTTCAGTCCTATTTATTGAGCTGATGGCTTTGCAATATGGGACCATTCTTCTTTTTGGACTTGGGCACGGCAAAATATTGGACACCCGCTATCGTAATAAAGAACGAGTCGCGGCTTTCATTGAAAATATCGAGCAGCCATCCGCCCAAACCAAAGCCAATCTTCAAAAGGAGCTAGACCTGATGCACAAACATGAGGATTGGAAGACATACCTGGGCGTAAGTTTATTTTTTGCTGTTAACGGCGTCTGGATTTTTTATTATCTTCGGGAAAGACGACCGCCTATAATTGTTCGGGAGAATTGCGGACCTCTTTTGTAGCCCATTATCGTTTTTCTTGACAATTTGCCATTCTACCACACCCTGCCTGCATGGATATTTTCCCCCAACTTTTGACCGCCACGGCGGCCGTTCTGATGCTGTTGCCGCAGGCATCCCCGGGGCAGCCGGCGTCAAACCTAATTCCGTTGCGTCCATTGGAGCAGTCCAGCTTGGTCGTCAAAGCTCCCAACGGGACCTTCACTGTCGCCGATAAGAATGGCCGCGGCATTGACGGCTTCAAACTCTCGCAACACGACCATCTGATCGCCAGCCCTTCCATTGCCGTCGCGCCGGATGGCACGATCCATGTCGCGTTTTTGGAGCAACACCGCACCACTTACGCGAACGCCATTTACCACCGTTCGAGCGCCGATGGCGGCAAGACCTGGACCGAAGCCAAAAATCTGACCGAAGACTCTGTCAACATGGATGTGGGCCGTTGCCAAGTGCTGGTGGATGCGAAGAATCGTGTTTATGTGATCTGGCGGGCTGCGGTTCAAGGGAGCTTTTCGGTCGCCCCCGACCTGGCCGGCTCGCCGTCCAGCCTTTGGTACCGTGTGCTGGAAGCCGGGAAGTGGAGCAAAGCCAAGCCGATCAGCGAACCGGGAACAGGCAACGTGAGTTACGCCGATGCCGCCTACTCTTTCTTCGCCGCAGTGGATGAGGCGGGGCGCGTCCAGGTTGTTTGGAACGTCGTGCCGGACAAGCGTCATCCCGAGCTTGCGCGCAACGGCCATTCCAATGGCGTTGGCAACGGCCTCGTTTTGCAGTCCACTTTGGATGGCGCCACGGCCAGCGCGCCTCGCGAAGTGTTCATGGCGGCCGTCACGCCCCCGGCCAATGCCTGGGCGGTCTTTTCTTGCGATGGGCTGGATACTCTTAATGGTTATGTTGACTCCGAGGGCGCGGCGCACTTTGTCGCGTTGGCCGCCATGCCGATGTACGGCCTGCCGCAGCATCCAGCCCGTTATGAATTGATCGAGAAGGGCAAGGCGGGCGAGAGCATCGAGCTTCCGCCGCTTTCCTTCCACGCTGCGAAAGACATTCCCACGCTGCTGCTCGACGCCAAGGGCAAGCGCCACCTCATCGCCTTCTATGCCGCGGGCGAACACCCCAACATCCGCGATTATCCCCTGGGCAGCGAGGACGAGCCGACCGTGATTCGCGCGGCCGCCGGCCTCGACGGAGTCATTGACGGCTTTCAGGCCTGTCAAGGCTCGGGCGGACGCATGGTCGCCATCATGCAGATGAACGACACCGGCGAGCGCTCGACCGATGAAAACTACGTTTCGATCAGCACGGGCGAGGGCAAATGGAGCGTTCCCGTGAATGTCAGCAACAACTCCGGCCGCAAAACCTACATCAGCCGGGACACCAGCGCCCAATCACAGATCTCGCAGGAAACCGGTTGCAAGCCTGGCCCCGGAGCCGCCGCCTTCGATGCCGACGGCCATCTCCTGTTGGTGATGATCAAGCAGGAGTTCGCCATCGTCCATAGCGTCGCTTTCGGCGTCAACTTGGGCGGCGGCGGCAGCATCACGCCGACCCTGCGCTTCCTGCGGTTCTGATACATTTTGGGGGGACGCGAGTCGGTTGAGCGTCTTCATTGATTGCTTGGAATCGGGAGCAAAAGCCGCCAGATTTTGCTCATGCCGACAGTTCTGCGTTCAGGGCCGTATCGCGTGTTCTTCTACGCCGGAGACCGCCACGAGCCTTCTCATGTGCATATCGAACGGGACAGAAACAAGGCAAAATACTGGCTTGAACCTGTCGCGTTGGAATCCAGCAGTGGTTTCAGCAGAGGTGAATTGATGGACACTTACAGATTGATATCCGACCAGCAAGTGTTACTTTTGGAAAAATGGCATGACTACTTTGGTGATTGATAGGACAGCCAGCCGAGCGACGGCAGTCCGATTAACGGACGATTCGCTGGTCGTTGATTTGGCCGATGGCCGCACAGTTTCTGCGCCGCTGGCTTGGTATCCCCGACTGTTGCATGGCTCCCCGGTTGAACGCGCCAATCACAAGCTTATCGGCGAAGGTGAAGGAATTCACTGGCCTGATTTGGACGAGGATGTCAGCGTGGAGAACATCCTCGCAGGCAAAGTGTCGGGCGAAGGCTCGAACTCCTTTAAACGATGGCTCGAGGCCCGTTCAAGCTCTCCTGTTCGCTGAAAGTCGAAGGGTCAAGGGCTAGAATAAGTCACGCCAAAAATAGGGCAAACCCCGGTTGCGCGAAGGGGCGGGATGGCTTTTCTTTAGTCATGCGGCAGGTTTCTGAATTAGAGGTCGGGGGCGAGAGGCTTCAGGTTTCCAACCTTGATAAGGTGCTTTATCCCAAGGCCGGGTTCACCAAGGCCCAAGTCATCGATTACTATGCCAAAATTTCGCCGATGTTGCTGCCGCATTTGAAAAATCATCCGCTGACTTTGAAACGTTATCCCGAGGGGGTGGAAGGGCCGTTCTTCTATGAGAAACAGTGCCCCAGTTATCGCCCCAAGTGGATGAAGACCGCGCCGGTTGAAAGCACCAAGGACCAGCGGACGATCAATTACTGCATGGCGAACGATTTGCGCAGCTTGGTTTGGGCGGCCAATCTGGCTGATCTCGAACTGCATACCTCGCTGGCTTTGTACCCGAAGATTCTTTCGCCGGCTTCCATTGTCTTTGATTTGGATCCGGGTTTGCCGGCCAACATCGTCCAGTGCGCACAGGTGGCTTTGTGGTTGAAGGCCAAACTTGATACGATGAAATTGGCGTGCTTTGCCAAAACGTCCGGGTCGAAAGGGTTGCAGGTTTATATTCCCCTCAATACGCCAACCAGTTATGACATTACCAAACCCTTCGCGCAGAATATGGCCGCGTTCCTCGAAAAGGAGCATCCTGAATTGATTGTTTCCAAGATGGCCAAAAATTTGCGCGACGGCAAAGTATTTGTTGACTGGAGCCAGAACGACCAGCACAAGACGACAGTGTGTGTTTATTCCCTTCGCGCCAAGGAACAGCCCACGGTCTCGACGCCGGTGACTTGGGCGGAAGTGGAAATGGTTTTGAAAAAGAAGGACGCCCGCCTCGCTTCCTTCACGTCGGATCAAGTGCTGGAACGGGTGAAAGAGAAGGGCGATCTTTTTGAACCGGTCCGCACCTTAAAACAACGGGTCAAGTCATCCGTCATTGCGCCATGAAAAATACTGCATTGGCCGAATACGCCGGCAAACGCGATTTCAAGAACACCCGCGAACCCAAGCCCAAGGTCGCGCGCGACCCAAAGCGCGCGCCACTCTTTGTCATTCAGAAACACGCCGCCAGCCATCTCCATTATGATTTCCGCCTCGAGGTCGAGGGGGTTTTGAAATCCTGGGCGGTGCCGAAAGGCGTGCCGTTCGAGCGCGGGGAAAAGCGGCTGGCCATGCGGGTGGAGGATCATCCGTTCGACTACGCGCGGTTCGAGGGCATTATCGCTCCCGGAAATTACGGCGCCGGCAC
>DASRLE010000034.1:0-4952 GCA_035648615.1 Saccharimonadales bacterium (SeqCode) | reverse complement strand
GGCGGGCGGTGATAAAGTCGCCGCGTGGAAGGCCCGCCGTTTTATGCCATGCGAAATATAGGTTTTCTTGTCCTTAGCCTTTGGCTGCTGCACGAGCCAATCACCACCAGGGCAACCACTTCCCCGACCAGCGAGTACTTTACCATTGAGGTGGTGGACGGAAAAACCGGACGCGGCGTCCCCCTGGTCGAACTGCGGACAGTCAATAAGATTGTTTATTGGACGGACAGCGCGGGCCTGGTGGCTTTCGATGAACCTGGATTGATGGACCGCGAGGTTTTTTTTTACGTCAGCAGCCCCGGTTATGAATATCCCATCGATGGTTTTGGGAATCGCGGCTTGAAGTTGAAACCCATTCATGGCGGAAGCACCACCGTCAAGATCAAGCGGATGAACATCGCCGAGCGGCTTTACCGAATCACCGGCCAGGGGATTTATCGGGACAGCGTCCTGGCCGGGCGTCCCACGCCCCTGAAGCATCCGGCGCTCGATGGCGAAGTGATGGGACAGGACACCGTGATTGCCGTCCCCTATCGCAGCAAAATTTACTGGTTCTGGGGAGATACTGATCGCGCCTCTTATGCCATTGGCAATTACAGTGGATCCGGCGCGACCTCCGATTTGCCCGGGCACGGCGGGCTGGATCCAAGCATCGGCGTGGACTTGAATTATTTTGTGGATGACACCGGTTTCTGCAAGCGGATATGCCCCCTGCCCGACTACGGCTTGCACTGGATCGACGGCCTTCTGACGGCGCCGGATGCGCAGGGTGTCGAACGCCTGCTGGCGCGCGTCGCGATTGTCACCAACGACATGCGGACGGTGGAAAGATACCTGATGCAATTCAACGACGCGAAGGAGATTTTCGAACCGGTGCGGCGTTGGGAGAATCACGACGCGGGAGAATCCGGCTGCCCCTTCCTCAGCCGCGAGGATGGAACCAATTTCTACTATCTTTCCCCGGATCTTCGTGTGCGGGACGACATGGAAAGCATTGCCGACTTAAGCCGTTATGAGGCGTTTTCATGCTTCGACGGCGACGGCAAATGGCAGGGGCGCAATACCAAAGTGGCTCGCAACGATAATGGGAGCGTCCGCGAAAGTTGGCGAAAAGGGGCCGACCCCCTGAAGCGCGGCCGCCTGAATAAACTCGTCGAGGCCGGAACTCTCCAGCGCGACGAAGCATGGTCCTCCATGAGGGATATTGAGACGGGCAAACGTTTCAGCCGTGGCGTGGAAACGACGTCATGGAACCAGTTTCGGCGGCGCTGGATTGCGCTGTTCGCCGACAAACCAGGGGAAGTCTGGTTTGCCGAAGCGGACACGCCGTTGGGTCCATGGGGCTACGCCCGGCGCGTTGTGACTCATGGCGACTATAATTTTTACAATCTCTCGCCACACCCGTTCTTTGACCAGGAGGATGGCCGTCTGGTTTATTTCGAAGGGACTTACGTCACTACCTTCTCGGGCGCCCGCGTCCCGACGCCACGCTACGATTATAACCAGATGATGTATCGGCTGGCCATGGATGATCCGCGACTTACGCTGCCGCTGGCCGTTTACCGCGTGCGCGACACCAACGGCCTGTCGCATCTTTGGCTTCGCGACCAGATTGAAGCAGCGTCGGCCTGGCCACAAGTCGAGGCGGTGGTTTGTTTTGCCCTGCCGCCGACCAGCCATGGGGCTGAACTTGTCCCTGTCTTCGCCAGTGAAGAAGGGGGCGCCAGGCTTTCGCTCACCCGCCCGGGCGCCGATACGGAACCTTTGTTTGTTGGACGGCCCCTCACGGATGGGTCGCGTGCCGGGCGCAAGGCAGGCAACGTCCTCGAAGGGTTTTGGGAAGCACATGCCCTCATGCCGTCCGGCGACGCGGCAGCGTTTTCATTTCGTCTTTCTTTGGAGGGCGAGGATGTCCGCGTTGAAAACTTCGGAGTGGAAGGAACGAGCCGCGGGAAGTTCCATGACGGCCGCCTGACGCTGACTGTGGAAACGGATCAAGCAAACTACGACTTGGAAGCGAAGTTGAACAACGGCTCCCTCGCTGGCACATGGCGCAAACGCGAGGACACCGACCATGGAACATGGTCCGCGACGCCCATGGAAACGAATTCAATGGCCGTTCTCCAAGAATACCGGCGGGCGGGCGACAACCACGTTGAATACTTTATTCAATCTCAAGCGCCACCCGGTTATCAACCCACGGGCCGCGAGCTTTGCAAAGTTTGGAAACCTGCCAACTCCGCAAGCGCCTTTAATTGGAAAGCTAAAGCGATTTCAACAGGGCAAGGGGGCGCCTCAACGCGGTAAAGCGTTCCGTCTCCCTTTCGTGCGGGTCCAACACTTCCAGCACGCCGCCCTTTTCCATAAGATTATTGATCAAGATATTCCAGAGGCCCTGGTCTTTGCCTTTCCCCAACCGCGTGATCGGCGAATAGACGTAAATAGGTGGTTCCCTGTTGACTCGGGGCGAAACTTAGGGTTCACTTGAACCGACAGACAAACGCAAGTGATCCGAGCATCAGAATGAAACAGTTTGCTCCATGGATGGGACTCCAACCAAGTCCCAAAGGATGGAATCGGGCCTGGCGCGTGTTGATAGGAATTTTTTCTCCCACCAAACGGACGAGCCATTATGAATACCAATAAAACGTCTGAACCCAGCGTGATCAAAACCCCCAAGCCCGGCTCCCGCCTGCCCGCCAACGGAAAAGGCGCCGAGGCCGCTGTCGCCGAAATTCCGGAAACCCAGCCTCTGGCCGCACTGGATGCGCGGCAGTTGTTGCGTGTTCTTCTCTGCGCGCGCGACGGAGATTTCTCCGTGCGTTTAGCGGCCGATATTCCGGGAATCGATGGGAAGATCGCGGACGTTTTTAACGAGATCATGCTGACCAACCAGCGCATGGCCGTGGAATTGGAGCGCATGAGCCGCGTCGTCGGCAAGGAGGGCAAAATCAGCAAGCGCGCCAACTTTGGCTCGCGGGGCGGCGCCTGGCGCGAGATGGAAACGTCCGTGAACACCCTCGTTTCCGACTTGGTGTGGCCCGTCAGCGAATTCACCCGCTCGATTGACGCCGTGGCCAAAGGCGACCTGACCCAGACGATGAGCCTCGAAGTCGAAGGCCGCCCGCTGGAGGGCGAGTTCCTGCGCAGCGCCAAGATCGTCAATACGATGATCGGCCAGTTGAATCTCTTTACCTCCGAAGTGACGCGCGTGGCCCGCGAAGTCGGCTCGGAAGGTAAATTGGGCGGCCAGGCCCAAGTCAAAAAAGCCAGCGGCGTCTGGAAGGAACTGACCGAGAGCGTCAACTCGATGGCCTCCAACCTCACCGCCCAAGTCCGCAACATTGCCGATGTCACCATCGCTGTGGCCAACGGCGACCTTTCCAAGAAAATCACCGTGGACGTGCGCGGCGAAATCCTGCAACTCAAAGAAGCCATCAATACCATGGTCGATCAACTGCGCTCCTTCGCCTCTGAAGTGACCCGCGTGGCGCGCGAAGTCGGCACGGACGGCAAGCTCGGAGGACAGGCCATCGTGCCCGGTGTGGCGGGAACCTGGAAAGACTTGACGGACTCAGTCAACTTCATGGCCAACAACCTGACCGCGCAAGTGCGCAACATTGCCGAAGTCGCGACCGCCATCGCCAAAGGAGACTTATCGAAGAAGATCACCGTCGATGTCAAAGGCGAAATTCTCGAACTTAAAAACACAGTCAATACAATGGTGGACCAATTGAACTCGTTCGCGTCGGAAGTAACCCGTGTGGCGCGCGAAGTGGGCACCGACGGCAAACTGGGCGGTCAAGCCATCGTGCCCGGCATCGCCGGCACTTGGAAGGACTTGACGGACAACGTCAATTCCATGGCCTCCAACCTCACCGGGCAGGTGCGAAATATTGCCGACGTAACCATTGCGGTCGCGCGCGGCGACCTTTCCAAGAAAATAACTGTGGACGTCCGTGGAGAAATTTTGCAACTCAAGGAAGCGATCAACACCATGGTCGATCAACTTCGGTCCTTCGCGGCGGAAGTGACTCGCGTGGCGCGCGAAGTGGGAACCGACGGTAAACTGGGCGGACAAGCCATCGTGCCCGGAGTCGCTGGAACGTGGAAAGACCTTACCGACTCGGTCAACATCATGGCCGGAAATCTCACCGCGCAAGTGCGCAATATTGCGGAAGTGGCCACCGCGATCGCCAAGGGTGACTTGTCGAAAAAAATAACGGTCGATGTCAAAGGCGAAATTCTCGAACTCAAAAACACCATTAACACGATGGTGGACCAATTGAACGCCTTCGCCTCGGAAGTGACGCGTGTCGCCCGCGAAGTGGGCACCGAAGGGAAACTCGGCGGCCAGGCGCAAGTGCCCGGTGTCGCCGGAACCTGGAAGGATTTGACCGACAACGTCAACTCCATGGCCTCCAACCTGACGGCGCAGGTGCGTAACATCGCCGACGTGACCATTGCCGTGGCCAACGGCGACCTTTCCAAGAAAATCACCGTGGACGTGCGCGGAGAAATTCTGCAACTCAAGGAAACGATCAACCTGATGGTCGAACAACTCCGTTCTTTTGCGGCGGAAGTAACCCGCGTGGCCCGCGAAGTCGGCACCGAAGGAAAGCTCGGCGGCCAGGCGCAAGTGCCCGGTGTCGCCGGAACGTGGAAGGATTTGACCGACAACGTCAATTCCATGGCCTCCAACCTGACGGCCCAGGTTCGTAACATCGCGGAAGTCACAACCGCTGTGGCGCGCGGCGACCTTTCCCGCAAAATCACCGTGGACGTCAAAGGCGAAATTCTGGAACTCAAGAACACCATTAACACCATGGTGGACCAATTGAACGCCTTCGCCTCGGAAGTGACGCGTGTCGCCCGCGAAGTGGGCACCGAAGGGAAACTCGGCGGCCAGGCGCAAGTGCCCGGTGTCGCCGGAACCTGGAAGGATTTGACCG
>DASRLE010000033.1:0-5584 GCA_035648615.1 Saccharimonadales bacterium (SeqCode) | reverse complement strand
CCGTCGCCCAGGAACGCGACAGGTTGAAACTAAAAGTGGCCCAACTCTCGAACGATCTCGCCGACTCCGAAGCGCACCAGCAAGCCGCTCCCGTCGCTGCTTCCACCCAGGAGGTCGAACAACTGCGCGCCAAACTCAGCGTGCTCGAAGCCAGCCGGGTGCCTTATACGGCGGAAGAATTGGCCGTGCTGAAAGAAAGTTCTTCCCATCCCACCGCCCAACTGCCCGAGGCGCCCACCCCGCGCCGCCACGTCGTTCATTCCAGCAAAGATTTGCCGATCGGCGCGGGCGCTTTGATGGCGGATGCGGCGCGCGCTTCGATGGAACGAGATTACGCCACGGCCGAACAAAAGTATCAGGCCGTGCTGGACCAGGACGAAAACAACGTGTATGTACTCACCTACCTGGCCAACGCCCAGTATGCGGCCGGCCATCTGCCTGAGTGTGAAAAAACGGTGCAACGCGCCTTGGCTCTCGATCCGGATGACCCCGCGACGTTGTTTCTGCTCGGCATTTTGCGCTATCGCGAGGAGAAGCTGGACCAGGCCTTTGACGCCTTGAGCCGCTCGGCCCAATACAATCCCACCAACGCCGGCACGCAGAATTTCCTGGGCTGTGTCCTGGCGGACAAAGGACTCCGCCCGGCGGCCGAGACGGCCTTCCGCAAAGCATTGCAAGTCGATCCCGATTACGCGGACGCCCACTATAACCTGGCGCTGGTCTATGCCAGCGAAACCCCGCCGTCGCCGGAGCTGGCTCGCTGGCACTACAAAAGGGCGTTGGAATTGCGCCATCCGAAAAGTCCGATCCTGGAAAAACTTTTGCCCGAAAACAAGTAATCACGGAGAACAAAACGTATGGCTATTCCCGCACCCGATCTTACCCAGCGTCCGCCCCGCAGCCCTCGTGTCCGTTTGGGCGGATACGTCATTTTACCTCGAATGCTTGACAAAGGGCGGGCCGAGATCGTCGGCAAGTCCGGCGAGTATCACTTCAACTGCCCAATGGACCAGCATTTCGTAACCTTTGTCGGAATCGAACCCACTCAACTCAGGGAACAATTGGCCCAAGGCAAAGGGGACGGAGAGATTCTCGATTGGATCGAGGCCCATGCCAGGTTAAAACGGTCTCCGTGGGAAATCGCCACCTGGGCGTCGTGGCACTGCCAAAGATCTCCAAGCGACATGGAAACACGCGGCTTTTTCAACGATTACCATTCCAAAGCCGGCCCCAATCGCAAAGATGTCGCCACTTGGTTCGACGTTTTGGACCTCGACGACCATGTGACTTTCGGCGGCAAGGCGTAAGAGCCTGTTTGAAAACGACGAGGGGCCTTGCGCCCTGTTCTTGCCCTTCACCCGAAAAATTGGCTCAATGGCCGGATGAGTAATGTTCTGCTTCTGCCGCCGCCCAAGATTGTTCCGCTGCTGGACCCTTCCTTTCGGCCGGCCGCAGTTGCCCGGCGTCATTTTGCGGCGCAGGCCGCTGCCACTGGCCATCCTGCGGTGGTGAGGCTGGCCTTGGAACAGGCCGATGGTTCGGTTTTTCATTTTAGCACGCCGATTTTTTCGGAAGACGCGCCGGAGGCGGACGCCAACTTTTTTTTCGTGGAACGGCTGGTAAAATTTCTGCTTTGGTCGCGCGGCGCGTTTCGGGTCTATTTCGACGGACCAGCCACGCTTGGGCGCCAACTGCAAAAACATTTCACGGAAACGGCCTCGGGGAAGTTCGACGCGCAAATCATGGGGGAGCGAATTTATGAGCGGCCCTTTGCAGTGGTCCTGGCGCACCAACTCCCTCCGCCCCGCTCGAACACCACGCCGCTGGGACGGCACTTGGAAGGCTGTCGCATCGGTTTCGACCTGGGGGCCAGCGACCGCAAGGCCGCTGCGGTGTTGAATGGCGAAGTCGTCTTCAGCGAGGAAACTCTTTGGAACCCGGTCCCGCAATCCGATCCGCAATGGCACTTCGACCAGATCATGGAGTCGCTGCAAACGGCCGCCAAACATCTGCCGCGCGTTGATGCCATCGGCGGCAGCGCGGCGGGGGTTTACGTCAATAATCGAGTGCGGGTGGCCTCTCTTTTTCGAGGCGTCCCGCCCGAGGTTTTTGAACAAAGGGTTAAAAATCTTTTCCTGGAATTGAAGGCGGCTTGGGGAAACATCCCTTTTGAAGTGGTCAACGATGGCGAAGTGACGGCGCTGGCGGGTTCGATGTCGCTGGGAGAAAATGCCGTGCTCGGCATCGCGATGGGCTCAAGCCAGGCGGCGGGATTTGTCACTCCGGAAGGCAATATCACTTCCTGGCTCAACGAACTGGCCTTCGCGCCGATTGATTACGCTCCGGCCGCTCCGCTGGATGAATGGTCCGGCGATCGCGGTTGCGGCGCGCAATATTTTTCCCAACAGTGCGTCGGACGCCTCCTGAAGGCGGCGGGGATCGACCTCGCGGAGGACCAACCGCTGCCCGAGAAATTGAAACAGGTGCAACACTTGATGGAACGCGACGACGAGCGCGCCGCCAAAATTTATCAAACCATCGGCGTCTATCTGGGTTACGGCGTGGCGCATTACGCGGAATTCTACGATTTCAAACATGTCCTGCTCCTCGGGCGCGTCACCAGCGGACCCGGCGGAGAAATAATTGTCCGTTCCGCCCAGGAGGTTCTAAAGACGGAGTTTCCGGAACTGGCGCAACGCGTTGGTTTTCAGATGCCCGACGAAAAAGAAAAACGCCACGGCCAGGCCATCGCCGCCGCCAGCCTGCCGGCTGTTTGAAAATGCTGTCAATATGAATCCCTATACTCATTTCGTTTCGGAATTCGCCCGCCTCGTCACCGAAGGCCGCGCCGCGCCGCTCGGCGGCTTCGCGCCTGCGCCGCAGCCTGCCCTGCCTGTGGATGCGCCCAAAGCGCTCTTTTTTGCGCCGCATCCAGACGACGAAACGATCGGCGGCGGACTCGCTTTGCGGCTGTTGCGCGAGGGACGATGGAATATAATTGACGTCGCCGTCACGCAAGGAAGTTTGCCCGAGCGCAAGGCGGAACGCTTCCAGGAATTGCAGAAGGCCTGCGCTTACTTGGGCTTTGGCCTTGTCCAAACCGCGCCGGCGAGCTTCGACAAGGTGCGCCCGGCAACGCGCACCCAGGAGCCGGCGCTTTGGTCCAAAATGGTCAACACCATTTCTGCTCTGCTCAAGGAGCACCGTCCCCGCGCGATTTTCTTCCCCCATGAACTGGATTGGAACAGCACCCACATCGGCGTTCATTGGCTGGTGATGGACGCCTTGCGCGCCACGCCTGATTTAAAATGTTACATCGTCGAAATGGAGTTCTGGGGCCAGATGCAATCGCCCAATCTGATGGTGGAGTACAGCGTGGCAGACACCGCCGATCTGGTGGCCGCGACCTCATTTCACGTCGGCGAAGTCAAGCGCAACCCCTACCATCTCCTCCTCCCCTCGTGGATGCAGGACAACGTCCGCCGGGGCAGCGAACTGGTGGGGGGGCAAGGCAAGGCCGCGCCCGGCTTTCTCTTCGCCCAACTTTACCGCCTGCGCCGCTGGAACGGCAGTCAAGTCGAGGATTGTTTGGCCGGCGGCCGCTTCTTGTCTGGGGCGGAAAATCCGGCCGGTTTGTTTCCGTCCGTTTAACGGTCCTGCAAGCTATGCACCCACTGGATGGCTTGCTGGAGCAATTGGGTGCCGTCATCCAGTTTTAATTTTTCCTTGATGCGCGCCCGGTAGGATTCGACGGTTTTAATGCCCAGGTGCAGATCGCTGGCGATGCGCCGCGTACCGTGCCCGGAACCGATCAATTGAAAAACTTCCAGTTCGCGGTCGGTCAATCGCTCGATGGGGGATTTTTGTTCTTCGGCCCGGCCCAACACCATTTTATGGACCATGCGAGAAGCCATTTTTTCGCTGATGTAAATCTGGCCGCTGAGCACCTGACGGATCGCCAGCAGGATTTTTTTGGTCGCCTCCTGTTTGGTGATGTAGCCTTTGGCCCCGGCGCGCAAGACCCTCTCGGCATAAAGCGATTCGTCATGCATGGAAAGGATCAACACTGGGAGCGACGGATAGCGCGCTTGCAAATCTTTAACCAACTCGAGGCCATGGGTGGATTTGAGGGAGATATCCGCTATGACGATGTCGGGCCGGGCGGCCTCAATTTTCTGCAAGGCTTCCTGGGTGTCCTCGGCTTCGCCGCTAATCGTCAGGTCGCTTTCGCGCTGAATCAATTGGGTCAGCCACTCCCGCACTAACGGATGGTCATCGACCAGGAAAACCCTGGTTTTGGCGGGCGTCTCAATTTTTTCAGTCTTGGGTCGCAAGGGAATGCTCATTAATTACCACATGTTCATTGTGAAAGGAACAAATAACTATCGTGCCCCCGCCCACTCCCCGCCGGATATCCAGCGAGGCGTCGATAAGGCGGGCCCGATAATTCATGATATGCAGGCCCATCCCATGGGGGGACGAAACCGTTTCCGGAAAGCCGCGCCCATCGTCTTCGATCGTCAGGGTCAATTCGTCTTCGACCGCGCCCAAGCCGATGGAAATATTTTGGCTGCGCCCATGCTTGAGCGCATTGTTGACAGCCTCCTGCGCAATGCGGTAGAGGTTGTTGCCGGCGACTTCATCGTACACCAGCACCGGTTCGTCACAGGAGAACGAGCAGGAAACATTATGGCGGGCCTGCACCTGGGCGGCCAATTCTTCCAGGGCCGAGGACAACCCGTCCACCTCCAGCCGCACGGGATAAAGGCCGCGCGCCAGATGCCGGGCCTGCGAAATGCTCTCATTGACCATCTCCGCAATATTCTCGGACTGCGCGGCTTCGGCCAAATTTTGCCGGGCCAGCCGGTCGCGCAGCAATTCGGAGGCAAAGGCAATGCTGACCAAGTGCTGGCATAAAGTGTCGTGCAAATCCTGGCCGATGCGCCTTTGTTCCCGGTCGCTGATCTCGGCAATTTGTTTTTCCATCAACTTGCGCGAACTGATGTCCGTATAAACCACCACGCCGCCTCGAATGCGGCCCTCCTCATCGATGAGCGGACGGCCCGTCGCCGTCAGCCAGATTCCGGTCGAGGAACTGGACGGACGCAAAAAAACTTCCGCGCCGTCCACGGTCTCGCCGCGAATGGCGCGCCGGAGCGGATGCTCGTGGGTGGGGCTGGCGGTCATGGTATCCGGCAGGTAGTTTTGAGATGGGTCGGAAGACTCATCCGCCTCGGCCACGCCCAACCCGGCTCGAATCAGCCCCTCGGCTGCGGGGTTAAACACAATAACTTTTCCCGCCGCGTCCGCCACAATGACGCCGTCGCCCATGCTGTTCAAAATGGATTGGAGAATGCTGGTCTGCTGGCGCAACGCGGCTTCGGAGCGGGCCAATTCCCCCGCGCGTTCCTCGGCGGCGGCGCTGCGCTCGGCGACGCGTTGTTCAAGGGTTTCGTTAAGGACCCTGAGATTGGCCTGGGCTTGGGTGCGTTCGATGACTTCCGCGCGCATCGCTTCATTGGCCAGCGCGAGCTCGTGCGTGCGTTCGCGCACCCGCGTCTCCAGCCCCTCTTGCGCCCCGCGC
>DASRLE010000032.1:0-6628 GCA_035648615.1 Saccharimonadales bacterium (SeqCode) | reverse complement strand
CCCCCCATCTCCCCTGCAAAAACCGGCGCTCGTGACGCGGCCCTCCAGCCTGGCCTACGGCCTGAACCAAGGCGCCGTGGTCAGCGTCCAAAACCACTGGCGCGAATTTTACAATCCACTGCGCGCCCTGGATCTGCCGCGCGCCATCGCCCTCTACGATTTTGCGCGCCGCGGCTTGAACGCGGAATTGCAGAACGTGTATCGCGAAATGGAGGGCCTGTATCCCACCCTCATGGCGCTGATCGAGCGCCGCACCAGTCCGCTGCTCGAATTGGAAATCGAAATCAAAACGACGCCGATTGACCAGCGGCCCGCCCAGCGCGGCGTCAGCCAGACCCTGGCCGACGACCAGGCGGCCGTCCTGCGCGACGCCTACGAAAGTATTGACAACCTTTACGAGGCGATCGAGTGGCTGGAGATGGGCGCGTTTCGCGGCTACGCCCACCTGGAAAAAATCTACGCCAATCCCGGCACCAGCGATTGGACGGTCCGCCATTTAGAGCCGGTCGAGCAATGGCATTGGACGCGCTCAAGCATGTATGCCGAATGGGAATACGTCGCCGCCGCCACCCAAACCAATATGGGCGTGCCCATCAATTATGAGCAGTTCCTTATTCACGAAGCGCGCCGCCCGCTCGACCGCGTCGCTTTGATCCTGTGGATTCGGGCCAACCTTTGCGAAAAAGATTGGGACGCCTTCATCGAAATTTACGGCGTGCCGCATTGGATAGTTTTCATGCCGCCCAACGTGCCCAAGGAAAAGGAATCCGAATACCTGACAGCGGCGCGCTCGATCATGCAAGGCGGCACGGGCGCGCTGCCCCACGGCAGCGAGGCCAAAGCCGCCGACAGTCCCCGCGACACAAATCCTTTTCGTCCGCGCCTCGACTGGTTGCAGGAGCAGCTTGTGCTGGCCGGCACGGGCGGATTGCTCTCGATGCTCGCCCTTCCGACCGGCCTGGGCCACGGCGCCAGCGCGGCGCACGACGACGCCTTCAAAAAAATCAGCAAAAAAGAAGCGCGCAAAGTCAGCGAAGTGTTCAACGCGCAATTCGACGCTCCGCTGCTCGCCCGCCAATTCCCCGGCCAGCCGCCCCTGGCCTACTTCACCCTGGCCGCCAACCAGGAAACCAACGTGGGCGATTTCGTGGACCAAACCCTGAAACTGGCCCAAGCCGGCTACCAGGTTTCTCCCGCCCAAATCACCGAAAAAACCGGCTACGAAGTCACCCTCAAGTCCGACCCGTCCAACGCGTCCCTATGAACACCGACCATTTCCAACACCCCGCCGACGGCTGGTACCAAATCGAAGCCAAAGGCGAACACCCCAACCCGCGCGCCGGGCTGGTCCAAGTGATTGACAGCGCCGCCTGCGCGGCCATCGCCGGGCGTTTCAATGCCGAGGCCGCCGCGCCGGGCTTTGCCGGCATGTTGATCGACCACGAGCATTTCAAGCACGACGAAAACAAAGAAACCGTCGCCTACGGCTGGCTGACCGAACTTCAGGAACGCCCCGACGGCCTTTACGGCCAGATTCGCTGGACCCGCACCGGGCGCGAAGCAGTCGATGGCGGCGACTACCGATTTTTCTCGACCGAGTATGACCCGGCGGATTTGAAAATTTTGAATCGCGGCGAGAGTCCCCAGCGCGTCCGGCCGATGCGTTTGGACGGCCTGACCCTCACCAATGCGAACAACAACAAAGGCCAGAAACCCATCACCAACCGAGGTTTGGCAAATCAGCCTCCACTGAAAGTAAAAACAATGAAAAACGTCTGCACCCTGCTTGGCCTTTCCGCCGACGCCTCGGAAGAGGCCGTCCAAACGGAAGTGACCAAAGTCCTCAACCGCCTCAAGGAATTGGAAGAGGCGCAAATCGAATCCGACCTGGTTCTCTATCAAAACCGGTTTGATCCCAAACAACGCGAATTCATCAAGAGCCTCCTGGTTACCAACCGCGCGGCGACGATTGAGTTCCTCAAAACGCAATCCGAAAGCCGCGGACAGCTTGCGCCCGGGCGATTGCACAACCGCCAGACCGCGCAGCCCGTCGATGCGGGCGTGTCCGGCGAAAGCGCGGCGGCTCTGTCAGCCGAGCGCAATTCCGCCATCGAACAATACAAACTCGCCAATCGTTGCAGTTTCCAGCAGGCGAACGACGCCATCCGCCGCAAAAACCCAGAACTGTTCGGCCTCCCAATCCGTTCCTAATCCTAATCTTAATCCTAATCCAAATCCTAATCTTGACACCATGAACTCCGCATTATTCGCCCGACCCAACAGCGTCTTCGCTTACGAAGACCCTAACAACGTGACCGACTTCACCGGCAAGGAAGGCTACCTCGTGGCCGACAGCGCCGGCTCGCTTACTGTCAGTACGAGCGCCACCGTTCCGGCGGTTGCAGTCGTGCTCGACGGACTGCCCCCCGGGCGTCCCACCACCCTCGGCACGCTCGGCAAAGTGCCGCCTGTCCGTTTGCGCGCCGGCGGGAACATCAGCGCCTTTGATCGTCTCGTGCAGAACACCGCTGGGCAAGTTGTGACCGATCCCGGTCCCGGCACGCCGCGCGTCGTCGTTGGATTGGCCCTGGAAGCGGCGCAGGCCGGCGATTTTTTCCTGGCTGATACCAGTTTCCCCGTCATTGCCAGCTAACCCTCCCCAAACCCTAACCCTCTATAATTATGCCTATTGGCGCTTCATTATCCGCGACACTCAATTACCAACTGACCGATTTCGCGACCGGTCACATGAACGACCTCAAAGCCGCCTACGATTACGCCGAGCGGATTTGCCCGACGGTGCGCGTCCCCGGATCGCACGGTCAATACAAGAAGTTTGACGACGTCAACTCCTTCCAAACCTACAACACCTCGCGCGGCATGGGCGCGGACCCGACGCGCATTGAATTCGCCGCCGAGGACGAATTCTACAACTGCACGCCCCAGGCACTCGAAGTGACGGTGGACGAAGAGGAACGCCGCCAGGCCGGCGAAAACAACGCCGTCGCGCAGCAATTGCTCGACGAGGGCAAGATCAAGGCCGTGCTCAATGCGGCCGCCCTCAGCTTCGCCTACAAGCGCACCAACTACGTGATCAACAGCACCACGCCCGTGGCCAATCGCGGGAATTTCAGCAACCCCAACATTGATCCCATCGACCAAATCGACGAGCAACTGGACGGGCTTTCGCTGGCCTGCGGTTCGATCAACTTCATCAAGGTGACGATGGATGTTTCGGCCTGGCGCACCATTCGTTCGCATCCGCTGGTCAAGAAACGTTTGACTGGTGTGCAAGTGGCCGAGATCAGCATCGAGCAGCTCAAGACCATGCTGTTGTTCCCGGTCGATTTGATGGTGGCTTCCATCAGCTACACCGGCACCAACCAGGGCGCGGTGGGCGGCAGCGGCGCGACCGCCGGCGAAAAGACCGGCAAGAAACGTCTCCTGGCCGGGAATATCCTGGTCCACTACAGCGCGCCCGATCCGACCCTCTACGATCCGAGCGCCTTCAAGTGCTTCGTCTCCGGCCAAAGCAACGTGCAAGGAGTCCGCAGCTACATGGCCCCCAACGGCCTCTACGGCGGCCATATTATTGACTGGTCCGAGGACATCGAACAAACCAGCCAAATCGCCATGGCCCGGCTGCAACTCAGCTAAGCAAAGTAAGAAGTAAGAATGAAGAAGGAAGAAATTCAAAAGCACAAATCCCATGAACATCCCAAAAAGATTACTCGCATTACTCCTATTAGTCCCATCCCTCCCGGTCTTCGCGCAGGTGACACCGACCACCGTCATCGTGCTGACCAACCTGCCGGCTTGGTACACCACCAACTACACCACCAACCTGTTTACCCCCGGCACCACGCCGACGACGAACATCATCTCGTTGCGGCAAGGGCAGGGCATGGCGGTGGCGGTGAGTTTCACCGGCACCAATGCGTCGGCCACGGCGGGCTTCGTCATTAATTGGGCGGTCAGCCTGGACGGGACCAATTATCAGACGGCGAACTTCCTGTCCTTTAGCAACTCGGTCAACGGCACGAGCGGAGTGGTGGGTTACACCAACTTCCCGGGCGCGCTGTTGAATAACGCCCTCTACATCACCCCGGCCACCATTCAAAACACCTGCACTCCCGGCTCGGCCGGCGTGACCTTGAGCAGTGTCGAGTGCAGTTTTGGGAACATTGTTCCCGGCGGCTATCCCTGAGCCGGCCCACCGGGGCGGCGTGGCAATCCGGCTGCGCCGCCCTCCGCCTTCCCAAACCAGTCAAGCACAACAATTTTATGGACACCTGGATCACCATCACGCCGGACGACATTTTGGCCTCGATCAACAACGCGGAGCTGACCGCCGCCCTCAACACCGCCATCGCCTCCGGGCAGGGCAATCCGCTGGACACCTTGATCCCGGATGTCACCGCCGAAGTGCGCGGCTATGTGCGCCGCCGCAATACCCTGGGCCAAAGCGGCACGCTCCCGCAAGAGCTGAAAAACGCCGCGGTCGATATTATAATTTACAGGACCGCCAGCCGCCTGCGCAAACGCGCCATCGCCGAGGACAAGAAAGCGGACCACGACCAGGCCCTCAACAAACTGGCCGGCGTGGCGGACGGCACTGTGGCCGTTTCCGCGCCGGACAATCCGACCACCGAAGTGACCAGCGCGCCCGCGCCGCAGTTCGACTCCCAGCGCCGCGCCTTCGGCTGGGAGCGCGAAAGGGGAATATGAATCCGCAGATCGAACAAATTCAGCCGGATATTTTTGCCAAGCTGGCCAGCGAGCCCTACTTCGCGACCATTTCGCTTTTCCAAATTCGCCAGGAACGGTTCCAAAGCGAAATCGACGACGCGCTCTCGAGCGCAACGTTTGATCCAAGCCAGTCCGGCAAGCTGCCCGGCGCGACCATCGAGGTTTTCATGCCGGTCGTCAGGACGAACTTGTGTAACGCACCCGGCCCGGTGGTGACGCTCGAACAACGGCTGGTGGTGAAGGAAAATCCCACCATCAACCTGGCCGAGGGCGGCGTCAACCTGACGGCGGAGGAAATCGCCGTGCAAATTTTGCAAACATTGCACCAGTTTTATTTGGGCGGCGTTTGCCAGGCCTTGTATCCGGCGGCGGACGCCATTGTGCCCAACCGCGCCTTTCCCGATCTGGTGGCCTACGACGTTATCTTGCAGGCGACTTTCAACTTGACACCGCCTGCGCGCACCACGTGTCCCCTTCCGCCGACCGAGGCGTCGCTGGTGGTGACCTTCCTTCCGCCGGCCAGCGATCCTGACGCGGCCATTTATTACACGGCCGACGGCAGTTTTCCCGGGCCGGGCAACGCGGCGGCGCTGGCCTACGGCGAACCGTTCGCGGTCGCATCCGGCACGGTCGTGCGCTGGGCGGCCTACGCGGCGGAAAAATTGGGTTCCAGCGCCGGCATGGCAACCATCACTTAAACAACCTCCAGTCAAACTAAATTTATGAGCGTAACAGTAGCCAATCTTTCCGGTGGGGCGGCCTTCGCCGTCCTCAACAGCAAAAACATTCAGTTCGAATCCGATTGCGCGCTGGAAATGGCCCCGGCCACCGCTGTGCTGTCCTCGGCCCTTTACGGGAAGTTCGACGAAATTCCCACCAACCTGGTCATAAAATTCACCGGGACACCGCGGTATTACGACACGGCGGCCATCAGCGCGCTTTTTCCCTATACCGGCGCGTTCCCGGCGGTCGGGGCGTTCTACGGAGGCGGAAATTCCCCGGCCAGCATCAACTCGATCAACGGCGACCAGATCATTCTGAACAATGCCATGGTCGGAAAAATGCCCGACCTGATTTTGGGGGTCGAGAAAGTCATCCTCGGGCCGATGGAGATTTGGGGCTTGATCCAGTCGGGCAAGGACCCAACGGACGCGGCGGCCTATTACACGTATCACCCGGCGGGCGGCGGCTACACTTTTAGTTATCCGGCCGTGCCGTCCACCGCTGCGATTGGTCAACAAGAATATACCGCCGCCTTTGCCGGGGTGTCGGGCCTGGCCGCTTTTCAGGCGCAGGAGACGTGGATCATTTCGCATGAATTGGAATGGGCGCCCGTCTCGATCCAGGGCCGCACCCGGGCCTTCCGTTTGCTGAGCTACCGCGCGCTGGCCAAATGCAAACCCGCCGACGCCACCATGGCCGCCATCCTCGCCGCCTTCAACCTGCAGGGGGCCGGCGCGGCCTCGGGCACGCGGCTCAGTCAACTCGCCAAGGCGGCCGCTGGTGGCGCTTCTTTTCCTTCGCTGACCATCACGGGGGTGAGCAACATCACGGTGACACTCGGCAATGCCGCTCTGAAAACGGCTGGATTCACCTTCGGCGCGAAACCGTTGCGCCAGGGCGAAATTGGTTTCGTCAGCACCGGCGACCTAAGCGTCGGCGCGCCCGCCGCGCCGCTAACCCTCGCCTGACTTGTGAAAATCTCTATTGCCCTCACCAGTTCCAGCGTGTTCGTCCTGGGCGACGATACCATCACGCTGATTGTCGGGACGAATTTTGCCGCGGGGGCGGGCGGGCAAATCAAGGAGGGCTTTGTCAATAAACAGAAGCGGCAGGTGCAAAGGGCACCGCTCTTCCGCGCCGCTTACGTGTTCAATGT
>DASRLE010000031.1:0-4909 GCA_035648615.1 Saccharimonadales bacterium (SeqCode) | reverse complement strand
ATCCGGCCTCGCCCCTCAACCAATGGACGCCGGTGGCGACGAACGTCCTGGCCGGCAGCGGCACTTTTGGGATTACCGTCACGAATGCGGCCGTTCCCCCATCGCCACGATTCTTTATTCTTCAGACCTATTAGCCTACTTGGTCAGAAGCGAGGTGGCGGGCACAATCGGCGGGTTCGTGGCCGCGCCCGCCTTTCGCATTTCCGTGACAATGGCGTCCGAGAGATCGCCCACCATCGGGAAAGTCATTTGCAAATGGCCGAGGCGGTCGATGATCAACGTGCGAAAGTTATGGTTGATCAAACCGCTTTCCGGGTCCGCCTTGACGCCGCAACGCCGCGCCACTTCTTTGATCTTGTCGGGCGGCCCGGTCAGAAAGCTCCAATGGCGCGGATCGTCTTGGTAACGCTCCGCGTAGGCCTTCAGGACCTCCGGCGTGTCAAACACCGGATCGAAAGTGATGGAGATGAAGTGCCAATTAGTGAAACTGCCGCCGCCGGCGCTGAGGATTCGGGAGGCTTCCTGGAAATTTTTGGACAACTGCGGGCAGAAGTTCGGCATGGGGCAGCGCGTGAAAAAAAATGTTATGCCCAAAGCCTGCCCGGGAAAATCCGAGAGGCTGACCGCCTGCCCCAGTTCATTGGTGAATTTATAATCGAGAAGGGGGTTTCGCTTTCGCGCGGGAGGTTGAGCGGGCGGCGTCGCGAAAGCGGGCGCATTCGTCGCGCTTTGCCCAAATAGCTCTGTGCAGCGGGAGGTGCTAAAACCCATCAACCCGCCAAGAACCGCCGCACAGAAAAGTGTTTTCGCTCGCGCCATGCCGTCACGTTACGGATTGGGCTTCTGCCGCACCCGGTAGTAGGACGCGCCGCCGGTCGCGTTGGTGTCCTGAAACAAAACGGTCGCAGCCGCGGCCGCATTGGTGCTTAGAGGGGTCCAATTGGGCAAGACCGCCGCACGGTCCACCACATAACTCAAACCCACTGCGGCCGAATAAGTGAATTGAAAACTCGTGGCTGAAGCCCGTTGCGGAGTGGCCAGCGGTCCCGCGACCGGGGCAACGACCTGCAGGCTGATTGAATTGGTCGCGGTCAGGCTCTTGTCATCGGTTGCGACCGCCGAGAAAGAATAAATTCCCACCGGAAGATTCGTCACCACGACGGAGTAAGGGGCTTTCGCCACCGTGCCGAGCGACGTTGCTCCTTGCCAGAATTGCACACTGGCCGAAGTGCCGTCGGCATTCGTCGCGGTCGCGGTCAGGGTGATCGTGGCAGGGGAGGACAGGATGACTCCATTGGCAGGGCTGGTCATTGTCACGGTCGGCGGAACGCTCGCCGCCGCCTTCACGACCACCTCGCCGTAAAAGTAGTGAACCGAGCAATAATAGTTGTAGTTGCCGGCGGAAGTGAAAGTATAGGGGTAGGTAAAACCCGTGTTATAGACGGCCGAGTCCCACAACCCATCCTCGCTGGTCGTGGAATGGTAGTCACTCTGCCAAATCCAGTTCACGGTGTCGTTAACATTAATGGTCACCGTGGCGGGAGAATAAGCGTAATAGGGGTCGGAATCGAGGTTCACGATATAAACGGGGATCGTTGCCGCCCCGGCGGACAAGCAGGCAAAAGACCAAGCGCAGAGGGCGAATAACAATGATCGGCGGAAAGGCGCGGATACAGCGATTTCTCTCATAGTACACGTAAGAGTAACCAACCAAAGATTTGTTCCCACGACGGGGAAGTTTGGCAATTAGAGGATCTGGACCCGCCGCTTGTTAATAAAGAGCCCCATTGTTTAATCACCCTGTTGCTTTAACGAGTCACTCAGCAGGCACCCAGCGCGGGCCGAAGAGTTTTTGCCAGTTGGCCTGGCCCAGCAGCACGCCGCTTCCAATGAGGGTCATGGCCAGCCAAAAGGTTTCGGTAATGGGTTCTCCGAGGCAAAAATGCGCCCAAGTCATGGTGCTGATCGGCACCAGGTTGTTGAAAAGGTAAACTTGACTGGTTCTCCAGTGCCGCAGCGCGTTGGTCCAAAGAGCAAAGGCCACCACGCCGCCCCCTAAAATCGAATAGAGTTGAATGAGCGCCACATCCCAGCGCCAGACCAGGGGAGCGGCAAAAAGTTCCACCAAAGACAGCGGGGTGAGCAAGACGGCGGCCCTCCAGAAGGTCTCACCGGAGAGTTGCGCCCCCGGTAAATCCCGGCCGACGGCTCGGCATTGGCGTCCAAAATTTGTCCATAATATGCTGCTGGCCAAACCCACAATTTCTCCGAACCAACCGACCCGCGCATGCCAAAGAATGGGCCAGAGCAGGGTCAGGACTCCGGCAAAGGCCAAAGCCGCTGCGCTGTAACGTTGGGCCGATTTCCAGCTTTTGCGCGGCCGTCCCTCCCAAACCAAGGCCCAGACCGGGGCCGCGCCCAAGTAAAGCGCGACGTGCGAGACAGCCGTCAGGCGAACGGCCCAGTTGAAGGCCACAATATATAGCGCCATGCTCAGGCCGGTACGCCACCAGAGCCGTCTTTTCAAATCATCCGCTAAGGGCTGGCTGGCGCCGACTAAACGCGTCCAGCGCAGCAGCCCAAGCAGAATCAGGCCGGCCAGGAGAAAGCGGGTAAGACCCAAGGTAATCGGCGGCCAAAAGCCGACCATGAATTTTATGCCGGTATTGTTCGCCCCAAACAAAATCACCGTCAGAAGCAGGCTCCCGGCGATGGCGAAATCATGGGATTTTTTTTCCACTACAAGGCGGATTTCACCCCAGAGGGGAGCCAAGGCCGAGAAAAAACGTAAAATTTTCGCAAGGCTGCAAAAACGGCAAGAATCCTGCTTGGTACAAAAGTGTCGCGAATCCGACACTTTACGTTTGCTCAACAGGCTGGCGTATAAGATAGTGGCAAGGCTTCGCGCACCCATTTTACTGATGAGAAGTGCTGTCATCCTTGCCTATTCCGCCGCCCTGATCGGGACGGTGACCGCATTATGGGCCGCCGTCCGCCAGCCGCGCTCCATCCCGAAATATTCGTTCGTGGCGGGAATGCTCCTGATGGCTTTGGAAAGTCTTTTTACCGGGTTGACCGCCAATACCGAGGTGTCGGCCGACGCGGCCGAATGGCAGCGGTGGAGGATGTTGGCGATGGCGCTGGCGGCGGCCCCGTGGCTTTTGTTTACCTTAACCTATGCGCGAGGCAATGCCCGGGAATTTATCCTCCGGTGGCGTTTTCGGTTGATCGCGGCCCTAGTCGTGCCGCTGGGTCTGACCGGACTCTTTTACGAGAAGTTGATCGGGGCCGTCACTGTCATTCCCGGCATTCCTTCCAGGTTGTTTCACCTGACTGTTCCCGCCCTGTCTTTCTACGTGGTGTTCCTGCTCATCACCCTGCTCGCGCTGATGAATCTGGAACGCACCTTCCGGGCTTCCGTCGGGACCATGCGCTGGCGGATCAAATACATGGTGCTAGGCGTCGGGGTGTTGTTCGCGGTGCGGGCCTACACGAGTAGCCAGGTCCTGCTCTGGATCGGGCGAGGGATGGATGACTCGCTGCTCAGGATCAATTCGGTCGGCTTGCTCTTTTGTTGCGCGCTCGTGCTGCGATCCATCTTGCGGGATCCCGCGGAGGTCGCGGTCTATCCTTCCGCCGCCCGGCTCCAGAACTCGCTCATTCCCTTGGTCGCTGGAATCTATCTGCTTGCCGTCGGCGTTTTTGCCAAGTTCGTGCAATGGCTTGGAGTGGATGCCAGTTTTGAAGCCAAGGCATTTTTAATCCTGGTCGCCACGATTGGAGTGACCCTGCTGGGACTCTCGGACCGGGCGCGAATGCACGGGCGGCGATTTTTCAGCCGTTATTTGCAGCGGCCCCTTTATGATTATCGGAGCGTTTGGAGGAGTTTTATCGAAGCGACCGCCTCGCGGGTGAAACAGGAGGAGTTGTGCGAAGCTGCCGTTAAACAGATCGCGGAAATATTCCAGGTCCTCTCCGTCACTATCTGGCTGGTGGATGATAAAAAAGAAAATTTGTCCTTCGTGGCTTCAACCTCGCTCTCTTTCTCGACCGGCAGCGAATTGGGGCCGCAAAGAGAGGACGCCGTCGCCATCATTCGCAAGATGGAAGAGCAGAGCGAACCCGTCGATATCGAGTCTTCCAAAGAACCGTGGGCCGAGGCCTTGCGGCGCTCTCATCCCTCGCAGTTTCGCACCGGCGGCAGCCGGGTTTGCGTGCCGATGACCGCCGGCCGGCAATTGATGGGCGTGATCACCCTGGGCGACCGCGTTGGCGGCATTTTCTTTTCGCTGCAGGACTTTGATTTGCTCAAATGCGTGGGCGACCAGGTCGCCGCCGGCCTGCTCAATGCGCAACTGTCGCAGAAGCTTTTACAAGCCAAGGAGCTCGAAGCCTTTCAAACCATGTCGGCCTTTTTCGTGCATGATTTGAAAAACACCGCTTCCACCTTAAACCTCATGTTGCAAAACCTGCCGGTGCATTTCGATAATCCGGAATTCCGCGCCGACGCTTTGCGCGGAGTGGCCAAGACCTGCGATCATATTAACCACTTGATTGGGCGGCTGAGTTTATTGCGGCATAATTTGCAGATCCAACCGGCGGAACTCGATTTAAATGATGTGATCGGCCGCGTGCTTTCCAATTGGAACGGCACGCCAGGAGTGAACCTGGTGAAGAACTTCCGGCCCTGTCCAAAGATCCTGTTGGACCAGGAGCAAATCCTCAAGGTCGTGACCAATCTCGTGCTCAACGCCACTGAAGCCGTCGGCAAAGATGGCGAAGTCCGGGTCGAAACCAGCCAGAGCAACGGCTGGGCCATCCTGGCCGTGACGGATAATGGCTGCGGCATGACGCCGGAATTTGCCCGGCGCGCCTTATTTCGCCCCTTTCAAACCACCAAGAAAAATGG
>DASRLE010000030.1:0-17056 GCA_035648615.1 Saccharimonadales bacterium (SeqCode) | reverse complement strand
TGGTAATGACGATCTGGGCCGCAACGGGCAGGGCGGCCAGGACCAATGCGGCCAGCGCCGCCAGCCAGGAGCGCCACCGTTTAAAACAGGATATTGACAGTGTGGTCATTTGGCGCTCCCCGTGGAAAGGAAATTTTGATTGGGCCGCACGCCGGAACCGGCGCCATCTCGCTGCAGGCCGCGCTGTCCTTTGCGCGCGACAATGGCCTCCCCGCCCGCGAGGATGGCGTAGCGCCTGGAACCATCGGCCTTGAGGATGCGCGCCGACTGTTCCGCCGTGCCATCGACGTTGTCAATAATTACGATCATCGGCGCTGCGCCGCCGCTGACCGCGTGAGCGGCCTTTTCGGCGGTCGATTTCACCTGGGTCGTGCCCGGGAACTCCTGCGCTAAATCGCTGAGAGGCTTGTCCGCTCGCGGGCGGCGCAAATCGACGATCACGACATCTCCGGCCCGCGCCGCTTTTAATTGCGCGTATGTGATGTAATTGAAGCTTTCCCGCTTCGCGCCTTTGCCGCGGGTGGTAAGGCCGTGGGAACTTTCCCAACCCGCGTATCCGCCGTCCAGAACCTCGGTCTTGACTCCCGAATTGGCGGACAGTTCAACGGCGGCTTTTTGGGCGGCGGCGTCGCCTCGGTCCAAACCGCTGTCATAAACAAGGGTCCGCCCGACCGGCGGCAGGGCTTTTTGCGGGCAAACAGACTCCGGCACGTTGATCGCGCCGGGCACATGGCTTTTGGCGTAGAGGGCCGGCGAGCGGATATCGATAATAGTCAGTTTCGCGCCCGCCGCCAGTTGGTCCTGCAATTGAGCCACCGTCATCGCTCCAGCGCCCGAGGCGGCCCAGAGGGCCAGACAAATAAATTTGGAAAGGGTGCGACGCATGGGTTACGGGGATTGAGGGACAAATTGGTTGACCGGGTTGGCCACGCTCACCATAAGCACAGCCGTCGCAGGAATCGCAAAATTGTCGCCGACCAGCCCGCCACCTTGCACCTGCGCGACGCGCCATCGGCCTGATTGGGAGTCCAGCATGCGAACGGATTGGGCATTGTTCAGGCCAATCTGCTGCAAGAGCGTGAAGGCGTTGTAGGCGTCCGGGAAACCGGTGTAGCCGAACACATTGGCCCCGGCGGAAAGGTTGATGGACGAAGTATTATTGACGCCCAAGTCAAGCACCTGCCCGCTGTTGAACTGGATCCAGAGAAACGATCCGGCCACGAGCGGGAAATTCGGTCCGATGGGCGCGTTATTGGAGAGAGCCGCCGTCTGGAGGGTCACTTGGGGAATGAGCGAAGTATATTCGGTCAGAGATTGCACGCCGTTGGACGACCAGAGCGAAAGCAAGCCATAGGCGTCCTGGGCGTAGGAGACCATCGCCGGGGTGACGACCACAATATTGCGGTTCTGAAAGACAGGCTGTAACGATGGGAGGCTCGCGGAAACAACCTGCGACTGATTGTTGACCGTTTCCTGCCAGACCGCCGCGCCATCGGCCACCGAGGGGAAGGTTTTTATGGTTGGCGTGACCGTAATGGGCACAGCGACGAGGCTGGGCAAATGAATCAAGCGGGCGTTGCCGGTCTGCGGCCCGAGCGCGTCCTGCATGCAGACCACCCAAGGGCCATTGAGGGCGGGCTGGCTTTCGTTTTCGGGAGTGCTGGTGATGCGGACTTCCGCGTTGCGCAAAAGGTCGAAGCCGTAAATGTCCACTTCCACATTACGATTGTCCGCCCACACAATCCAATTGCCATAGATATCGGGATTGAATTGCCCGTAAATATTGGTGGTGATGCGCCGGACTTGGGCGGCTTGGAGATCGCCATAATAAATCTCGCCCGGGCCTTGGTCGCGGAAGTCTTCCCAGACCACCCGTCCCGCTTGCACGGCGGGGTCGATTTCGTCCTGGGTGGAGGGGGAAACGAAGAAATTTTGGCCGCTGACCAGGTTGGTGGCGAAGAGCTGCCACGGCGCGTTGGTGTTTCCGGTGGCGCGAGATTGGTAAACGACCCACGGCCAGTCGATGGCCGGGTTGATTTCGTCGTTGGCTGAAGTGCTGGTCAACTGGAGCAGGCTGCCGCTGGTCTCCATGTCATACATAAACACGTCCCAGTTGCCGTTGGCTTCCTGCCCTTGCCAGACGACGTAACGGCCATCGGTGCGGGGGTTTTCCTGGCTCAGCGCCGTATGGGTCAACTGGGTAATGGAGCCGCTGCTGGAGGTCACGTCGCGCGCGTAAATCTCCCAGTTCCCGTCGCTCTGGTCCTGCCAAAGAGCCCAACGGCCGCGCGCGCGCGGACTGGCTGGCCCGCGATTGGAGCCGGCGAGGACATTGTTGCTGCCCGCCAGCGCGCCAACCTGCGCCAACCCAACGAAAAAGTTGGTGTTCCCCAGCGAATCGTTCAATGTGACGCGCACACTATACCAGCCCGGCGGCTGCACCACCCCTCGGCCATTGAGTCCGTTCCAATTGAAAGTCATCGGCGCGCTGCCGACATTGGTGAAAGGGGAGGAGAGAACGTTGGTTAAAGCGCTTTGGTCATAGCCGTAAACCGGATTGACCGTCCAGCCGACCGTGGTGGGCGAATTGGTTGATTGAAAAATTCCGGCGGCCTCGCTCAACACGCTGATGATGTGCGGGCCAACGGTCAAATTCGAGAGAACCAAAGCGGCGGCGGAATTGGTGGGCGGACGATAATAGCTGCCGTCGATGGTCCAGGTATAGTTGGTCACCGAAGGTCCGCCCACGACCAATTGCGCTGAGGCGCTGGCCGTGGGTGTGGCGGGCGCTCCGATCACGGTGGTGCTGGGCGCCGAAGCGGAAACGACCCAACTGACCGATACCGCGTTGCTGGCGGCCAGGTAGCTGCCGTATTTGGAGCGTCCCAGGACGGAAACCGTATTGGTGCCCGCAGCCAAGCCAGACAAGGCGAGAGGCGAACTGGCCGGAAACTCCGCGCTCCAGGGATTGGAGTTCAACTGATAGATATAGAAGTCAACATTCTGGCCGGCGATGTTGAGCGACGCCGCCGTGCTGGCCGTTGGGGAGGCAGGCGTATTGGAAATGGTGGCCCAGCCAACCACTCCCGCAAAAACGTCAACTTGCGCGCTGACCAGCGTCGGACTGTTGGAGGCTTGGAAGCTGATGGGGACAGTCCCAGGCCGTACAGAAATCGCCCCCCCCGGATTGTAAATGGGCTGCGATGGGACAGCGGCTTCGGCAAATCCCAAGGAACCGGGTCCGGGCAGCACTAGCGTGACGGTGTGGGTGACTTCCTGGTTCAAACTGGTGTCGATGCCGTAGTAAGAAAGTTGGTAGGAGCCGGGATTGCTCAAACTGAACGGAATCGCGACCGCGAATGCACCGCCCGCCAGGCTGTCGTAGATCGTGACCGGCGCGGCGTCCTGCGAGAGGAAATACATTTGTGTCTGGGGGGTCACGTAATAGATGCCGTTGGTGTAAGTTGCGGTGCCGGCAAATTGCAACGTCGTGATTGGGGCGTTCGTATTGGGCGGCGGATTGGTATAAGTGACGGTGTAGGTGTAAGCGCCCAAATTGACCTGATCCAGGATGCTCAAATAGGTATCCTTGAAGTTCGTAATCGGTTCGTAATGGAGGCTGGTCCAGAAATTATTGGTATTCAGGACTTTGCCGTCCGAGCGAACCACGCTGGCAATGGGCAGCTTGGCTTGGTTGGGGTCGGTCAGCCGCAGGTAGCCCCAGCCCGAAAAAGTGGCGTTAAGATTGATGAGATAGGAAAGGCCAGAACCCGACAAAGTGGCATTGCTGAGGACATTGACCGGATAAACTCCCCCCTGGCTTTCGTAAAGAGAATCGGGAATCAAATTGTGAACCGAGTCGAGATTCCCGGAAGTGTCGGCCAGAAAATCGCGCACGTTGTCCCGTCCCGGAGTGTCATCGAGCACTTCGTGAAGAAAGAGATAGGCGTTGACCGACTGGATGAGCGAGGTTTCCTGTCCACCCAGAGCGCTGGAGTGCGTGTAGCTGGCGCTGACCGACAGGAAGGTGCCGGAAAGCGTCACAATCATGTCCCAGGCGCCTTTGGAAGCGTGGCCCGGCTCTATAGTGCCAAGGTTAACCGTCAGGTTGGCATTGGACAGAGGCGAGTCGTTGACGCGAGAACCGAGCAATTGCGCCACCAAGGGAGTATTCTGCACATTGGAGACGATCTTGGGCTGTTGAGAAACGATCATCACGTTGTTGGCCGCGCCGTAGCCCACGTTTTGCACCAGGACTCCGAACGTGAATGGAATGGGACTGCCCAAACCAGTAAACGGGTCCATTCCCGTGACATCGCGCGGGGTGAAATAAGTGATCTGGAGCTGCGCATCCGGCTGCACCGTGATCGGCGCCGGAGCCACTACAAGCGACGAGGCGGGAATGGCGGTTCCGTTGATTTGCCCGCTCAAGCCTGCGCCCACTTGATAGATAATGCCCGCCGGGGTCGTGCCGCCTGCGGTCACGGTCGGAATGATAAACCAAGTAACGGTCGCCGTCTGCCCGGGATTAATGACGCCATTGCCACTGACGTCGGAAATTCCCTGCAACGTGGGAGGCTGGACGAAAAACAAGGTGGAGGAGTCATTGGCCACTCCGTTGGAGGCGAGGAGCGGATTTTGGAAGGTCAGGTTGGCGGCAAAACCGGTGATGGCGTTGTTCGCGTCGTTATCCGTGATCGTTAAAGTGGCTTGGAAGCCAATTCGTTCCAAGGTCAACTGTTGCGAAATGACCATTTTGATCTGGCTGCAAATTCCCTGCTGTTGCTCCTGGCCCAAGGCGTTCCACGGACGCATGAGCAGACACAACAAGATGAGGCAGACGCGAAGTTTCACTTGGCCGCCTCCTTTGTTTGGAGAACCGTGGTCGTCCGCGCCGCAGCCCCGCATAAATCGTGGACGAGCACACCATTGGCGTAGAAAGCGCCATCGCCCAGGAGGCCGAGAGTATAGACCTTCATGCTGTCGCTCAGTGGAGTATTGGAGGCGACGCGCACGCGCTCGCCTCGCGCGTTGAACAGCCAATCCCCCCGTTTCAGCGTGCCCGCAGGCCGCCAGCCTTGGCCATCGACCCAGAACAAATGTTCAGGGGTGGCGACGATGTGGTCGGGAGCGCCGGGCGCGGGGTCATAAAATTGAATCGAACACGTATTTTCAGCCGAGAGCGTCAGCACTTGCTCGACGGTCGCCACATCCCAGGGATTCAATCCCGTCTTGACAATGTCATGGGTGCTGATGGCGGAAATCTGTTTGTCCGTGCCATCGGCCATGCGGACGAGGGTATCTGGAGCAAAACAGCCCACGGGCTGGCCGATAAAAGTGTCGGGCGAATTACCGTAAGAACCAGAGCCCGGAGTGCTGCCCCCGATGCCGGCAAGAAGATTGCCGATCATGCAGCCGACAGCTTGCGCCGCGACGCCAGCCACGACGCTGGCGGCATCGCTGAAATCATTGGCCAACTGGGCGAAGCCATAGAGGGCGGCCAGCGCGGCCCCGGCATTTTGTAATTGGTTATCTTTGACGCACCGCTCATGCGCATTCAGGATGGCCGCCAGCCCGCCGACAAAACTCGGGTCCATTACATCACCGAATCCAAATGCGCCCGCAATCGCGCCCCCAACACAACCCACCACGTTCGCCCCTTGCCGAGTTTGCGCGGCCCCTTGCGGCGCGTTGACTCCCGTAGTCGCTCCGTAAGTAAAGACCATTGGAATGTCCACGATTTGTTCCGGCAGCAGCACAGGGATGTAGGTAATCAGCGGCGTGATCACTGCCTGGCCGCTTTGACTGCCGCCGATCGTAAGGTCGGTCATCTGCACCAATCCGTAATTTTGGGCCGCGCAGATGAAGCTGGCCTGGAAACCCGCCGTCACGTTGTTAAAGTTTTCCGCGGGCGGCTGCAAGACCAGCACGCCAGCCGGAACGTAGGTTTCAAAGGTCTGCTCGACTTGGATGGTGTATTGGTCCGAGAACGGCACCGGGACCACGCTAAAACTGACCGTCACGAGGCTGCGATTGAGGCGCGTCGGCTGATAGGCGACTTGGTCGGACACAACTGTGACTGTGCCCACATTGGCCGAACAACCCGGCGCTGTTACTTCCCAATTCCATGTTCCTTCTTCGAGATTGGAAACGGTGACAAGACCATTGGTATCGGTGTAGAAAGGCCCCACGTTGGCGGCGAGAAGGCCGTTGTTCAGCCGAACCGATGCGCCCGAAACCTGCTCGCCCAAAATATCGTCCACCTCGAACTGCACCCCGCCGGTCAGGTCCGAAGTGACGCGGGCGTAAACATTGATCGCGTAAGGCGTCCCCAGGTTCGTCGCCTGAACGGTTACGGTATCAGGATAATAAGCCAGCGGAGTCGAGGTCGGCGGACTGAACACGACTCCAATGATGTTCGATTGCCCGACGGCCAAATCGGGCAGGTGAATCAAGCCGTCGCTGGAAACAGGCAGATTCAAAGCGATCCATGAATTGGTCGGCGGCAGGACGGTGATGCCCGATAAAGTAGCCAAACCGCTATTCATGACGGTGAGCTGGCCGCTGGTTTGGTCGCCCCGATTCAAACTGACTTCAAGATAGCCGGTCGAGGGCGCGGGGACTGTCAAAACGGGCACTGCGGGCAAAAGATCGACACTCCCGGCCAGCGTCACGGAAGCGCCCAGCGCCGAAGTAAAGGTAAAGTCAACTTGCACGCTGCTGGGCGCGGTCGTATCGGCGGCCAATTCGAGGTTTACGGTCATGCTTTGGTTGGGCGCAATCGTAAAACTCGAGCCGGTAAGATTGGTTCCATGGACGCTGGTGATGGGCGTCAGGTTGGTGCCAGAGACTTGATAGGCGCTGAAATCGGTCGTGACGGCAGTCAAGGCAGTGTCGCCTGGGTTAATCAATTGGATGGAAAAGTTAAGCGTGCCGTTCTTGGACATTTCGATGTCCTCGCCCGAAGGGGTGCAATACATGCGGGAAACCGTAATGGTGTTCTGATTCAACTTGTCCACCACCAGCGGGTGGGCCGCCCATATATTGAGCGTGCCGCCGAAACCGGGCGGGGGATTGTAGGTGTATTGATAATTACCGTTCGCGTCCGTCGTCACCGCCTGATACCACTGATAGCCGCGCGTGGCGAAGCCGATATTCAGGGCGGCATTGGCCACAGGCAGGCCCGTGGACTGGCTGATGGCTTGGCCGCTGATCACGACGGGTTCCGCGTTCGAATAGCCCGTATGGTCGGTTTGCGATGTCCCGTAATATGGCGGCAAGGCCAGGCTGGCGGCGACCATCGTGCCGCTCAGGGGGCCGGAAACGACTTGCGCCGGCGTTTCGATTTGATTGTAAATATTGCTGGCCACCGCGGCGAAAATGACATTGGTTGTCCCAGCCAGCGCTTCGGGCGTCAGCACATTGGGCACGGCGAAGGACAACGACGCACCAGTGGCGATGTTGATGTAGCCGATTCCATCGCTGGCAAAGGTCGTGCCGGGCGGCGTCCCTTGGAAGGGTGTGCGGCTGACTTCCTGCCCCAGATTATTGCGCACGGAAATATAGACGTCGCCGGGCTTGGCATTAAACCCGCGCGAGACAATGACCTGCATGGGGGTGTAACCCTGATTGATAATATTCACCTGGAACGAAGTCAGCCCGCCGGCCAGAGGCAACTGGTTGGCGGAGACGGCGATTTCGGTGCCCGGCAACTGGCTGTTGGTCAACTGGAAGGTTTGCTGATACACGACATTGTCGCCCTCGGAATCAGTCTGCTGAAACACATTCACCGTCATCGTCTGGTTAGCCACCACCGAAGACTCGGGCAAAACCACTACTTGCGACGAACTGGCCGAGGCGTTGATCGACGTGACGGCTTGCGTGACCGCCAGCGGTTCCACGCCGGTGATCGCCCGGTTCAGGACAAACTGGGTCAAAGGCAGCGGGGCCGTTGGGCTGAGATTGGTAATGGTCACCACAACGCTGTCAAAATAATTCACCAGCAGCGGCTGTCCTCCATCGGCGGCCAATCCCATGCCAACCGGCGAGACATGGACAACCCGTGGCGGGCTTTCCTGGCTGGAGGCGTTGAGAGCGGTAACACCATAGGAGACGACATCGTTGACGGGCAGGAGATCGGTGTAGGCGGGAGTCGTGAGCGGCGATGAATTCTGTTTGACTCCGTTGCGATAAAGGTTGTAGCCGGTGACGGTCGAGTCGGTGGAACTCCACGTCAAGGCGGCTGCCTGACCGACGGCGGCGAGGACGGAAAGATTATTGACGGGACTGACCAGCAACTGGATGGAAGCCGCTATGCTCGGGTTTTGGTTGCCGACGAGATCGACGGCGGCGACGATGTAGGCATCAGTGCCGCGAGGGGGATAATCGGTCACCGGCATAATACTGCCGACTGACTGGATGACGACACCGTTGCGGTAGATGACGTAATGATCGGGTGTCTCGCCCGACGGTTGCTGCCAGGTAATTTGCACTCCGGCGGTGGCCAGTTGGACGGCGACGTTGATCGGCGCGGGAGGCGGGGTGCTATCCGACACTGCAACGAGGACATTGGAAATGGCGCTCTCCGATCCCAGGCGGCTGGCGCTGATGCCGTAACTATACAACCCATCGGCGGGCGGCAGATCGGTGACAGTGGTCGCGGTAATGTTATCGACGTCCAGCGTGCCCGGCAGGACGAAATTCTTGCCCGCCTCACGATAGAGCCGGTAAATCTGCGCATTTCCAACCCCATTCCAAGTCAACGCGATGTATCCGCCGGGCAAACTCGTGGCGACGAAGTTGGTGGGGGCCGCAGGCGGCGATGGGTTGGCGGTGTTGTAAAGTTCGAGCTGGCCTCCGGTCGTGATATTTGTGCCGACGTTTCCGACGCTATCTTGAGAACTGAAAGCGAATTGGCCGAAGCCCGAACCCATCGCCGCAGTCAACGCAAGAGTGGCATTCCAATTGGTTCCGCTGCCGGCCAGCGTCAGCGGCACAATCGCTCCTTGCGGCGGCTTGAATGACAAGGTGGGCGTCGTGCTTTGCGCCGCTGGCTTGGTCAGGGTCAGGTTCACGGCCACATTGGCGCCGCTGATCGTTTGCACCGGGCCTGGCGGCGCAGTCACGATGTTGGCCGCAGGGGGGGTGGTATCAATGACCAGCATCGCCCCCGCAGGTGCGCCATTGAAGACATTACCGACTTGATCCTGGGCAGTGGCGGCGACGGCAGCGACACCGGAAGGCGTCGAGTTGGTCACGACAAATGCCGTCTGCCAAGTATTGAGGGCCACGTTGGTCAGGGTCAGTTGGCTTGGCGAGGTCGCGCCGTTGGGCCGAAGCGTCAGGGACGGCACCCCCGCCAGCGCTTTGCTGGAGGCCAGGGTGATATTGACCACTCCCACTCCCACCGGAGAAGGCGAACCGTAGGCAATACTCAGGGAAGGAGGCGTGGGATCATAGACGCTTGAAACCAGCGCCGACAGCGGGCTGGGATTGCCCGCTCCATCAAACCCCACCACTCCAAAATAATAGGTCCCCGTGGCCAAGCCTTGCAGGGTGTCGAACAAACTGCTGGAGGCAACGGAATGGCCGGTCGCCTGGTTCGTGGTAGTGAAAGACGACGTGGCCCAGAAAAGTTGGAACGTCGATGGCTGCTTGCCGGACGCCGCCTGCGACCATGAAATCGTCAACCCCGTGCTCTGATTGTAGGCGGGCGCGTTCATGATCACCGCAACGGGCAGGATGGTTTCAACGGTGATGTGCCGTGTCGGCGAAGGTGTTGAGCCGGTGCTGTCAGAAGCCACGGCGACGATGGAATTGAGGCCTTCCGACAGGGTGGCGCTGGCTACGCTGAAGTTTCCATTGCCGTCCGTCGTCGTCGAGCCGAGGATCTGCCCGTTGGCCGTCATGTGGATGTTGATATTCGCTTCGGCCGTCCCGCGAATGGTGAGGTTGCTATTGTTAGTGACGTAATCGGAGCTGGGAGCGGTAATCGTCGGCGCGAGCGGCGGTGTCACGGCAACGATGACGCCCTCCTCGAGAGTGGCGATGTTGCCGGCGGTGTCGCGGGCGATTATTTCGGTCTGGTGGACAGCATTGTTCAACGTGCGGACATCAAAGTAATAGGAAAAACTGCCGCCCAAGTTGGTCGCCACTCCGACCCCATCGAGGTAAAACTCAACGTCGTACATTCCGAGAGTCGCGGTGGCCGAGGCCGTGATGGTCAAGGGCCGGCTGAGATTCTCGCCGTCCGACAGGCTAAACGACTGGATGACCGGGCCTTGAGTGATGAAGGTGACATCCAGTTCGACCGGAGTATTGGTCAGGCCGGTGACGCTGCGGAATTGAGCGAAAATGTGTTTCAACCCCCCGCCGGCGGAGAGCGGGAACGCGGCGTAATTGGAGAAGGGCGTAAAGAAAACGCCGCTAAAGGTAAAATCTTCGCTCAGACGCATCGAGGTGGCCGTGCGGCAGGCCAATTGCAGAATCACTGGTGAAACGCCGATCTGGGTGACGCCGTTGGACGTGCCAATGGCCGGGGTGAGAACCGGCTCGGAGGTGAGAAACGGAGTGTAGGCCACATTGCCGGCCAGCAGCGGCGTCAGACTGCTCTGAGTGGCTGTGCCCCACCAATCGGAAGCAGCGTTCAAAGAGGCGCTGCCCGCAGCCCACGCATTGGTCACATTGTTTTGAATGACCGACCCGCCGATGTTCAACGTGGCGGTATCGGATTGTTGCGCGCCGACTTGATTGCCTGAAAGCAACGCATTCGCCGTGGTCAGCGTTGCGCCGTTTTTCGCCAGCAGGCCAGTAGGGGTGTTGAAATTCGCAGTCAAGGCCTGGACGGACGGGGAGCAACCGTTTAGGGTCAGCCCCGCGCCGTAAAGAATTTCGACAAATTGCAAACTGGAGGCGCCAGCCCCGCTGTTCAAGGTCACGCCGCCCCAATCGCCCGGCGCAGGCGAACTGCCCGACACGTCATTCGCTGAGTCCATGATAATGGGCGCAAGAGATGTGCCGGCGGCATTCAGCGTTCCCTGGGCGACGGTCAGGCTCGTTCCCGGGGTAAAGAGCAAAGTCGTGCCTGGTTGAATGGTCAGCGTCGCATTATTGGCGACGGTAATGCTGTGGTAGATGGCGACCACTCCGGGCGCGCTGCCGCCAATGGTGGTGTTGACGCTGATGGCGCCGCCGTAAGGGTCAGTCCAAGCCGTCGTAAAGACCAGGGGATAGAAATTGCTGGCCGCGTTGAATCCGACCACCGCAAAATAATTCGTCTTGGTGCGGTCCAGGGCGTTGACTTGATAGGACCTTTGCGACGGCCCCAAAGTGGCCTGCGGCGTCAGGCCGGCCACGGAGGTGAAGTCGGTTTGCTGGTAGAAGACATAATAGCCGGCAAAACCAAGCAGCCCCGAAGTGTTGTAACTATTCCAGGAAACAAGAGCGGAGGACGCCCCGACCGCCGCCACGTTAATGCCAACCGCCGGGGGCAGCGAACTGGGCAGGATAATTTTCAGGGGCGTCACGGCCGAAAGACTGTTGCCAGCCGTATCCACCGCCTGCACCGCGACGTAATAAGAAGTATCCAGGGAGAGGTTGTTGAATTGGTAACTGCGCGCGCCGGGGCTTAACCCCGTCAACACAGACAGCCCGGCGGCGGATGAGTAATTGGCCGGCTGAATATAGACACGGAATCCGGCTAAATCCGCCGGCGCGTTGTAACTGCTCCACCCCACCGCGATCGACGAACTGTTCGAGGAAACTTGCGTCAAAATCGGATTAGCCGGCGGTGTGGCCTCGATAGTGAATTGGCCCGCGTTGGTCAGAGCGAGGGCGTCGCCGTTCGTGTCCTGTGCGGCGGAAACATAGAGTTGCATCGTGCCGTCCATGCCGGGCGAGATCGTAATCGGCGGCGTGGAATAGGTGTCGTTATTGATGAGAGTGCCAGACCACGAGCCGTTGGTGGCCACGACCGGTTGGTTCGCGGCCGCGCTGTTGGTCAAAACGATGATCGGCGAAATATTGGTCAGCATCGAGCGGTTGAATTGAAGCTGGAGCACAAAATTGGTCGTCGAGGGCACCAGCGGCGCATAGTTGACAGTCACATGGGTCAGGAGAGGCAGAATGCTCGACGCGGCATAGACGGCGACATACTGCAAGTTGGTGGGGTCAAGCGTGGAAAAGGTCTTGCCAAAGGAATTCGCGTAACTGGCCAGCGTGTTGCTTAACGTGAACTCCTGGAAGGTGTAGATATTCGGCGAACTGATGATGGAAAGCGGTGCGTTGAAATTGGCGGTCTGCCCGTTGATATAGGTGCCTGCGCCCGCGATCGCGGCCAGGCCCGGCGGCGAGGTCGCAGTCGTGACTACGTGGGTAACATTGGCGGCTGTGTAATTGGCAACGTAGGTATGGTTGGCAAAAATGACGTTGGTCAGCGCGGAATTGGTGCCGACGATCGTTGCGCCCTCCGTCCAATTAGTAAAGAAGTAGCCGAAATTGGGAGTCGCCGTCAGCACATTGGTCGCGCCGTAGGAGAAAGTCCCGGCGCCCGAAATAGTTCCAGCCGGCGCCGGGTTGTTGCTGACTGAAACGGTGAAGGTGGGCAGGACAAAATTAGCCACCAGCGCGCGATTGCGAATGGCGGTGAAGGAATAGCTCGCGCTTGAACTTTGAAAAACGCCATTTTCCGTCCAGGCCGAGAAGCTATACGGAAGCGTGGTGGTGATCGCGGTTGCATTGACCGTGACCGTGGCGCCCGAAGAAAATGTTCCGTCACCGGAGGAAGTCCCCGCCCCGGCAGGAAGGACGGCGGTGGTGATAGTGAACTGTTGCGGAACCGCCGCCGCAGTCGTGGTGAAATTGACCACTTGATTGGCGTTGGCCATGTTCACCATCTTGGTCGCCACTGGGTTATAGCCGGCCGCAGGCAGGCCGCTGACGCCGACAACCAATGTGCCGTTCGGCACCGTCAATTGGTAATTGCCGTTGCTATCCGTAAGGGTCTGGGCGATGGAACCCGCGCCGGCTGGAAGAACCTGGACATTGTCCACGAAGTTATCGTTGGCATCGTAGCCGGTGTTATCGGAGAAAGAGAGGGTGGTGAAATTGGAAGTGGCTGTAAAAGGAATGACGATTTGCCGCCAATCCAGATTGCCGCCCCCGCCGCTGGTCTCACCGAAGGTGTACAAATTAGTCCCCACGCCGACCGCCAGGGAGTTGGCCAGGCCGGTGTGGCTGTAGGTGCCGTGGTAGAAGGTCATGTTGTAACTCGTGCCTGCAACAGTGGCGAAGGTTTGGGCAACGCCGCCGCCGCCGGTGCTCCCGGTCGGGTCCATAAATTGATCGCCGTCCTCAGCCGGACCTATCCAATTGAAGCTGCTCAAAGCGACATTGGCCCCTGCGCGCCCGATCACCGTCCAGTTGGTGACATTGGTGGAACCCACCGAATAAAGAGTGTAAGCCGTGCCGCCGATGGAAGGCTCTTCGAAACTTCCGTTCTGGATGAGGTTGGAAGCGTTGAGGGTTGCATAAACCGTGACATTTGAAATGGCCTGATTGCCGGTTCCGGTGACAGAGCCGCTTATCAGGAGCGTATTCGTGGCGTTGGTCGAAGGCCCGATGACGGTCAGGCTGACGCTGCCGCCGCCATACTCTAAATTCCAGCTTTGCCCGGCCGCCAGCGTGGGCAAATTCAAATTGGCGAACGCGCCCGAACTGGAGCCGTAAAAGATAGGTTGAAGAAGATCGCCGGCGTTGGGCGTGTAGCCGTTGAGGAAATGCACGTTCAGGGCGCCGTCGAGGCTGACAGGCCCGGGCACGATGAGTTGGCCCTGCAGGTTGGGTGCGGCTACCCCAACCGTCAGCGTGGCCTCGGTCTGGCCATAGGTCGAGGAATTGATAAGGGAAATTGCGCCGGATTCGATGTCGAATGTTCCAGAATTGATGACCGAAACCTCGCTGAGGGTTGTGGTGCCGAACGTGCCCGATTTGGTTAATGTGCCGTTATTGACAAAAGTCGGCATCCCGCAGCAAACGTTGTTATTGATCGCGTTATCAGTCTGGATCAGCCACAGGCCGTTGTTGGTTATAAAAGTGCCGCTGTTGCCTTGCAGCGCGCCGCCGGACCAAAGAACCGTGCCGTTGTTGACCAGGACGGAATTGCCAAGATTTTTTGCGTTGCCCGACATGAGATTAAGGACGGCGTTGGTTTCCACAATCAACCTGCTGCCATTGAGGCCTCCCGCCGTCCAATTCAACGTGCCGCTGATCAGGTTGGTGCCGATTAAAGTGCTCCCCGCGATGGTAAGATTAGTGATGGCGCCGTTGTTTTGAAAACTTGGGGCTATGGCCACGTTTCCGCCCACCAGCGGCAGGCCCGCAATCTGGTCGGCCAGGAGCGTGAGAGTGCCGCCGGTAAACTGCGCCAGGCCCGGCCCGGTGATGACCGGTGGCGCTTGGGCGGTAAACGCGCCGCCGTTGAAATAAAGATCGCTATATTGAGAGACGTTGTAGGTTCCCGCCAGCGTCCCGCCATAATTGAAGGTGACAGCGCCGCCTTCGACATCGACCAGGCCAAAATTGGCGAAGGTCGCCCCGGAAAAAGTGGTGGTTCCAGATAGATTGCGAAAGACCCCGTTGTTGGTCGCGCCGAAAACCCCGCCATCGCCGTTGTCAAAATAATTATTGGCCGAGGCCAGGCAAAGCCCGTTATTGATAAAGAGAGTGGCGGCGTTTCCGTGGATTTGACCGCTGCTCCAGACGACCGTGCCGTTGTTGGTGAAAGCGCAATTGCCCAGTTCGATGGCCGAGCCCGGGAGATTGAGGGTGGCGTTGCTGGCGATGGTCAGCGAGCCGTTGGCCGCCCCCGACAACCATGTCATCGTACCCGTTACGGTATATGCGCCCGAAAGCGTGGCGCCCTGGTTAGTCAGATTGTTAATCGCGCCTCCGTTTTGGAACGCCGGGCCGAGGGTGAACGTGCCGCCTTTCAACTGTAAGTTGGGCGGAATGTTGGTCGCAATATTCATCGTCCCGCCATTCAACTGGACGATCCCCGCGCCGGTGAGGACAGGGAAGGCGCCAAGGGTAAACGTGCCGCTTGCAAAGTCGATCGCGGCCCCTGCAGCCGCATTGTAAGTTCCGCCCAGCGTTCCCCCGTTCTCAAAGACGATGGCGCCGCTTTCGGCATCCAGAGTTCCGTTGTTGACCAGGACAAGATTGTAAAAATAAGTCGTGCCGGCGCTGTTGGTCTTTTCGAAGAGACCATTGTTGACAAAAGTGGAATTACCGTTGCCGAAATCGATCTGGCCGTCCGTCTCATCCAGCCAGACGCCGTTATTGGTCATCTCCGAATTCCCGTCGCCGTAGATGTAACCCCCGGTCCAGATGATCTGGCCGGAATTAACCAGAGAGGAGCCGTAAACTAATTTATTGTTTCCGCTGCTCACAGTTAGCACCCCGGTGGAACCTACCGTCAACCGTCCGTTGAGGCTGCCCGCCGTCCAATTCATCGTGCCGGTGATGGTGTTGGTCCCATACAAAGTTGAACCTGCGAGGGTCAGGTTACTGATCGCCCCGGCGTTTTGGAAGACTGGCCCCGGGACCACGGTTCCCGCCGCCAATTGCAACACCGGGGGCACGGTGCTGGCGACGTTGAGCGTGCCGCCGTTGAATTGAAAAATACCGCTTCCGCTCAGGATGGGCAACGCGCCGAGCGCAAACGTGCCTGCGCTGAAATAAATTCCACCCGCGGGTGCGGCATTATAGGTTCCGGCCAGCGTGCCGCCGCTGTAAAAGATGATGGAGCCGTTTTCGGCATCGACCGTCCCATTGTTGAGAAATGTCTGGCTGGCACCCAGGCTGAGGTTGCCGTTGGCCGCCGCGACGCGAAGAATGCCGTTGTTGACGACTACGCCGTTGTTGAGGGCGCTGTTGCCGGATTGCGACCAGCAAAGGCCGTTGTTGGTAATAGTGCCGGCGGCGTTGCCATAAACGGTGCCATTCGACAGGTTGATTGTGCCATTGTTGACCAGCAAACCGTTCAGAGTGACCCCGCCGGAAACAGTCAGCGTTGAATTCGCGGGCAGGGTCACCGAGCCCGCGACCGTGCCGCCATTCCAAACAGTGGCGTTGGTTGGCGTCAGGATGCCGGTTCCTGCCAGGGTTCCACTGGTCAAGGTGAAATTATTGATGCTGACATTGTTGAGAAGGTTGATCGTGCCGTTATTAGCCATGGTGGCATTGTCAAGCACGCCGGGAACGCCGTTGGGGCTCCAATTGCCCGGCGTGAACCAATCGGTCGAACTGGCGCCCGTCCAGGTGTAGTTGGTCGTTTGCGCGTGGTTGTAATAGACCGTAATAGTAACGGGCGCGGAAGTGGCAACCGCGCCGGCAGTATCTGTGGCCAGAGCGCTCAGGACGTAAGTTCCAGGCTGGACCGAATTCCAAGTGAAAGTGTAGGGCGAATTTAAGACCTGGCCGAGCAGGTTTGTGCCTTGATAGAACTGAATGGAACTGATCGGCGCGTAAGGATCGGTGGCGGTGGCGGTGATGGGGATGTTGACGGGAATGGTGAACGGCTGATTGTTGGCCGGGCTGGTGATGGCCACGTTCTGCGGTGCATTCAAGTTGGTCAGCACGAGCGTCGAGGCGCTCGGACCGACGTTAAGTTTCCAGGAAGTCCCGCCGGGAGGCAGATTCGTCGCGCCAAACGTTCCGGTGTAGGACGGATAGTTCAAGAGCGTAAACGAATTGCTCAAGCCTAGCATGTAGCCATTGTTGAGGTGGACCATCAGGCTGGCCGCCAGCGAGGCCGCGCCGGAGAAATTTATCTGGCCGTTATTGCCCGCGCCGTTGAGGCCCAATTCCCATGTGCCGCCAGCTTGGCTGAAAGTATTCTGGAAATCCATGGCGCCGCTTTCCACATCGACCACCCCGGTATTATTCATCGCGATATCAAAGCCGGTGGAACCGCTGGTCATCCATTTGCGAAAGAGTCCGGCATTGTAGAAGGCCTCGGTGCCGCAATAGGCATCCATCGACTGGTCGCACTCCACGT
>DASRLE010000029.1:0-2501 GCA_035648615.1 Saccharimonadales bacterium (SeqCode) | reverse complement strand
CGCGTGGCTTGTTCCTTATTACTTAATCACGGGAAAAGCAGGCGTGGTTCATATTTTTACAGGCGATGTGGCCATGGGTTCAGGTGAAACGGTGGCGCGGGTGGTAAAGCATCTTGTGTCATTTCCCTTTATTCTATTTGGATGTTTGCTTCCCTGGTCGGCGCTTCTCCTTCTATTTTTTCGCGGGAGCGTTCGCCAGAATTGCCGCCGGCTCTCTCAACCTCTTGCCTTCACCGCCATCGCCTTTTGCTTTGCCTTTCTAACCGTTTGGCTCGTGCCCGGAGCGAGGCCCCGATTTCTCGTGAACATGTTTCCGTGCGCCGCAATTTGCATTGGTCTCGCGCTGGACTGCGCTTATGCCGTCGCTGAACAGGAAAAAAACGGAGGGCAAGAAAGCGATCCCATTGCCGTGCGCAAGGATCTTCTACGGTTTACCCATTTCATCGCGTGGCTGGCTTTTTTGGCCGCTCTGGTGATAATCGGACTAAGTGTGTACGCCGCTGTCAGGAAAGTTGAAATGCGCCTGGCCATGAGTCTGCCCAGGGCGATTTTGTTTGGGGCCGTTTCTATTGTCCTCGGTGTCGTGATCAGGAGGAACCGCCACAAAGTGACTCGTCACGGCTATGCGACCTCGCTTTGTTGCGTCGCTGCATTCTTTGGCTTGCTCTACAACTTTCCCATCGTTGATGACATGAATCGATGGAGCCAGAGGACCGACCTGGCCTTTCAAGAATTATGCCAAACGCAACTCATTCCTAACCATCGGTCATTGGTTTCTCTTGAGGAGTGTCCGCACCTAATCAACTACCTGCACTTTCTTCAACTCCACGTCACCATTCCGAAAGTGACACTGGCCGAAATTCAGGAGATGCGAAAGACGAATGATGTTTATTTTGTGTCCGATTCGGAGAAGTTTCCGCTTGAATATACCCTGATCGCCAAGTGGCCCTTGCGCCGCTATCGGTATGGCAAGGAGGACAACACGGTGATCTTCGGCAAAATTCCGTGCGCCGGTGGATTATAGAAGTAGCCGCACCGGCGACAGTTCGATCTATGAAGCAGATGCACGAGCAGTTTGTTGGGGCTTGATACAATCCCTTCAGACCTCCTGACAGGGTTGCGTCTCGTGCGCAAATTGTTCAGAAAAGGAGAAAACATCGGGGTTTCAGCGAACCATTCCGGCCCAACACTGCCAGCCGGTTCTACGGTCTCGGCTGGCCCTGATCCCAAGGATATGTTCGACTGAAATTCGCCCAAGGCGAAGAAGGCGCGCTGGAACTCCGGACAGAGAAGAAAAAAAAGCGCCCAATCAGCGGTATCCCGGTTGGTAGCTGACAAAGGCGACGCGTTTGCTGTCGGGCGACCAGGAAGGGACGTTGATGGTGCCCTGGCCGCCGAAGAGCTTGGCCAGAATTTCGATTTTTCCGCCGTTGACCCGTTTGGCACTATCTTAACAACTACTTGTTGTCAGGGGATAATCCCGAAGATTAAAGCCCCCTCACACAACGGAACCCATTATCGGCGTTGACGCCCGACTGGACGCTCCTCGGATCGTCGTAGCTGCGATAGGCGCACCGCGCGTAGTATGCGCCGTTGCTCCAACCGCCGCCCCGCACAACACGGTCGTAGTTCCCTGTTGCCGGGCCTGTTGGATTAGTAGTAGTGGGTTGACCATACGGCGTCCCATACCAATCCCAACACCACTCTAACACATTCCCAGCCATGTCGTACATGCCATATCCGTTCGCCGCAAAATAGGCCACCGGACTCGTGTAAGGAGACCCTCCGATAAGCCCAATTGCGTTGTAGCCATTCGGCCCCAAATCGTAGCTCCAGTCGTTGGTGATTCCGTTGTAGTTGGCCTGGCTCTCGGAAATCGTGTCGCCCCACGGAAACCGCAGCCCGCTCAAACCACCCCGCGCCGCCTTCTCCCACTCCGCTTCCGTCGGCAACCGATACCCACTGGCCGTCCAGTTCGCATACACAGCATCCACGCGTCCATTCGTATAAACCGCCATCATCGCCGCATCCGTGTAATACACCGGAGTCAAACCCGCCTGCTGCGAGCGCGCATTGCACCCCTTCACCACGTCATACCAATCAAGCGTCTGCGCCGGGTTATTGGCCGCCTTGCCCGCACCGGCATTGTCGAAACCATATCCATGGCTCGTGGCGTAGAAATAGACCGCCAGCCATTGACTGTAGCTCACCAGGTTCGTGTCCATGTAAAACGCCGACACCGTCACGCTGATGGGGATGGCGTCGATCTCGCCATCCAGCGTGTCTCCCATCGTGAACGTACCTGCCGGGATGAGCGCCATGCCGTCGGAGGTGGTGCTGTTGGTGGTCTGCGCCACCTCTAACACCCGGTAAAACATCGGCACGCTGACCTAGATCAGGCCGTTCGAGGCCACTGTCACCGCGCCCAGCCCGGCCCAGTTGGTCTGCCACGGCCCGGACAAAGACGAGGCCCATTGCACCGAGGCCACGCCGCCGGGCGA
>DASRLE010000028.1:0-2361 GCA_035648615.1 Saccharimonadales bacterium (SeqCode) | reverse complement strand
GAGACAGAGCTGGCGGGGCGCGAGGTCGTGATTGCCCAGGCGCAGGCGCACGGGGTTCGGGCGGTGGTTGATGTGCCGGCGGCGGAGTTATTACGGCGGCTCAGGCATGGACAGATTCGTTTCCGGGAAGGCGGCGGACTGGATATTGGGGTTCATGGAGCGCCGGTCAGCGGGGGGACTCCGGCCCCGCCGTCGCGGCGCAGTTTAGCTGGGATGGGTTGGTGGCAATATGTCGTCGCGGCCGGAACCGTCGGAATAGTGGCATTGCTTGGCTTCTTATTTACACCGCGGGTCGGAGCACAGGCCGTTGCCTTGTTATCTCTCCTCGCCATAGCGGCGCTGGCTCTATTGGTGGAGCGCGGACCAGCCTTGCTCGCGGCGGCGGTCAGCGCGGCAATCTGGAACTATTTTTTCCTCCCTCCCATTTTTGCCTTTCGAATTTCGCACTTTGAGGACGGCATGCTCCTTGGGATGTACTTCCTGGTGGCTTTGGTGCTGGGGCAATTAACGGCGCGACTCCGGGCTCAACAGCGAAATCTCCTCGATGCGCTGACCCGGCAAGTCACCCTCGCGCTTGACCGGCAGCAACTGAGCGAGCTTTCCGAGAAGGCCAAGTTGTTGGCGGAATCGGAGCGGCTGGGTAAACTACTGCTTGACTCGATGTCGCACGAGATTCGGACTCCGCTGACTGCCATCAGGGCCGCAGCGGCTGGCCTTGCCGAATTGAAGATCGCCGCCGGCCCTGGCACACAACTAATCGCCGAAATTCAGGAAGCCGCCGAGCGGTTGAATGGCCTTGTGGGAAAAGTGCTCGACCTTACACGATTGGAGTCGGGGCACATCAAGCCGCTATTCAATGAGTGCGAGGTCAATGATATAGTCAATGTGGCAGTGGCCGAAACAGAGAAGGACTTGGAGGGGCACAAGCTGACAGTCGATCTTCCGCCGGGTTTGCCCATCATCCAGACGGACTTTGTCTTCCTCCAGCAGGCGCTCATGAATCTTTTGTCCAATGCCGCCTTGCACACGCCTGCCGGGACTCTGGTGGAATTGCGCGGGTGGAGAACCAAGGAAGCCCTCGTTCTGGCGGTGAGAGACCATGGTCCCGGCATCGCCCCAGAATATATTGGCCGCATCTTTGACAAGTTTTACCGCGCGCCGGATGCCGCGACGGGGGGGACCGGACTGGGCTTGTCGCTCGTGAAAGGATTTATTGAGGCATTAGGGGGCACGGTTGCGGCCGAGAATCAGAGCGGAGGCGGGTTGGAATTCACTATCACGTTGCCTCTGAATGACGCTGATGGTTGCGCTCGTGTCGCGATTTAGACATGCTGGTCAATTGTTTGCAAATTGGGTCGAACCGACGGGACGGGCGAAGGGTTGGAAAAAATATTAAGCAGATGGCCGCCAGTTTTCTGGCGCCTTTTTTTACGCGTCCCCGGAACACGAGCAAGCTCAATAAACAAACAGCGCCGACCTCGTTGCAATCGTTAATGATTTATTAATCTTGGTGTGTAGATTCCGTCGTGCAACGAGTTTCCATGATTGGCGTTTTTACGACTGTATTTATGCCGTGCAGGTTAGCCAGAATCGAATTAAAAATATGAAAGAAATGCAATACAACAACAAATTCAGGCTGGTCACGCCAACCTGGATTTTATGCAGTTCGACCACGTTCGCGGCTTGATTGTTTGCAGACAAGATTAGCCTCAAGGTTGGACTCGCATCCAACGCCCACCGCCCGCTGGCACATCCCCTGCTAAGGACAAGCCCAAGCCGTATCATTGGCTGGACTGGCTAGGGTTGCGAAAGCCAGGTTCGGCCATCGGCAAAGCGGAACATAAAATTAACTTACTAACTACATTGGGTATCTAACCGCCCAAGAAAGGCCCCTCATTCATGAAAAAGATTGAAGCGATCATCAAGCCGTTCAAGCTCGACGAAGTTAAGACCGCGCTGACCGAAGTCGGCGTCCAGGGCTTGACCGCGATCGAGGTCAAGGGATTTGGAAGGCAGAAGGGCCACACCGAAACATATCGGGGCAGCGAATACACCTTGGATTTTCTTCCAAAGGTAATGATCAAGGTGGTGGTGGACAACGATCAGTTGGATCTTGCTTTGGAGGCCATCATCAAAACGGCCCGCACCGGAAAAATCGGCGACGGCAAGATATTCGTCTCCACTTTGGATGAGGTCATCCGAATCCGCACCGGAGAGAAAGGGAAAGAGGCCATCTAAATCAGCGCGGTTCGTATTCCATGAATTAACTCCCCAGCTTACTTAAAGACTATGATAAAGAAATTCATTACTTCTCTAACTGCAGCGCTTCTCATTTTGTCCGTGGGCCAACCCGTGCTGGCC
>DASRLE010000027.1:0-2216 GCA_035648615.1 Saccharimonadales bacterium (SeqCode) | reverse complement strand
ATATCGTTGGCGGCGCCTACGATAATTTGCTGCCGGATGACAACAAAGGCCGTCTGGCCGGCGGAGAGAAGGTTGGTGGCGTAATTGGTGCTGCTGCCGGACGGTTTGCTGATGCCGAGCTGGACTTGGCCTCCGACCCCTCGGGCCTGTAACTGCCAGTGCATACCGGTGGCGAAACCGCTGTTTTGGCGGTTGACCTCACTGAGAATGATCCCGGTAGGCGGCACGTCCGTCGCCACATTGAAACGGTAAAGGAAAGAGTAATAGAGGTCGGCATTGGTCGTCTGCTGGTAAGCGCCGGAGTTGGCAAACTTGTTATAGCATCCCAGAGCGGCGTTGCTGCTTAGGATGGTCACTTTGTCTCCTGCGGACGAAACCAAACCCAATCCGGTGCCATCGAGGCTGTGGCTGCCATTGGTCACGTAAATGCCCACCTGATTATTGAACCAGCCGGGAACATTGCCCGTATTGCCGGTGCCGGAAGCGCCCAGTTGGCCGGTGGCGTAATTAACAAATTGATCCGTCAGCAAAGTAACGGCCTGGGCGGGTTGGCTCAAGGCGGCCGCGACAATGGAAAAAAGGAGTAAGGAGCAGAATTTTTTCATAAATGCTGGGTTTGTGTCGGGAACATCTTAACCCCTCTGGCCGTGCCGTCAGCCTCATATTGCTGCAAAACTATTTGAAATTTCGGCATCCGCCACGGTCAAAGCGAGCGCTGGCAATTTCGCCGATACTGGGTGGGCGTCAGGCCGGTGGTGTGTTTGAAAGAGACGCAGAAACTATTGGCGCTCTGATATCCGCACATCCCGGCCAGCACGTCGATCTTATGGGTTGTTTCCACCAGCAATTTTTTGGCGGTTTCAATGCGCACTCGATGGATCTCCTGGCCGGGAGTGCGATCGACATGTTCGCGAAACGCCTTATGCAGCCCGCGGCAGGACATGTGCCCGACGCGTACGAGATCTTTGACGCCGATCGGCTCATGGGCATGATCCAGGATGAAGCGCAGGCAACGGGAGACGGCGGGATGATGGACGGCAAAAATATCGCTGCTTTTGCGCAGAACCAAACCGCTGGCGGCGACGCGCAACGGCTCCTTGGGCAAGGGCGCGCCGTTCATCAGGCGGTCGAGGAGTTCCGCTCCGGCGTAGCCGAGCATTTGCAGGTTGGTATCCACACTGGAGATCGGCGTGCTCATCGTATCGGGGGCCAGAAGATTATTTTCCGCCCCGATGAGCGCCACCTCGTCCGGCACCGGCACGCCGGACGCTTCGCAGCATTCCAGAATGTCCACGGCCTGGTCATCATTGGCGGCGAAGGCCGCCAGTGGCTTGCGGGCGCGCTTCAACTCGGCCGCCAGCCAGCGGCGCTTCTGTTTCCATTCTTTTTCTCCCGTGCAGTAGGCGGAAGACTCATGCCATTTCAGCCATTGGCATTCGTGTCCCGCCTCTTGCAGAATCCGGCAAAAAGCTGCTCCGCGTTCGTTGTGCGACCAATTGTCCGTGTCGCTGTAAAATATAAACTGCGCGAAACCGCGGCCCAAAAAATGATCGGCCACCAAACGCGCCGCCTGCGCATGGTCCTCCAAGACGCGGGGGAATCGCAAATGCTCCCGCCGCAGGCTGAAATCGACGGTCGGAATCCGAAGCGAAGCGACAAATTCGGCCAAATCGTCTCCGGCTCCCAGCCACGCCAGGACGCCGTCGCCTTTCCAACCCCAGGGGATGACCTTTTCGCGCGCCAGATTGGCGGAGAGAGACCAGCCGCGCTCCTGCGCATACTTTTCGATTCCGCGATGCAACCGGTAATCGTACCACCCCAGCGCGATGAGCACTCGTCGTCGAGTTGCCTTAGGCATTGGCCGCAGCTTGAGGCACTCAGCCCCGATCTTCAAGGAAATCAACCGGAAGCCAATGGATTGAGCCGCAAATCGCGCTGGTGATTGCGGAACAGAAAGAACTATGATTGTTCTATCAGTGCTGGCGATGAGGAAAATATTTCTTGACGCATTTATCCGGCGGCTCCTGCCTTCGGCCGTTGCGCTTTGGGGTTTTCACGCGGCGGCGGCCGACCAGCCCCAATGGGGCCAGGCATGGTCCCGCAACATGGTTTCCGGGGAAAAAGGACTGCCCGATTCGTTCGATCCAAAAACGGGACGCAACGTCAAATGGTCCGCCCACCTCGGAACTGATTCTTACGCGACCCCGATTATCGCG
>DASRLE010000026.1:0-3593 GCA_035648615.1 Saccharimonadales bacterium (SeqCode) | reverse complement strand
GTGGAAAAGCTCGGAAGACGAATGGTTCATCCGCGGGAAAGTGCTCGAAGCTCTTGCGTTGCCTCCTTCGCACTTGATGTTCTGCCTGTCTCACACTCATGCGGGGCCAAGCATCTTCCGGGCGGATGCGGTCAAGCCCGGCGGTCAATTCGTCGGCCCCTATCTTCGCCAGCTCCAAAGGAAAGCCGTCCAAACCGCCCAACGCGCTCTGGCCAAAGCAGTTCCCGCGACCCTGGCTTGGCGTTACGGCAAGTGCGATCTGGCGGCGAATCGCGATCTGCCTGAGCAAGGCAAGAAACGTTTCGTGGTGGGATACAATCCGGCGGAAAAAGCGGACGATACTCTGCTGGCCGGCCGTGTCATGGATAAGAATGGGCGCAGTCTTGCAACCCTCGTCAACTATGCCTGCCACCCCACCACTTTGGCTTGGGACAACAAGTTGATTTCCCCGGACTACGTGGGCGCCATGCGTGAAGTGGTGGAGGCGCAAACCCATGCGCCCTGTTTATTTTTGCAAGGCGCCTCGGGTGAGTTGGCCCCAGCGGAACAATATGTCGGTAATCTCGCGGTGGCCGAAGCGCACGGACGCCGCTTGGGTTACGCCGTGCTTGGAACACTGGAAGGATTGCTGCCTCCGGCAACGGGCCTTTCTTTTGCCGGCGTGGTGGAATCCGGGGCGGCGCTGGGAATATGGGAACGATCCGCTTATCGAGTCTCCACGGCCCTTTCGAGCGAGAGGGTCGAAGTCGCCCTGCCCCTTAAACCATTGCCGTCCCTGGCCGAGATTGAGGAACGCTGGCGCGAATGCGCGGATCGCGTTTTCAAGGAAAGGCTCGGACGCCAGCGCGCGGTGCGCCAGGCGGTCGGCGAGGGAAAGAGCGCGCGGACGCATGTCTGGGTCTGGCGTTTGGGCGATGCGTTGTTAGTCGGGCAGCCCAACGAAGCCTATTCGCAATTTCAGCAGAAACTCCGCCGGCAAATGGAACCCAACCCGGTGGCAGTCCTCAACCTGGTCAACGGCAGCATTGGTTATCTTCCTCCGCGCCCATTCTGCGGCAGGGACCTCTATCCGGTCTGGCAAACGCCCTTCGCGGCAGGCGCCTTGGAATTGCTGACCCGGACGGCATCCAAGTGCGCTCAGCGGATGATGAAGTCCTGATGAATATGAACCTCACACCCCTTGATGGCGTCATCTTCGGGATTTATATGCTCGGGGTCATCGGCGTGGGAGTATGGGCCTCGCGCAAAGGCAAACGCACCAAGCGGGATTATTTCCTGGCAGGCGACAAGCTGCCATGGTGGATGGTTGGCGGAAGCATCATGGCTTCCAATATCAGCAGCCATCATTTGGTCGGCGCGATGGGGATGGCCTACAGCCGCGGCTTCGTGGCGATCGCCATTGAATGGGGCGCAATTCTTTTGGGATTCAATGCGTTGCTTTGGATTTTTCTGCCCTTTTACCTGCGCAACGGATTTTACACCATGCCGGAATTTCTCCAGCAGCGCTATGGCCCGGGCGCGCGGATGACTTACGGCATCCTGGTATTATTGACGTATATTTTTGTCGAGATCAGCACGGTGCTTTACCTCGGGGCGCTTGCCCTGAATTCGCTCTTTAACATTCCGCTGATGGCCAGCGTCATCGCGTTGGCCGTAGCAACCGCTATCTATACTATCGCGGGAGGCTTGCGCGCTGTTGTTTATACAGAAATGCTTCAGCTCGGCGTGCTCATCCTGGGTGGCGGCGCTTTGTCTGTGGCGACGATTCATGCCGCGGGCGGAATGTCCGGGGTGATTGCCACTTCCAAGGACTGGCACCTTTTGCTGCCGGCGAATGACCCGGATTTCCCGTGGACCATGTATTTGGGGGGCGCGCTTTGCATCAGTGTGTTTTATTGCGCGACCAACCAGTTCATTGTGCAGCGGGTTCTGGCCGCGAAAGACGAATGGCACGCGCGGATGGGGGTGGTTTTTCAGGATTATCTTAAATTCCTCATCCCGCTCATTATCACCGTGCCCGGGATTGTCGCGCCGAAACTCTTCCCGCACCTGGCCCGAGCCGACCTGCTCTTTCCGACCCTGGTCGAAAAACTGCTTCCCTCCGGTTTGGTGGGTCTTGTTATGGCGGGGCTGATCGCTGCGGTCATGTCCCATCTGTCGGGCACCATCAATTCATGCACCACTATTCTAACCGTCGATTTCTATCTGCCTCTTATTCGCAAAAACGCCACCGAAGCGCAGGCCGTCTGGTTTGGCCGGGTGTCGGGGGTCATTGTGACCTTGCTCGGCATCGGCTGCGCCGGCTTGCTCCTCCATAATTCTGACAAGCCTATTTTCCTCTATCTTCTCAACGCCTACGGGCTTTTCACGCCCGGCATTGCCACCATGTTTCTCCTGGGAATATTATGGAAACGCACCACTCACGCGGGCGCTCTGGCGGCGGGGGCGTTGACGATCCCGTTGTCTTTGGGGATGCAGTTTCTTTTTCCGAAGATGCCGTTCTTTAATCGCACGGGAATAGTCTTTTGGGCCTGCATGGCACTATGCGCCGGTGTCAGCTTGGTGACCGAACCAAAGCCCGCGGCTGAGTTAAAAGGCTTGATCTGGAATCGCCAAAGCCTGGTGCTGGCCCCCGGCGAGCGCGAGAAGCATCGCGGTCTGCGCAATCCATTTTTCTGGTGGGTGGTCATTACCGCTATCGTCCTTTATTTTTATATTCGCTACCATTGACCGAGTTTCTTATGGACCCGGCTCCCATAACAATTGCCGCCGCCGCCGCTTGCGAACTCGGCGAGAATCCCGTGTGGGATGAGCAACGGCAATGCGTCCTTTGGGCCGACATTTCCGCCGGCAAAATACTTCAGTGGTCAATCTCGTCCGGCCGCTATAAAAGCATTTATCAGGGACCGCCAGTCGGCGGATTCACCCTGCAAGAAAATGGCGACCTGTTGTTGTTCCGGGTCAGCGACATTGCCCTGCTGCGCTCGGACGGCCATGTTTCCGTGCTGCAACCATTCACCGACGAGGGCGCGACGAGATTTAACGACGTTATCGCCGACCCCGAGGGCCGGGTCTTTGCCGGCACCATCGGGAAAACGGAGGAAAGCGGCGGCCTGTATCGTGTCGAGCGGGACGGCTCGATCCGCCCATTGTTCTCCGGAACAGGCTGCTCCAACGGCATGGGCTTTTCACCAGACTGCAAAACCTTTTATTGGACCTGTTCGACCACGCGCCAGATATTTCAATTTGATTACGACCAAGCTTCCGGCAGCCTTGTCAACAAAAGGCTTTTTTATCGAGCCGAACCCGGCGAGGGAATTCCCGACGGAATGGCGGTGGACGCCGAAGGCTGCGTTTGGTCGGCCCGCTGGGGAGGAGCTTGCATTTTGCGCTTTAGCCCGGCTGGCCAGTTACGGGGGCGGACTGACTTTCCCACGCCAAACATCACGTCGCTCTGCTTTGGCGGCAATGACCTCGATCAACTCTTCGTTACTTCCGCGTCAACTAAACAGCCACCGAACCCGAATGCCGGCGCGCTCTTTCAAACCCGCCCGCCCATTCCCGGAAGAAAAGTCTTCAAGTCACGGATACGT
>DASRLE010000025.1:0-4314 GCA_035648615.1 Saccharimonadales bacterium (SeqCode) | reverse complement strand
GGTTTATTTGCAAGCCATCGCGCTGGCCTTGCAGCAGGGCAAAGGCGCGATTGTGCTGGTGCCGGAGATTGCGTTGACCCCGCAAACGGTCGAGCGCTTTAAGGCCCGCTTCAGTTCCGGCGCCACGCAAACTTTGGTCGCCGTTTTGCACAGCCACCTTTCCACGGGCGAACGTCACGACGAATGGCATAAAATTCGCCAGGGCCGGGCGCGTATTGTCATTGGAGCGCGCTCGGCGGTCTTCGCGCCGGTCGATCCGCTGGGGCTGATTATAGTCGATGAGGAACACGAACATTCCTACAAGCAGGAGGAAGCCCCTCGGTATCATGCGCGGGACGTCGCGGTGGTGCGCGCCCAGATGGAGGGCGCGGTCGTCGTGCTCGGTTCCGCCACGCCGTCGATGGAAAGTTTTTATAACGTCCAGAAACGCAAATATCGCCTCTTGGAAATGCCCACGCGGGCCGATGATAAAAAAATGCCGGTGGTGCGGGTGGTTGATATGCGGCAAGTCGCGCGCCACGAAAAAGGGACGCCCATTCTTTCGCCGCAACTCAAAGAAGCCATTCTAAAACGGCTGGAGCGCAAGGAGCAGACCCTCCTGTTCTTGAATCGGCGGGGCTTTGCCACATCATTGCAGTGTCCTCTCTGCGGCTACGTCGCGCAATGCCCCAATTGCAGCTTGTCGCTGACGTATCACCGGCAGGCAGGCCGGCTCCGCTGCCACATCTGCGCTCACGAAGCGATTGCCCCCGCCGTTTGCCCGGACCCGAAGTGCCGCAACCCGGCCATCCGCTACGCGGGGCTAGGAACCGAAAGGGTTGAGGCGACTCTGACCAAACTATTTCCCCACGCGCGGATTCGGCGCATGGACTCAGACACCCTCAAGCGCAAGGAAGATTACCGCCGCATCCTGGGCGATTTCCGCACCGGCAAGATCGACCTGCTGGTCGGCACGCAAATGATCGCCAAGGGCCTGCACTTTCCCAACGTCACGCTGGTCGGCATCATCTACGCCGACTTGAGTTTGCACATGCCGGATTTTCGGGCGGGAGAGCGGACGTTCCAGTTATTGACACAAGTGGCGGGGCGGGCCGGGCGAGGCGACGTCGAGGGCGAAGTTTTTGTGCAGGCCTTCACCCCATTTCACCCCGCCATCCAATATGCGCGGCGGCATGACTTTGCCGGTTTTTACGATCAGGAAATAGATTTCCGCCGGCAATTGAATTATCCGCCCGCCAGCCGCATCGCGCTGCTCCTGCTCAAAGGGCGCAACGACGACAAGGTCAAATTTTCCGCCGCCCACGTTCGAACCGAGATCGCAAAATGGGCGGCGGAATTTCCTGACTTAATTGTGGCCGGCCCCGCCCCGGCGCCGCTAGCCCGGACAGAAAACAAATACCGTTATCACCTGATGTTGCGGACCCGGCAAATGACCAAGTTAAGCCACCGCCTCGCCGCCTTGCTGGCTTCACTTTCCCTGCCCGAGGATGTTTCGATCACGGTGGATATCGACCCGGTCAATTTGATGTAGCGCTCCAAAGCGCGATCGGGAATTGAACACGACGACTGCGGCCAAGCGGACTATATTTGACTGTGCAAAAAAAAATGGCCGCCATGCTGCGGAGCCTGCCATGGGTCAGAGGGATGACCGAGGACGAAAAGATCCAATGGGCGCGGTTTCTGGCGGCAACGCCCGACGAGCGATGGCGTCTAAATCCGGCCTACCTCCGCTCAACCGGTTCCTTCATGCGCTCCGCCAAGAAAAAATTCCCTTCATGATCGCCGGAATGACCGCCGCCGTCCTGCAAGGCATCCCGGTGGCGACGGTGGACGTTGATTTTTGGATCGGCACTCCGCAAAGCGACCTCGACGCCGTGCTGCGCATTTGCCATGGGCTGGACGCGACAATTCTGACCGGCCATTTAAACGTCTCGCAGGCCGCTTCGATGACGCGCGTGGCGGCATCGGGATTAGCTTGGGCGATGAAATGCCAAATGCCCCAAAGTTCATCCTCGACGCAAGGATCCAGGATATATTTAGGCATCAGAGCGGGATTCTTTTAACTGGCAGCGGAAGCGGATTGGGCCGCAAAATCGCAGAAGCTGTGCTGGCAGCTGGCCACCGCCTCGTCGCAACCGCCCGCGACCCTCGCCGCCTCGAAGATTTGGTGAATAAGTAACTGCAGTTGCCGGGACGCCGCTGCGCGTCAGGGAAGCAGCCTGAAGTTTACCGGACGTTTACCAAGGAACGGCTCCAAATTGCATTACGCGTTTGACATCACAGATCGCGCAATTAAAGATTAAGAATGTTGAAACCACTCGCCTGTTTTTTGTCGCTGGCCATTCTTTTTGCCAGCACGGCCTGGACCTCAGCTTTAACCCCCCAGATCCGCGTGAGCGCGTGGTATTGGCTCAATTCCGCCCCGAAAGCAGATTGGGAGGGTGATTTCATCACCATGAAAAATCTGGGGTTTACCGACGTGCTGCTCTGTTGGGGGTTGGACTTGGGTGGGATTGCCACGCGCAAAACGGAAACCAAACAGGCGATGCAATTGGCGCACAAAGCCGGGAGGGGAGTTTATCTGATCGTGTGGCAACCGAGCGCCAACGCACTCCCGCGCAGCCCGGAATTCATGCAGGTGAATGCCAACGGCAAACAACTGGAAACCTTTGACGTGTTCAATCCCCAGTGGCGGGCCACCCAGTGGAAGGACTATTTGCAGGACGTCGCCAAAACTTACGGACACGAACCCGCCATGGCCGGATATGTGTTCGATGATTCCTTTGGCTCGGCGAACATCTCCTATGGGCCTTGTGAGGAAAAAGCCTTCGGCACTCCATTGCCTCGGAAACCGGGCGAACCCAGATGGGCTGAATGGACAAAAGTCCGTGAGGATTGGTGGGAAGATTGGGCGAAGGATACCGTTCAATATTTGCGGCAGATTGATCCCAATCCCGCGCATGTGATTTACCTGGAGGACATCATCACTTCCATCACCAACCCCAAACTTGCGCCCAGCCGGGGACTGAATTTCGCTCGAGTGGCCAAACATTTCGATGCGGTGGGCGGATATACCTGTCCCGCCTGGACCACCAATGCGAACTCCGACGAAAAAGCGTGTCAGCTTACCACCGACTCGATCCAGGACATCCGCAACAGGATCGGACCGAAAAAGGATATTGTTTACACTTTCTGGTCAGCGAACATTGCCGAAGAACGCAAAGCAGGTCCCGCCCTGTTTCCCACCGCGAACCAAATCCAGCAGATTTGCCAAGAAGCGCTCAAGTTGGGTGTGCGGCACCTGGACATGTATGGATACCGCATCGGGGATTATGCTGTGTCACGGGAAAATCTTCCCAAAATGATGCCTGCAGAACCCGCGCCTTACGTCTTGACCGGTCAATTTCCGCAAAAGTTCATGTGGGATCGGCCGGAAATCCAAAGTGAACTGGGAATTTACCTTCGCGGCTTGAATCACAAGTAAGGCACTGCGCGCCTCCCGGAGCATGACTCCGGACATATTCTCCGAGAGATTGTTTTTAATCGGCGGTCACCCTCTGAAGTGCTAATCGGTAGTCGATTTAAATCGAGGGCACACCGTCACTTTTCTCGGGCTGATGCCTGAGGTGTTTTAAGGATTCTTGTCAGTGTATTTTCAATCCATTGAGCATTCTTCGGAAATACTGCATAGCTCTTAAGGCCAGTTAACTGGAGATCATCGGGCTTAACTCCAGCAGTTTGCAGAATAGCATAATCTTGCATGGCATCGCCGAACACCTCCCACCTGATTGAGTCAATCGGCCCGTTTTCCCCAGGATAAACCTCGAACGGATCGCCGGCCGGAACACCGCCGCCTGCTGTTGTATCGTTGAAAACATCGGCGAGAGTCATAATGTCCATATTAAACCAATAATTGTAAGCCCAATGTAAAAATTCTCCGGCTCCCAGACGGTAAAAAAGAAAACCCGCCATCCGAATCTTTGGCAGGGGTGTATCTTGAAAGCGAGTAAGCCAAGGCCCCGTGGGTTCGCAGCAGAAATAAACCCAGTGGGGTATTTTTTCGTCAATGTAATCTTGGGCGGAACCCAATTGCGGAACTGGAATATCAGTAAGACCTTGCCGCCCATAGCGAATGTCGCTCAGCGCGTCCATCACTTTCATCCAAGGTGCAATTTCTCGCACAATCTTCCGCGCTTGACGATATTTTTCCACAAAGCCGCCTGGCTCATCCGAAATATGGTAAATAGAATGTAACCTTGGCGACTGGTTTGAGTCCACCGAGAAGCGAGAGCCGCAGTGGATCAATTTTAATTT
>DASRLE010000024.1:0-6493 GCA_035648615.1 Saccharimonadales bacterium (SeqCode) | reverse complement strand
GTGCCGTAGGTATGTTTGAGCATCCCGGGACGCAAGCACATCTGGCCGAAGAGCGCCGCCTGCTGGTCCCCGGCAATCCCGCCCAGCGGCACTTTGGCGGCAAAAATCCGGCCCGCCGTTTCGCCGTAACGTTCGCTCGAGGCCTTCACCTCGGGCAAAACGGCTTCGGGCACCCCGAAAACTTCCAGCAATTGCGGGTCCCATTGGCCGGTGTGGATGTTGTAAAGAAGCGTCCGGCTGGCGTTGCTGGGATCGGTGACGTGAACCGCGCCGCCGGTCAATTTCCAAACGAGCCACGAGTCCACCGTGCCGAAAGCAAGCTGCCCATCCTCGGCCTTCCGCCGCGCGCCGCTGACATTATCCAGAATCCACTTCAACTTCGTGCCGGAGAAATAGGCGTCCAGCACCAGGCCGGTTTTTTTCTGGAACAGCTCCGCCAGGCCGTCATTCTTCAATTGATCGCAATACTCAGCGGTGCGCCGGTCCTGCCAGACGATGGCGGGATGAATCGGCTCGCCGGTTTTGCGGTCCCAGACCACTGTCGTCTCGCGCTGGTTGGTGATGCCAATGGCGGCGATGCCATGGCCGTCAATGCCCGCGCTGGCCGCCGCCTCGGCGATGACCCCGGCCTGGGTGGACCAGATTTCGCCGGCGTCATGCTCGACCCATCCTGGCTTGGGATAATATTGTTTAAATTCACGTTGCGCGACCGCCTTGATGGAGCCGGCGTGATCAAAAATAATCGCCCGCGAACTGGTGGTGCCCTGATCAATGGCCAAAATATATTTTTGCATTTTATAACGGTGTTTTCGCCGCCGCGGATTTGTCGGAGATGCGCGAATGAGTTACCGGAAAAGCCTTTGAGTGTCAACAAGGTTCCTTTCCCATTCGGGCCGCGCTTGTGGGGGAAAAGCGGCGCTGGCGCCCACACACTCGTGGGCTTGAGAAAGAGCATGCACGCCGCCTGGGTTGTCCGAAAGTGCCGCATCTCCGCGATTGCCCGCCCTCGCGGATTAATGTGCCAGACGCAGCGCGTAAACTTTTGAGCGCACGCGACATGTTTAACGGATTGGCTTGACATTTTAGTGCATTGGTCGCAAAATCTTTCTGTAACCTAAAATTTTTAACAATAATCTGTCGATGAATCGTCTCCAACTCGCCAATCGCTGCCGCTCGCTCCGCCGTAACGCAATGGGTCAAAACATCGCTTCGAGCGAAGGCTTTACGCTGATCGAATTGCTGGTCGTCATCGCCATTATTGCCATTTTGGCGGCGATGCTGTTGCCCGCGCTAGCTCAGGCCAAGCTGCGGGCGCAAGCCACCCAGTGTATGAGCGACGTGCGCCAATTGGCGCTCGGTTGGGCGATGTACAACACGGACAGCCAAGGCCGCTTCCCGGCGGATGAGGAGGGGGATAACACTTTGGTAGACACTGCGGCGACACCGCCAGCTTGCCTGCCGTGGGTCAATGGATGGCTAACTTACACTGGGGGGACCGTTGGTACCGACGGCATGGAGAGTGATACAAATATCAATTATTTGGTGAGCGGAAAATGGACCTCGATGGGTCCTTATATTAAGACCCCCAATATTTATAAGTGTCCGGCAGATAGATCTTTGGACTATGGCAGAAGCGGTGTCCCAAGAGTCCGCAGTTGCTCCATGAACCAAGCGGTCGGATGCACCTTGGATGGCACTGCCGGAGTACCTGGCAATGGAACGGGCAACTGGCTGAGCGGGAGTGGTAGCGCAGTGGGGCCTGGCACGTGGAAGATTTATCTCAAGGATTCCGATATGAGCAAGCCATCTCCTGCAAATCTCTGGATTTTTCTTGATGAGCATCCCGACAGTATAAATGATGGCGGTTTCGCCGTTCAAATGGATGGCATCATCAATTCGGTGGCCACATGGATTGACCATCCCTCCGCCTTGCACGGAGGTGCTTGTGCGTTCACTTTTGCGGACGGCCATGCGGTCATTCATAAGTGGCGGGCACCCGACTGGAAGACAGCATTGCGCTTAACTCCCAACTATACAATCGGTTGGGGGCAGACGACGGAGTATGGCTTGGGAAGCACCATCGATTTGCGTTGGATCGCCGAGCATACTTCGGCTCATCTCGATCCGACGCAGGGCTATCTGTTCACCATGGTGCCGGATTGATTTGAACGCAAAACGCGTCCTCCTTGCGGTATTTCTGGGTTTAGCGCTTGTGTTAGGGGCAGTTTTTGCTTTGGCTGAGGCATTGGCGCTCCACCAAGCCACTTTCGACGGAAAATCCGCCGACCAATGGCGGAAGGATTTGCGGGGCGGCGATGCCGCAGCCAGTAATCGCGCCAGTCTTTGCCTAAACGGCAGGATTATCCCGGAACTCACCGATTCGGCCCTCCACGATACCAACGATTCAAACCTTAAGCTGGCGGTGGCTCGGGGATTAAATCGTTTGCCTGGCGTTCAGGTCTATTACCTCACATCTCCAGGACGGCGCGGCGATGCGATGAAGGAAGTGGGCAAGTTCGGTCCCGCCGCAAAAGCCTCCATTCCGGTTCTCATCCAGCTGTTGAAAGACCCCGACGCAAGCGTCCGAGGGAGCGCAGCGGCGGCACTGGGGGAAATCCGTAGCAACCCCGATCTCGTCGTTCCTGCCCTCATCAATTGCCTTGATGATGCGGATATGAACGATCAGGCAGCCGAGGCTTTGGGGAAGTTTGGCGCACAAGCGAACGCCGCTGTTCCCAAATTGCTGCCGCTGCTACACGGGGACAAAGAGGCCAGGCACGCCGCCGCCCTGGCCCTCCCGGACATCGACCCCGAAGCGGCTGCCAAAGCCGGCCTAAAGACGCGGAAGATCAAGCTCCCCAAACCCTCCGCTCTCGCGCCCTCGCCGAGCGGTTGATGGCGGGCATCTATCGGTATTTAACGACCTGAGCGGTCACGATAGTGCGCCGCAACGGTTGGTTGAAAATAATCCCCGGGCCGGCAATCTGCACCGAACCACTGCGAACGGTCTGGTCGCTAAATATCATGGCCGCATCGCCACCCTGGTCGCGCACTGCTTTGGCAATATCGTGTTCGTTGCCGCCTCGGACAGAGCCGAGAATCAGGTAGGGCCGCTCCGGATACTCGCCCTGCGGATAAATCTTCACATGATCGACCATGCGGACATACGAACCGGGGTTGGTCGTCCAGTTTTGTTGCGCGCCGACGTAGGGCGAATAATCATAGCCAGGACCGCAGCCGCAAAGACCGATCAAGAGCAGGGCAGGAATTAACTTTTTCATGCCCTACCTCTGGCGTCTCCCTGCCGAAATGTCAAGTTCGACACGAGTTGAATCAAGGCCCGGCCAATGGTAATTTGAAGCGTGCCAATTTATGAGTATGAACTGTGCGAGGGGGATTGTGTGGTTTGCAGCGGCAAATTTACTTTGCGCCGGCCGCTGGACGCGCCGCCTTTAAAGCTTTGTCCCGCCTGCCGCCGCCCGGTGCGCAAGCTTATCTCCAGCTTCACTTCGCCGATTAAACTCAAGCCGCTCTCTGTTTCCGATGCGAAGAAAGCCGGCTTCACCGTCCTCAAGCGAGTCAGCAAAGGGGAATACGAAAAGCAATAAGGGGTCCGCCGCTAAAAACGCCGGTGTAGCGTTGAGCCTGTGGCTCAACAACCTGTCGCTTTACTTCGCTTTCGCGCCGTGGACTTGCGCGGCTACTTTCAGTCTCAGCCCGTTCAAGCGAATAAAGCCGGTGGCGTCGTCCTGGTTGTAAGTCTGGGTCGGATCGGCCTCCATGGTGGCGATGTGCGGATTGTAAAGGCTGACCGGCGATTTGCGCCCGGCGTTGATGATGTTTCCTTTGTAAAGCTTCACGCGCGCCGTCCCGGTCACGTTCTTCTGGCTTTCGGTGACGAGGGCCTGCAGCGCGTAGCGCTCGGGCGAAAACCAGAAGCCGTAATAGACCAGTTCGGCGTATTTGGGAATCAATGAATCGCGCAAGTGCATCACTTCGCGATCCATCGTGAGGCTTTCTACTTGACGATGGGCGAAGTGCAGAATGGCGCCGCCCGGCGTTTCGTAAACCCCGCGCGACTTCATCCCGACAAACCGGTTCTCCACCAAGTCCACCCGGCCGACACCGTGTTTGCCGCCGAGTTTGTTCAAGGTTTGCATGATCGCCAGAGGGGTGAGCTTTTTGCCGTTGACCGCGACGCATTCGCCTTTCTCGAAATCGAGCGTGGCGTATTCGGATTTGTCCGGCGCGTCTTCCGGCGAGACACTCAGTTTGTACATCTCTTTGTGGCCGGGAGCCGAGGCGTCCAGCCACGGGTCTTCCAAAATGCCGGCCTCGAAAGAAATATGGAGAAGGTTCCGATCCATCGAATACGGTTTTTTGGCCGAGGCCTGCACCGGAATTTTCTTGTCCGCGCAATATTGGATCATTTCGGCCCGTCCCGGAAATTGGGCGCGAAAGGAAGCGTCGCGCCACGGGGCGATGATCCGCAATTCGGGCGCGAGGGCGGCGGCGGTCAATTCAAAGCGCACCTGGTCATTGCCTTTGCCGGTTGCGCCGTGGGCGATGGCATCGGCCTTTTCGGCGCGCGCGATTTCAATCATGCGTTTGGCGATCAACGGGCGGGCGATGCTGGTGCCGAGAAAATATTGGTTCTCGTAGATGGCCCCGGCCTGCATCATCGGGAAAATGAAATCGCGGGCGAATTCCTCCCGCAAGTCGTCAATATAAATTTTCGACGCGCCGGTCTTGAGGGCTTTTTTCTCCAGCCCCTTGAGTTCGTCGTCCTGGCCAATGTCGGCGCAGAAGGCGATGACCTCGGCGTCGTATTTTTCCTTGATCCACGAAAGCAGGACCGAAGTATCCAGACCGCCCGAATAGGCCAAAACAATTTTCATCGCCCGCGATTTAACCGCCAAACGCGGGCTACGCCAACTTTAAAAGAAGGGGTTGTGCGCCTTTTCCTCCGCGATGGTGGTCAAGGGGCCGTGGCCCGGGCAGAGCAACGTTTCGCCGGGCAGGGAAAAAATTTGTTCGCGAATTTTTTGCCGGGCGATCTCCCACGATTGCAAGCCGGTGCCGATGGAGCCTGCAAAGATAGCGTCGCCCACGATGGCGGCGTGCGGCGCGTCTTCCGGCCAGGTGCCGATGATGTAGGTCACGCCTTCTTCAGCGTGGCCGGGCGTGTCGCGGTTGGTGATGCGCAAGCTGCCCAGGTGGAGAAAATCATTCGCGCGATTGCGATGCTGCGGCGGCGCGGCGCGGGAACTGGAATGCAGATGAAGCTTGGGAAATTTCTCGCGAATGGCGGCCATGGCGGCGACGTGATCATCGTGCAAGTGGGTGAGAAACAGGTGGCGCAAGGCCAGCCCGTTTTCTTCGATCAACTTGAAGATGGGCGCGGCGTCCCACCCTGTGTCAAACAAAGCGGCGTCGCGCGATCCCTCGTCCCACGCGAGGTAGCAATGCACTTCGATGCCATTGGCCTGGGTGGTGATCTGGCGCAATTCGCGCCATAAAGAAAGGTCCGGCGTGGCCGGCTGCCAGCCGCGCGCGATGCCTTCCAATTTTGTTCCGTTCAAGCCGAGCGCCTCGCCCAGTGGCATAAAACGTATTGTCTTGGCGCATTGGCCCGTTTCTTCGAGAGCGGTGTATTCGGCTTCCGTCAAACCAGCGGCCTGCGCGGCCATGGGAATGGGAGTGTTTTTGGACAGCCGGCCTTTGCGGATGATGTCGCCTAAATGATCTTCCAAATGCATGATGGTAAAACTCAGACCCAGGACTTTGCCACGTTTTCGGCCAATTGCTCCAAAAATCGCGCGGCGTATTTTCGCGCGCGGTCGGCGGAGCCGATTTCGGTCAAGGCCCGGGCCTGGACAAAGTGAGGACGGGAGCGCTGTGGTTCCAGGACAATCCCGGCCAACCCCAAACACGGCACGCCAAGCTGGCGACAGCGCCGCGCCAATTGCCCGACGCCTTTGCCCATGTAAGTCTGGCCATCCATTTGTCCTTCGCCGGTGATAACCAAGTCTGACCGGGCGATGCGCTCATCGAGGCGCGCACTCTCGGCAAACACGGCAAAGCCCGATTCCGCCGCCGCGCCCGCAAAAGCCATCAGCCCAAAACCCAATCCACCCGCCGCCCCTGCGCCCGGACTTTTCCCGCAGTCCAGCCCATGTTGCTCCCGCAAAACGGCGGACAGCCGCGCCAGGCATTTTTCGGCCAGCGCAAAATCCTGGGCTCGCAATCCCTTTTGCGGCCCGTAAATCCGCGAACAACCTTTGGACCCGAGCAATGGGTTCCCCACATCCACCGCCACTGTCAATTTTAGGTAGGGACGCCGCGCTGCGGCGTCCGGGACGGTGCCGCGCGCCGCCTCCCGCCAAAAAGGAGCAGGGGGTCGCGCCACGTCCAGCGCCGACAGTTCCACCCATTCTTTCAACTCTTTATGCTCCGCATCAAAAAACTTCCAACCCAAAGCGCGGGCCATGCC
>DASRLE010000023.1:0-13330 GCA_035648615.1 Saccharimonadales bacterium (SeqCode) | reverse complement strand
CTGGTGGACCTCGTACGTCGCATTGCGGCCCCACCAGGCGCTCCGCGCCGCCAGGACGACCGGTTTGTCGTACAACGCGGCCTCGAATTGCAAAGTTGTAAATTGGGCGACGACAACGTCAGCCAAGTCGATCAGCGCATGGACGTTGACGTTTTTGACGATGTGAACACCTTCCTCGCGAGCCTGCGTATAGGGGTTCCCGTCCAAGGGATGCGCCTTAAAAACTAGCGCGGTCTCTCGATGATACTTCAAGGCCGGCCACAGGCTCATGAGCGTGTCCTCGGTGGAGCGGAAGATGGGAGAATGGTTGCGGCGCATCTGGCTGTCGGGCGGGGCGAATCCGCACGGATCGTATTGGCCGAGGAATACCACAGCCTTTTTGTCGCCAAGCCCCAATTCTTCGCGCAGTTGATGGCCGCCGCCGCTAAAGGATGGCTGGTCGTATTTCTGCGGCTTGCGATCAAGGTAAAAACTTCGGATGCGTTCAAAGGCCGCCGCATCGTAGGCCGACTCTGGAATTTCCTGGGCCATCCAATGGGTGCGCAAATCCGAAAACGCCTGAATGCCGCGGCTCTCGATCATGAGCGTTTCCGGCAACAATCCACGCTCCAGCGTTTGCACCGGCCAGCCGCCCTTCTGACACAAATCCTGCGTGATAATGGCCAGAGGACAGGTGGAGTCCCAAGTCAGCACATAACCGGGATCAAGGGTCTTGAGCAAAGACGCCATGATATGCCGGCAGACAAACAAACCCGGAATGGCATCCGCCGCACTATAAGCCCCTTGGCCGCGAAAGCGATCCGCCTCGAGCAACTCCCAATCTTGCGCCGTCAGTGTCCCGCCCTCCGGCCGCACATGCGGGAATTGACTCGGATAATCGCGCAGCAGGAATGGGACGTAAATAACGGGAAACGGCAATGGCACATCGGATACGGCAGTGCTCAACAAAACCAATCTTACATTGGACACAGCCAAAAGACGCGCGAACTCAGTCCACAGCCGGCGGGTGGGCTCGTTCATCGTCATAAAATTGATGAGCAGGCAGATATTTGGCTTCATAAAAGTGATGAGATTGGGCCGCGCGGCATTGAGACGTTAGAACAAACCAAAATTCTTGACTAAGTCGCCGGTTTCCATCCCTTCGGCAATGGCGAGCAGAACTGCGCCTTCATTCTTTCTCCGTTTCAGCGCCTCCTCCAACACGGCCTGCTCGTGCGATTTGGGAATGACGACCACGCCGTCGCAGTCGCCAAAAATCAGGTCGTCGCTGTGAATGCTGATGCCGTCAATCACCACGGTGCGGTTGCGCGAGGCGACCACTCCCCGCTTGCGGGTGTCCTTGCAATAATGTCCCTTGGCAAAAACGGGAAACCCCATCGCCGCCGTGTCGCGGGTATCGCGCGTGACTCCATCAATGATCGCGCCGACCGCGCCAGAGCGAACGGCCAGGTTGGCGTTGAGTTCGCCAAAAAAGGCGAAATTCGGCGCATGATTGGCCACCACCACCACGTCATTGGAAACGACGTAATCATAAAGGCCCAGGCTGTCGTAAATTTTGCGGAAATCCTCGTCATCTTTGCAGGCGTCGATCTGCATCGTCTTGGCGCGGCCAAGGATTTTGGCCTGAGGCAAATTGATCCGAAAATCCTTGGAGAGAACGCCGTCGATGCCGAGATCATCGAGGACGTCGGAAAGCAGCGAACTGTTGAACTGCAGCTTTAGATTGCTGAAAAGCCTGCGCTCCCGTTCGCGCAAACCGACGGCGATCAAGTTAGCCAGTTCAAAATCCTGCGCCCAATTCACATCGACACTCTCAATCGGCTCCACTTCCAGCAAATAAGGATGATCGCCAATGCGGCGTTGGAGCCGCAAAGCCGCCTCGCGGCGCATAACGTAAAGCCCCATCGTTTCGATAACCGTCTCGGGAAGATCAATGCTGTTAGGAATGCGCTTGAGCGAGTAGGCCGGCTTGCCCTCCTGCCAAAGATATTGCTTCTCTTTGCGCACGGCCACGACCGAATCATAGCTCGAATCCGTCTTAAGAATGTCGATGGCCTTTTCAATCGTCTTCTGATGAATAAAAGGCGAGGTGCAAAGCAGCATGACGCAAATATCAGCCTCGGTGTTTTGGATTTCGTTGAAGAAGAGCTGATTGCCGTCCGTTTTGTTATTCGCCAGGACAGGATCGCGCCGCAGCCACTTGCACTTCAAATCAGCGGCCAGAGCGGCAATATCCGGCGATTCCGTATCCAGCCACACCTCATCAACCCCTTGGCAAGCGATCAACTTGCGCAAACTGCGCAGAAACATCGGATCGCCATCCAGCAACATGACATTCTTATTGGGCACCCGCTGACTGGAACCCTTGGCAGGAACGAACGCGGCGACTTTCATAGATTTTTCATTCTGTATCAGCAACAGAGGGAACGTTAAGCACCACCCGTGCCACAGGTGAGATAGCTCAAAATCCTCGGAAATTGATGGAATCTGGGCAAAAACCGCCCTTTTTGAGAAAACCCCCAGCGGTTTTTGCCTACATTGCATGACTTCAATCCCTAACGGACCAAAAAGATTAGACACTGTCGTGGCTGGCAACGAACGTCTCTACGCGCTGATGAGCGGCATTGGCAAAACTTTTTCCTTGCGCTGTCACGTTTATTTGCCAAACATCATCAAAGCCATTCGTCAGCGAAACCAAGTTCCGGCTTTAGTTCCAAGATAGCAGAGCATCAAACACTTAAGAGCGAATGTGAAAATGCAAAGAAACCTCATCAGATTCATGGCCGTTGGGCTTGCGCTGAACGTCCAAATCTTTTCGAATTGCAAGGCGCTCGGTCGCGATCACGCATCAGCCAGTCACGCCGTCACTGGCCTCGGGTTTTCCGCACAGCCAACCTCGACGGAGATCTCGAACGCCCGAGTTTTTGACGAACCGCTTCTTCCAATGGGCGGCGAACCGGAAGCAGAAGAATGCAAAGCCCTTGCGGGCGCTTTGGCCGAATATTCGTATCGAACAAATCTGGACGACTTCTCAAGCCTGACCGATTTCCTCGCCCGCTTCCCACAATCCACCTGGGCAGGCTCCCTGCTACTGCATCTTGGCACCGAATACTACAACTATGGTTACTATTCCAAGGCTTTGGACGGTTGGGAGCAAGCGTGGAGAAAGTCAGAACATGTCAAGGACGCCAAAACCAAAATCCAGGCTGATCGCGCCCTCGGCGAATTAGCCCGCATCTACTCCAAGCTGGGGCGAATGCGCGATTTAAAGGAACTCCTCGACTCCACTACAAACCGGCCTCTTACCGGTCCTGCCACCCAGCTCATTCATGCCGCTCAACAGGCCCTTTGGATGATGCAGAATCGTCCAGAAATATCCTTCCGATGCGGGCCTTTGGCGTTAAACAGCATTTTGGCTCACAGCGATCCCAAAAAGGCGCTGAATCCATTGATCTTGAACTCTAAATCGACCACCAATGGATTCTCGCTCTCGCAAGTGGGTGAATTATCCCGAAGACTGGGGCTGAATTATCAAATGGCATTTCGAAATCCGGGCGCTGCGTTCCTCGTGCCGGCGGTTGTTCACTGGAAAGCCGGGCATTACGCCGCCATGCTGCAAAAAGAGGGTGATCGCTTCTTAGTCCAGGACCTCACCTTCCGCGGCAGTCTTCGGATAAGTGCCACGGCTTTGGATGAAGAAGGCAGCGGCTATTTCCTGGTTCCACCCGGTCCGCTGCCTGCTGGTTGGCGTCTCGTTCCCGAGCAAGAAGCTGACCAGATTTGGGGCAAAGGAGTGGTCACCGGCCAAAATGGAAACTCAACCACTCCGGTCGATACCCATACCGGCGGTGATGCGGGCAACTGTTCTGCGGGCGGGACGGACTCAAGCGGAATAAATGGGGAGGTCCTGTCAGGTATGACCTCCTATACAATGGACACCATGTTAGTAAGCTTAAATCTTCATGACACGCCGGTTGGATACAATCCGCCGGTCGGACCCGCTGTGCATTTCACGGCAACCTATAACGCCCTCGAAGCTGGCCAGCCTGCGACCTTTTACTATTCCAACCTTGGCCAAAAATGGACGTGCAATTGGATTGCCTATATCACCGACAATCCGCAAAGCCCCGGCGGAGATGTGTCGTACTATGTCGACGGCGGGGGCACCCTGAATTACACCAGCTATAATTCATCGACAAAAAGCTATGCGCCGGAGTTAATGACCCAGTCAATTCTGCTTCTGACCTCAAGTTCGAGCTACGAGTTGCAATATCCAGACGGCTCCAAAAAAGAGTTCGCACAATCGGACGGGGCCACCGGTTCTACCCGTCGGATTTTCCTCACCCAAATAATCGACCCCGCTGGGAATTCCGTTCATCTTCATTACGATTCCCAACTCCGTATAACCAACATCGTTGATGCCATTGGCCAATCGACGACTCTGTTTTACACGAATACGGCGTACAACAACGCCATCACCGCCGTGGTGGATCCCTTCGGCAGAGAGGCTCATTTTTATTACTATTCATCCTCTGGGATGCTGTCTCAAATCACCGACGTTTTGGGATTGAAATCGCAATATATTTACGGGACCAATGATTTTGCTTCTGATCTCGTAACGCCGTACGGAACCACTGCTTTTGTCAGCGGCGCTACCAATGGCGGAACTTTCCTTCAAGTCACCGACCCACTCGGGGAGAGTGAACTTTTGGAGTTCACCCAGAACTCAAGCCTGCCTTTTAGTTTCTCGCCGGTCGCAGTTCCACATGGAATTGCTGTGTACAATGCGTATATGCCGGGACGTGATTCTTTTTTGTGGGATAAAAAAGCCTTTGCTGAAGGGGCATGGGACGTTACGAAAGCAAAGATCTACCATTTTCTACACGAGCCTGATATAACTACGGAAAGTTCTGTGCTTGAGAGCGTTCAAGCCCCCCTTGAAAATATGGTTTGGTACAATTACCCCGGTCAATTGACTAATGACGGAACACTCCTCCTCGCCAACAATTATAGTTGGGTTGGAGCCGCGGTGATCGGCACCAGTTCCGAGCCCTCCGTTGTGGGGCGCGTATTAGACGATGGCACGAGCCAGCTTAGTTGCTACCAATACAATTTGCTTGGACATGTTACGAACTCAATTGATCCGGTAGGGCGCAACTTCACCTATGTGTATAGCGCCAACAACGTGGACCTAGTGCAGACCCTAATGACGCACAATGGCAAGAGTGAAATCCAAGGGAGTATTACCTATAACTCGCACCATTTGCCGCTGACGATTACAGACGCGTCCGGGCAAATCACGACCAACACTTTCAACGCTCAAGGCCATCTCCTCTCGACTAGCAATCCGAAAGGTGAATTGACAACATTCAATTACGATACGAATGGTTATCTCACTAATATTCTCGGCCATCTTCAAAGCAGCAATGATATCAGGAGTTTCACTTACGATAGCTTTGGGCGGGTCTTTACCGCGACCGACACGGAGGGTTATTCCATCACCAACAATTATGATGCCGCAGATCGCAAGACACAGGTTATCCATCCCGACGGCACTTATGAACAGTTCGTTTATAGCAACCTTGATTTGATTGCATCCGCCGACCGTTTGGGGCGATGGACGACCAACGCCTACAATGCCGATCGGCAACTTGTGCAAACCCAGGATCCTCTTGGCCGCATCACGCGATTCGAGTGGTGTCGTTGTGGAGCATTGGCAGCCCTTATCGATCCGATGGGACGGCAGACAAGCTGGGATTACGATGTGCAAAGCCGCCCCATAGCAAAGCACTACCCCGACGGTTCCACTGTCACTTATGCGTACGAAAACACTACCAGCCGCCTCGCGTCGAAATTTGATGAGCAAGGACAGCAAACGGTGTACCAATATTACGCGGATAACAACCTAAAAGGCAAGAGCTATCCCAACGCCATTATTTCAACCCCGAGCGTTGCGTTCACGTATGATCACGACTATAACCGTATCCTGACAATGCAGGACGGTATTGGTCTCACAGTTTATACATATAATCCGATCAGTCCGACTCCCGTGCTCGGAGCGGGAAGGCTCGCTTCGATCTCCGGCCCGTTTTCGAACAGCACGGTTACGTACCAATACGATCAACTTGGCCGTGTTGTAAGCCGCGCCATCAATGGAGCAGCCCAAGCCACGACGTATGACGTTTTGGGCCGCCCAATCATCGTGACGAATTCCCTTGGTTCCTTTAATTATGCTTATTTGGACGCAACCTCACGCCTCGCGTCGGAAGCTTATCCAAATGGGTTGACAAATTTTTACACTTATTACAACATCTCGGGGGACGAACGACTCCAACAGATCACTCACCAGCAAGCCAATGGAAACATTTTGTCCTCCTTTACGTATCAATATAATTCGGCGGGCCAAGTCACTGCAGAAGGATTGCCCATCGACAATACGACCGAAACTTATGGATACGACGCATCCGACCAGCTTGCGAGCGTTGAAACCCAACAGTCCTTTCCTGGCACAGGTCTAGGCCCAATCTCAACCTTTACTACTTACACTTACGATCTCGCTGGCAATCGCCTAACGGTGACACAGGGAGGGGGTTCGAAGCTTGGCCCACCCTCAACCCAGCAGTTTTCCTACAGCGCACTCAATCAATTGACCGGAGCATCACCGGCTGCGACCAACAGTGCCACTTATGAATGGGACGCGGAAAACCGCTTGACCGCGATCAATCAGGGAACCAACCGCAGCGCATTTAGCTATGACGGCTTGGGCCGCCGTGTCGAAATCGTGGAAAAAACGAACGGTGTGGTGCAAAGCGCCAACTATTACCTTTGGTGTGGCGCCCAGATATGTGAAATGCGCGACGCCAGCGGAGCAACGACATTGAGACGATTATTTCCGCAGGGAGAATCATTAGTGGGGGCGAATGCCAACACGAATTATTTTTACACAAAGGACCACCTCGGCAGTGTTCGCGAGGCTTTGGATTCAAACGGTGAGCTCGTGACTCGCTACAGCTACGACCCTTATGGTCAAAAGTCCATCTTGGAGGAAGGGTTTCCGACAACCTTTGGGTTCACGGGTGATTTTGTTCATCAAAAGTCAGGATTATATCTTACATGGTTTCGTGCATTAGATAGCGCGAGCGGCAGATGGCTTTCCAGAGATCCATTGGGTGAGAAAATCAATGTAAATGTTTATTCCTATGTTGGTAATAATCCGATCAACTTTAAAGACCTACTGGGTTTGTGTGACACCGACTCAACTGACCTGAGTTATTTTACCGACGCTGCTCATGACGTTGCTATGGGTGAGGTAAACCCTCAAGGTTACTCTGAAGGATTTGGTTTTGCCGATGCTGGGGCATTCGTTGCGCAATATGGCGGATATGGGGTGGTTGCAATCGGGGCTATCACAACTTTTTCCGGCTTTCCTGAAATCGGAATTCCGATTGCCGAGTTTGGATCAGGATGGGTCTTGAAAGCCTTTGCCAATCCAGACGCATTCAGGATTACAGGCACAGTGATTGGCAGCGTAGCTGGTCATGCTGTAAAAGTGAACGCACCAGAATAAGGCTATGAGATTTTCACATGCCAATTGTTGTTGTTTCCCTGCAAGTACACACTGGTCGATGACCAGTGTTTCAAAACACGCCGTTTTTTGGTTGACAATATCAGCTACATTGTTTTTTGTCGACTCGGCTAAAGCTCAACAATCCAGCTATAGCTACGATCCGTCGGGCAACCTGACAGCCATAACTGGAACAAGTTCAGTTGCCCCCAGCATCATCACCCAACCTCAATCTGGTCTTCTTTACAGCAATAATTCTATCAGCTTTTCAGTCACCGCTACCGGTGCCGGCGTTTCATATCAATGGCTCTCGAACGGGGTACCGGTTCTCGGCGCGACCAACGATACCCTCTTTCTATCCAATTTAGCCACCACAAATGGAAACTTCAGCGTAATTATCAGCAACTCTTTCGGCTCCGTCACCAGCGCCCCGGCGGCCATCTGGGCCGATTCGAATGGCAATCGTATTCCCGATTGGTGGGAAATGAAGTATTTTGGCAATCTCAATCAGACGGCAGACGGCGATTATGATGGCGATGGCGTTAATAATTTGGATGAGTATCGGGAAGGCACGGACCCTACAAATCCCAACTCCTACAACCCGCGTCTGCATCTTCAGGCCAGTCTTGGCAGCGTGCTCGCATCGCCCGCCCAGCCATACTATACACTGGGCCAAACAGTTACTTTGACGGCTATTCCCAATCCCGGGCAGATGTTTCTAGGGTGGAGCGGTTCCGCCAGTGGGGGAGCCTCCACTATATCCGTGGTTATGCACACCAATTACACGGTAAACGCCAACTTCGGTCTCCCTTTGCCCGTTGCGCTCGATAATACGACGCTTACCTGGACAACAGGCGGCGATGCGCCGTGGTTTGGCCAAACACAGGTTTCCGAAAATGGGTTAGGCGCGGCCCAGAGTGGCCCGATCGTAGGAGGCCAGCAATCCTGGCTACAGGCCATTAATACCAACTCCACACAGGCGTTCCAACTCAGCTTTTGGTGGAGTGTCTCCTCGCAATCCCCTGACGCCTTGACATTTTCTGTTGACGGCAACATTAGCAATTCGATTACAGGTCCGACTGCGAGCTGGCAAGAAGTCGTGGTCAATTTGCCGCAAGGTAATCACACGCTTGTTTGGGCCTACGCAAAGCAATCCAACGGCAATCCATTCGGCGTTCCATTTGCGGACAGTGGATGGGTTGACGAAGTCGCGGTAATTCCAATTGCCACTGCCCCAATCATTGTGGTGCAACCATCGAGTCAATTGATTTTACCAGGTAGCAATGCGACGTTTTACACAATTGCTTATGGTTCGCCACCCTTGAACTACCAATGGCAATTCAACGGCTCGAACCTTACGAATAATTCCCAAATTACCGGGTCGCAAAGCAACGCGCTCACGCTGACCAGCGTCACGACGAACAATTCGGGCACCTATCGGGTTGTGGTGACGAATACTTTTGGCTCGACCAACGCCGACGCCACGCTCGTCGTCAGGCGGTTATCTCCACCCGTCATCAATTATGTTTATCCGCCGGCGATTAACGAGCTAGCCGGTGATCATGTGGCCTACCAGACCTCGGTCATAGGCACCGGAATCATTAACTACCAATGGTATCATACGAACAACTTGCTGGGCGGACAGACCAACTCCATACTTGTACTCACTGATATTCAAGCGGCCGATTCTGGAAAATACGAAATCGCTGTCGTTGATAACTCTGGAATCTATGTCACAAATTCTGTAACGCTGAATGTTGCTACGACTAGCTTGCCGTTTTATCCAACTAATCTTGTGGTGGTCCGTATTGGTGACGGTGTCCAAACCTTGAGCGGCGCGGGCGGCAATACAATTTATCTTGACCAATATTCAGCCACAGGCGTGTATGTAAGCAGCCTGATGGTGCCCGATGAAAGCGTCGGCACGGCATATGGGATAGGTAGCGCTGTGAGTGTATCTGGCAGTCCCGCGTTGCTGCTGCCCGGCTCCGGAAACGATTACATCTATTCGGGGATGTTGACTCTTTCTCCGAACCAGCAATTTCTGTCTTTCGCTGGATATTGCGCAAATTACCCCTTTGTCGGTGGGGATATCACCGTCGATGGCGAAAGTTATTCGAGAGGTTTGGCGACAGTCAATGCCTCTGGCTCCTACAACTTGGCTTACACCAATGTTGGCCTTTACAGCGCCGGGAATCACAGCATACGCAGCACCGTGACTTTGGACGGCACAAATTTTTGGACAACTGGACAGGCAGGCCAAGGCGGCGTTAAATACGTGAACACTCGGAATACAATTTACAATGGGGGCAATGGCATTCCGAGCATCTCGCCGTCTAGCGCCATAGGACCAAGAATGGTGCAAGTTTTCGGCACAAATCTTGTCTATTCCGATGCATCGGCCGGCGCCGGAAGCGGCCTATATATTTGCAGCGGAACCCCGGAACCGCTGGCGGGTGGCGTGGCGACAGCAACCTTGTTATTGAACGAGGGGGGGCAGCCAAATGACTTTGCAATCAGTCCGGACGCCCGAACGATTTACATCGCGGACAGCCAGACATTCACCAATACAACTACAAAAGGAGGAGGAGTCCAGCGTTGGGACACTAATTCCGCCGGAGGCGGTTATGTATTTAGTTATACTTTACCGGTAAATCAATTCAGTGGCGCTCAGGCATTGACGGTTTCTTTCCCCGCCAACATAACGCACTGGGGCAGCAACGTGTTTGGCGCCACGCTTTTTGCCACCGGTCCCTCCAATGTCCTGTGCCGTGTCTTTGATAACGGCCTCTCTTCGACTGCTACGATTCTCGTCAATACCGCCCCCTATAACGAACTGCTCCGCGGTGTTCGATTCGCCCCATCGGGAACGAACCAGATCACTGCACCGGTCATCCAGACTGTGCGGCAAACGGGCAATTCATTTACATTCGCTTGGAGTGCGATAGCCAACCAAGCGTATCAAGTTCAGTCCACGGCAAGTTTGGCTCCAGTGAACTGGACTAATTCAGGCGGAAGCATCACGGCAACGAATTCCATCATGACCACTTTCGAACCCATTGCCACCAACTCGCAACAATTCTATCGGATCATTCTCGTGCCGTAGATTTACATTCAACCGACAAAGACCGAAATGGAAGGCTGGACAGGAAGGGCCGCGACCGGTTACATATTGGTCCAATATGAAAACCTCCCTGTCTCGTCGGAATTTTGTCAAAGCTTCGATCGTGGCGGCAACTGCGCTTGGATTGAAACCCCTTTGGGCACAGAAGGCGACTAACCCGCGTATTTCCGTGCAGCTTTATTCGGTGCGGAATGATTGCGCCCAGGATTTTGATGCGGCTTTGGCGAAGCTGGCCAAAATGGGCTTCGCCGGAGTGGAGTTCGCCGGTTACCACAAATACTCCGGCAAGGCGCAGGAGCTTCGCAATAAACTGGACGAACTAAAACTGGAGGCGTCCGGCACCCACATTGGACTCGACAGCTTTCACGGCGACGCGTTGAAACGAACCATCGAGTTTCATCAAATTCTGGGCTGCAAGTTCCTCATTGTGCCGGGGGCGAAAGATTTTACCGATCACGAGAAGAGCAAGGCGCTCGCAGAGAATTTTAATGAGACAGCCGAAGCGCTCAAGCCGATGGGAATGTATTGCGGGTACCACAATCACACGCATGAATTTACCAAGGACGGTGACACTACCTACTGGGACCTTTTTGCTCAACGCACCCACCATGACGTCGTTTTGCAGCAGGATTGCGGTTGGACGGCCGAAGCGGGTTACAACCCGGCGGAGTTGGTTCGGCGCTATCCCGGGCGCACGAAGACAACGCATTTCAAGCCTATCGTTGTCAACAAAGAACCGGGGAAGAAGGCGATCCTCGGGCAGGATTCGGTCGATTGGCCGCCCGTGCTGGGGGCGTGCCGCGAGGTCGGGGGAACCCAATGGGTCAGCCTCGAACAGGAATTTTACCCCGACGGCAAATCACCCATGGAATGCACCGAGCTGTCGCTGGAGGGCCTCCAAAAGATCTGGTAATTGCGCTGAAAAAGGGACCCCGGCTTCTCTTGACTCGCGTCCAGCCTGATGGAGGAAAGTTTGACGGTTTTGCTTTGCGCTTGACGACTGTAACTTTGTGATACAAAGTGAGTGGCATAGGACATCGCAATTGCCTCATGAAAACAACGTTGAGCAGATCGCCGGAAAACTTTAGAGCAATGGCCAAAGATGCCGCCCGATTTTGGGAGCCTCGTCGTATTGCCTACAATCTTGTTCTTGCCGCTGTCGTCGTTGCTTGGCTGACATTAACATGGCCGCACTTCCGTTCGGCCTTGGTTCTGCAATCTTTGCTATACCTTCTGGGGCTCGCCGCAATGGCGAATGTATGTTATTCCGTTGCCTACCTCGCAGACATTCTGCGTCAATCTTCACCCTTTCGTGTCCGGTGGCGGCGTCATAAGTGGGCTCTGTGGCTTGCCGGCACAATTCTTGCAATCCTGCTTGAGTGCTACTGGATTGCCGATGAGATTTATCCATATAGCTGACACTACGACGGCCTAACGGCGCGCAGCCTTCGTCCTCCGTCGCGCCGCTGGCAAATCTTCGAGCTTCGGCAGCGCTCAATTCGGGTGAATAGTCCAAAGGTCGGTGGGGAGATTGGCCCGGTAGAGCTCGTTGAACATGGTGATTGACTCGGTTACCTCGGCGGGGGTTTTGGGGAGGACGCCATGGGAGTGCCAGTAAAAGGCGATCGGATCAAATTGCGCGCTTAAGAGGGGCACAATTTCTGCGTCGCGCTGGAGGAAATAATCGCGCCCTCCGCCCGCCACCCATTCCCATGCTTCGCGCATGAGTTCCTGGCTGGGCGCATGGCAGTAAGAAAGAAACGTGCGCGATTGGATGCCGGTGACAAATTGAGCGTCGTAGGCCTTGCCGATTTTATAAAGGGCAATGCGGCTGGGCAGCGCGGCGCGGCGCGCCTCGTCGGGTTCGAGTTCTTGACAGGCTTTCAAAAGCTCCCGGGCGCCATATTCCAGCCGTCCTTCCAGCTCCTTGAAAAAGGCATGAAGGCAGGGCGCGTGGGGGTATTGCGAGTCGGCCACAAAGGGCAGAAACATGGCGAAGGATGCGCCCCGCACAATGGCCTGGGCGCACTGCTGCATCAGGCCGCTATACTTGACTGGGCCGTAAATGCGCGGCGGGTCGCGATACTCGCAACAGAGCAGCCCCGCCTGTTCGCCAAGGTCGTTAAAAAATTTCGTGATTAAGCGGATTTCTTCCGGCACGGCGTCCACTCCGTCTGGCAGTTCCGGGCCACCGCCGCGTATCTCGGTGTTGTGGCGTGCAATCAACTTATCGAGGCGGCCGACAAAATCGCGAGCGACCTCAGGCGGCAATTTTCGCTCCATCAACGCGCTCGAAACGGTTTGGATAAGTTGCGAGCGGAAATCCATGGAAAAACCGCGGATATTGGAAAATGTCGCGCTGAGAAGCGAGATAACGGAGCGGGGTTTGCGCGTGTTTAAGGGTTGTTCGGTAAGCTTCGAGGCAATGGCCGCTGCGTTGGGGAAAAGCGGCCTTCCGTCCACCAGCGGATGGTTCAACAATAGGTTCCTGAGTCGTTCGCCTTGCATAATTTGTATTCTCTGACGATTTAAAGGTGCGTCGCAAGCAAAATACCACAAAATTAAACGTAATCAACAATAAGTTAACATTTAGTGATGATTCCGTGTTGACACATTGATTTTTGGTGATAACATGAACCTCA
>DASRLE010000022.1:0-3922 GCA_035648615.1 Saccharimonadales bacterium (SeqCode) | reverse complement strand
GCCGGCACCCCTATCCTCCGAACCAAACGCCGCGGCTTTCTCCGCAACGTCTGCGTCGCCCTCGGCAACATCGGCGACGAGACCGCACTGCCCGCCCTCATCCGTGCCGCGTCCGACCCCGAGCCCCTCATCGCCGAACACGCCCAATGGGCAATCGGACAGATAAAGGCTAAAGGCTAAAGGTTGAAGGCTAAAAGGGGATAGCAACGGATGAGAATCTTTCTTAACTTTAGCCTTTAGCTTTTAGCCTTTAGCCTTATTTTTACCGCATAGGATGAAGCGGATCATTCTCTTAATTCTGGTTCTTCTCGTGGTGCGTCCGGCCTTCGCTCTTCCGAGGCTGGAGTCTGTCCATGTCAACCTGGACTACATTGCCAAGCACGCCGAGGCGCGCGCCCATAAGCCTTTTCATTCGCCGCGGGCTGATCTGCCCGAGGTCCTGCGCAAATTGACTTATGACCAGTACCGCGAAATCGAGTTCCGCCACGATAAAGCTTTGTGGGCCGAGGAAAAACTGCCCTTTCGCGTCGAATTTTTTCACCCGGGCTACCTCTATCAGGAGCCGGTCCATTTCAATGAATTCACGTTGACACACGCGCAGCCCATTCGGTTCGTCACTGATTTTTTTGATTATCGCGCGTTGAAAATGTCGTCGGAAGTCCCGGCCAATACCGGCTACGCCGGCTTTCGGCTGTTGTATCCGCTCAACCAGACCAACAAGCTTGACGAAGTGGGCGCGTTTCTCGGCGCCAGCTATTTTCGGCTGCTCGGCCAAGGCCAAACCTACGGCCAGTCCGCCCGCGGTTTGGCCCTTGACTGCGGCGAAACGAACCGACCCGAGGAGTTTCCGCTCTTCACCGATTGGTGGCTGGGCAAACCCCAGCGCGATGATGACCTGCTGCGGCTTTACGCCATACTTGACAGCGTCAGTTGCGTTGGCGCCTACGAATTTCTGATTCGTCCCGGCCAGACCACGGTGGCCGAGGTCGAGGCCGTTCTTTATTTTCGCGACGCCACCAATATCCACGCGGCCGACGCGCAACGCAAACCGCTGGCCACCATCGGCCAGGCGCCCTTGACCAGCATGTTTTGGTTCGGCAAAAATTCGGAGCGAAAATTCGACGATTACCGTCCTGAAGTCCACGACAGCGACGGGTTGCTGATGCGTCTCGAAGATGGCTCGACGGAGTGGCGGCCCTTGGACAACGGCGTGGCGATGCGTCACGAGATTTTTCCGGCGAACAACATTCGCGGCTTCGGCCTATTGCAGCGCGAGCGAAATTTCAGCGACTATCAGGACATGTTTAACCCATACCAGACGGTGCCGAGCGTCTGGGTGGCGCCGCACGGCAATTGGGGGGAGGGCAGCCTCCACCTGGTGGAATTGAGCACGCAATACGAGGGCCTGGACAATATCGTCGCCTTTTGGGATCCGGCGGTCAAACCGCAGCCCTTCCAGCCCTATCACTTTGGTTATACACTGTATTGGACGCGCGAGGCCGACATGACTTTGTCCTCGAACGAAGTGGTTTCGACGCGCATCGGCCTTAATCCGCGCAACACCCAGCAGCGGCAATTTGTTATTGACTTCGATGTGCCCGGCTTGACTTCAGAGGATGGTCCGCCCAAAGCCGACACCACCTGCACGACCAACGGAGCCATTGTGGAGAACCAGATATTTCGCAATCGCGCGGCCAAAACCTGGCGCGTGATTCTGGAAATGGAACCCAAGGCCGGCAACCACGACCCGGTCGATCTGACCTGCATCCTGGACAAGGGCAAGGAACCGCTCAGCGAAAAGTGGTCCTATCGCTGGACCCAGCCATGAATGGCCCTCCCCGGACGGATTCGCCCGGACAAATGGGCGGCAGGCCGCTGGAAGAGTGGAACGCGGCTTACTCGAAAGTCGAAAGTTACTTTCACGCTTTGCGCGTCCGCAATAAGGTTCTGCTCGGCCAATTAGTCGCCTTGGTGTTGGAGCGGGCGTTGCAACGCTCGTTGAGCGAAAGGCAGCGCTCCACCACCGAGTTGGCCGTCGAGGAAATGGACCGCCTGGTCAACGAATGGTTTGCCCAGGTGCTGCAAGCCGCCCCCGGCACGGAGATGCTCTCGACCCGCGGCCGCCTGGCCCTGTTGCTGGCCGACATGCCGGGCCGGTGGCAGGACCAATTTTTGCGGCCCGGCCCGTGGCCGCGGGAATTTGCCCTGGCCATGCGCGAAACGTATTTGCGGGCCGGGCCGGACTTCCAATTTTCCAACATGGCGCCGCGTCCGCTGGATTTGGGGCCGATCATCCACTTGACGCAATTGCGCCATTTGCCCTCGGCCCGGATGATCACCACCTGGGTGATCTTCGGATTGGTTCTGGTTCTCTGGTTTGCGCTGACCCATTAAGCCATGCCGCCGCTTCCTCCCGAACATTTCTCGGACACGGAAATCACGCCCATGCCGCGCCTGCGCCGGGGCTGGCGCGTCTTTATTTTTTATTCGTGCGCGGTATTATTGACAGGAATGGTTTCGATGCTCTTTGCCGATCTCCTGTGGCGGACGGGCTGGTCGGTTTCGGGCGTCGTGCTGCTCTGCTTGTTCATCGTGCTCTTTCTGCTCACCGCCATCGGCTGCATGCACGGCGTTTTTGGGTTCATTCTTCGCTGGACGGAGGATCGCCGCCTGACGCGCCTGGATGATTACCATGCGCAGAGCATCGCCGACGCGAGCACCGCCATTATTTTTCCTGTTTACAACGAAGAAATCGCGCGGGTTTATGCCGGCTTGCGCGCGACTTACGAATCGCTTGAAAAAACCGGCCAACTGGCGCGGTTTGACTTCTACATTTTGAGCGACTCGAACGACCCGGATAAATGGGTCGAGGAAGAGCGCCGCTGGTTCGCGCTGGTGCATGAGATCAACGCCCTGAGCCGCATTTATTATCGCCGCCGTGTGCTCAACGAGGGAAAAAAAAGCGGGAATGTCCGCGATTTCCTCAGCACCTGGGGCCGGCGCTACCGCTACTTCATCGTCTGCGATGCGGACAGCGTGATGCGCGGCGAAACCGTGGTGGACCTGGTCAAATTGATGGAGACGCATCCCAATGTCGGTCTTATCCAGACCGTGCCGGCGCTGGTCAACGCGCAATCGTTATTCGGACGCATCCAGCAATTCGCCAATCGTCTTTACACGCCGATTTTTATTCGCGGCTTGAATTTTTGGGCGCAAGGATTTGGCAACTACTGGGGGCATAACGCCATTATTCGCACCGAGCCTTTCATGCAACATTGCGATCTGCCGCAATTGCCCGGTCGCAAACCGTTCGGTGGACAGATCCTCAGCCATGATTTTGTCGAGGCGGCCTTGTTGCTCAAAGGCAATTGGCTGGTCTGGCTGGCCTACGACCTGGAGGGCAGTTACGAGGAAGCGCCGCAAACCATGCTGGACAACGCCCGGCGTGAGCGGCGCTGGTGCCAGGGAAATTTGCAACACAGCATGGTCGTGCTGGCGCGAGGTTTGCGGGGCGTCAGCCGCGTGCATCTGGCGGCGGGAATTTTTGGCTATTTGGCCAGCCCTTTGTGGCTCGCCTTTCTGCTCACCTTCAACTGGATGCTTTGGTACCAGGGCCACACCGGCTTGTCGCGTATCACGGTGCGCGCTTTTACGCCGTTTATCAAACTGAACGGCACACAACACGCGTTCCTGATTTTCGCCATTTGCATGAGCGTGCTTTTCCTGCCGAAAGTTTTGGCGCTGCTGGATCTGGCGTTGGACGGTCCTCGGCGGCGGACCTTTGGGGGCATTTTCAACGCCACCTTGGGCGCGATGGCCGAAACGATTTTTTCGGCTCTGCACGCGCCGTTGCAAATGTTGTGGCATTCTAAATTTGTCGCGGCGGCGCTGTTCGGTTTCGGCGTGCATTGGGGTCCGCAAA
>DASRLE010000021.1:0-7774 GCA_035648615.1 Saccharimonadales bacterium (SeqCode) | reverse complement strand
TTTATGCCGGCAGCGGTAGTTCCACGACGATCATTTCCCCGGCCATATCTCCGGCTCGCAAGTCCGCCGCTCGCAAATCAGGCTCCGCCGCAAAATCGTTGGTCGGGGCTCTCCCATTCTTGCCGTGGTTCTATAACGGCGGCGGCATTCAAATGTATGCCTTCGATGTCACCGACCCGGCCAATCCCGCCCCCGTTTCAACGACCACCGTTGGAACCAACGGCTGGCCCAACGGCAACGCCGTTTTCGCCACCAACGGCTTGGTCTATGTTGATCATTCAGTTTGGAGCTATTTCATTCACGGGCGTCCAGTCAAGCCGGCGCCGGGTGGGCTGGCTGCGCCCAACGTCACTTTGCCGTTAGACTACCTCTTTGGTGAAACGAGCGACCTCGATGTGGTTGATTTCACCGTCCCATCTTCCCCGATTGTGCGAAACCCCGTCAGCATTCCGGGCGCACTGGCCGGCCTTTCGCGCGGCGGGGACGTCGTGTACACGGTGGATTTCGATGGCTCGCTGGCCGCGTTGGCCTACGACGGCGTCAGCACCTATTTGGTTGCGACATTGCCTCCGCCAGCCAACGGCTTCCAGGAAACGCTGATCGCAGGCGAAACCATTTTCACCGCGCAATCAACTTCCACCAACGACACGACGAGCAAGCTTGACGCGTGGACTCTCAACGATGCTGGCGTGTTCTCCAAGGAGGACGTCTTGCACTTGTCGGAGCCGGTTTATGCCCTCGCCAATTTTGGCAACCTCCTTGGCATTCAAGCGGGCCCCGGCCTCACCTTGGTCGATTTCACCCATCCGGCGAAATTGGTCACTGTGGGAATCGCCACTCCCAACCAATGCGTGTGGTTGAGTCTAACGGGTGCGTCCGGCGCGCCGGGGGCTGGCCTGTGGGTCCCGCTCGGCGCTTACGGCGTGTTTCCGATCTTGGCCCCGTAAAACCCGGCTTAAAGCAAGCTTTCTAACGAGCCTTGTTGGCTGGCGCGCTTGAATTCCAGCGCGAAGAGTAGTGCAAATGTACGGTACCTCCGTATTCGTTTTCCCGCCCGTGAAGAATAGTGCAAATGTACGGTTTGACCCCGTTTTCCGGCAACGACGATCCGACGATCTGGCCTGTTTCCACCTGGATGCACATCGCTCTGCCCAAGCAGCCCGGAGTTTGTGGGGCCAAAAATTCGCCGGCACCCTTGTCGCCGACGCCTACGCCTCTTACAAAGGCGTGCATCCCAAGGACTGGCAATCCTGCCTGGCCCACATCAAAACCAAAGCCAAAGAATTAGAACAGGAACTGGCCCTGCTCGAAGGCGATGCGGCAGACCCCACAGCCCGCAAATTTTGCCAGGACATTCAAGGCTTTATCCACACGGCCTGCCAGTCCCATCGCCAGCTCTGCCAAGGGCCATGGCGGGCCAAACGCGCCAAAAACAAAGAGCGCGCTTTGCGCCGCCAACTGCGGGCCTTGTGTTCCATTAGCCTGGACCACGCCAAGGCTGAGACTTTTCGCCAGCGGCTGATGGGACCCGAACAGCAACACTTCTTCACCTGCTTTCGCCGTTCCAACGTGCCGCCGACCAACAATCAGGCTGAACGAAGTTTGCGACCGGTGGTCCTCATGCGCAAAGTCGTTCACGGCACTCGCTCCGCCAACGGCTTGGAAAATCACAGCGTCTTACGCAGTTTGTTCGAAACCGCCAAACGACAGGGCAAACGGCCTCACCACTTTTTCCTGGAACTCTTCACTTCCACCACCGCGCAAGCCCAAGCGGCTCTTTATCGCAGGCCGCTCGCCGGCAAAACTCCCACGCCGCTGCGCTGTTGACCCTTTAACCGTTGACCCGTCCTCACGGATAGGAGCTAAACTATTACGGACATCCACCAACTTTCCAACCTCCAAGCCGGCCACGCCGATCTCATCACACTGCACCTCTATTCGCCGCCGCTCCTGGTCATGGGCCACTACTCGTTGAATGATTCCAAAATGCGCGAATTCCAGGACGAAGTTCACGCCTTCGCCGAGGGCGCTGGGATCTAATTTTCCGTCTCTTCGTTTTCCCTTTTCAAGCACGGAGCAATCTGTTTTACTCTGTGGCGTCCAAATAGTTGCCGGAGTCATCCAATGCAACCAGATCAGAGAGTTGGTGGTGCGCGCTTTACGCTGGCCAAGCCCTTGGGGCGCGGCGGCATGGGCGAGGTTTGGCTGGCCCGCGACGAACGATTGCAGGAACAAGTCGCGCTGAAATTCCTGCCCCCGGAAATTCGCGGTGACGCCGCCTCGTTGGATGATCTCAGAAGAGAAACCGTCCGCAGCCACAAACTGTCCCACCCCAATATCGTCCGCATCCACGACCTGAACGAAGACCCGGACGGGACCGCCTTCATTGTGATGGAGTACATCGACGGGCCTACACTGGGCGCGCTCCGACTCCAGCAGCCCACCCGCGTGTTGTCCTGGGATTTTCTGCGCCCTTTGGTCGAACAACTCTGCGCAGCGTTGGACTATGCGCATAGCGAAAAGGTCATCCACCGCGATTTGAAGCCGGCCAACATCATGGTCGATAGCAGGGGACGGTTAAGGCTGGCGGATTTCGGCATTGCGGCGGTGGCGAGTGACTCCATGAGTCGCGTGTCTGTCAAAGACTCGACCAGCGGGACGCTGCCCTACATGAGTCCGCAGCAATTGACAGGCGAGCGGCCGCAGTTGAGGGACGATATTTATGCGTTGGGGGCGACACTCTACGAATTGTTAAGCAGCAAGCTGCCTTTTTACAGCGGCGACGTTACGCACCAAATCTTGCACAAACTCCCCGAGCCGATCCAAGACCGCTTGGCCGCGATGGATATCCAAAACAGCGTTCCTTCCGACGTGGCAGCTCTGGTTATGGCCTGCCTCGCCAAGGATCCCGCGCAACGACCTGAAAATGCCCGCGTCGTCGCCGGATGGATCGGCATGGAAATCGCAACGCGTAAAGCTCCGCCCGCAGAGGAACCGGTTGCAAACCCAGTGGCTGTCGCTGATCCAAAGCCTGCTCCGAAAGGCAAGATTTTCTTCACCATTGCGGCGCTGCTCTTGCCGTTGGTCATTCTTGCCGGCGCAGCGATGCGAATAAACCGCCAACACCCCTGGAATGAAAAACCGGCTTTTGTGAACCTGCCGTCGGCGCCCATGAACTCTCCGCCTTTCGATTTGAAAATGCCCAACCTTGTCTGGATTGCGTCTGGCTCTTTCCTCATGGGTAGCTCCCAGATTGATCCTGAAATGGCTATCAATGAAGGCCCTCAGACGCAAGTTGTCGTCAGTCACGGATTCTGGATGGGCAGACATGAAGTCACGCAGGGTGAGTATGCCGAGGTCATGAAAACCAACCCCAGCAAGTTCAAGGGTAATGACAATCGCCCAGTGGAGCGCGTGAGTTGGGAAGCCGCCCGCGAGTATTGCCTGCGTCTTAGCGGCTTGGAACGGGCGGCGGGACGATTGCCGCCCGATTACGTCTTCCGCCTGCCGACCGAAGCCGAATGGGAATATGCCTGCCGCGCCGGCTCCAGCACGATCTACAGTTTTGGCAATGACGCCACCGAACTTCCGCGTTACGCTTGGTACTCCGCCAACTCGAAAGAGACCACCCATCCGGTCGAGCAAAAACTTCCCAACGCTTGGGGACTTTACGACATGCACGGAAATGTTTGGGAATGGTGCCAGGATTGGAAAGGGAGCTATCCCGGGGGAACGGTGACCGACCCCGCAGGCGCTCGCATCGGCAACTTGCGCGTCAATCGCGGTGGGTGCTGGTTCGACACTCCCACCTCCTGCCGCTCGGCCAACAGGTTTAATTTTGTCGGTTCTACAGGGCTTGAGTACGTGGGATTTCGCGTGGTGTTGGCACCCAAAGATTGAACGCGTCGTGGAGGCCAGCCTGGCAAAAACTTGTGAAATTGAGAAGGCTATTTAGCCACCACAAAAACCAAGAGCGATCCTGCAGGGGCGCCGGTTTTGGGCTTGCTTTTCGCCTCTGATGGAGGGGAATTTGGGTTCGAAGCATCGGCGCCAGCCAGCCGTTTAACGCCGCCTGCTCCATCAACACCAACACTCGAGATCTGATAGCCACGAGGCTCCTTTTGGTAGTGAAGCGACTGGCCGTTGAACGGATCCATCAACTCAGCGTCGGGAAGCTTCGGCGAAATTTGTTCCAACTTTTCCGGCAAGAGTCCGCCGTTGGACAGGCGGTGCTGTTCGACGGCAAAAGCCAGCCTCGCCATGCGAATGCGAGCCAGCGCGACGCCCTGCTTATCCAGAATGCCTGCCAACGCCGGAATCATCATAGTTGTGAAATAATATTGCTTGTCTTTGGCCGTGCCAGCGAGTTGCTCGACGTTTTTGTAAATTTCCAGATTATGGGGAAACGGAGTGCCATAAGCTTTTTCGTAGTTCTCATAAATATCCAACGTCATGAGGAAGTCCTCATTGAAGGGGGCAGATTGAAGATAACCATCCATATCAAGCCCTTCCAAGTTGGTACTTCCCAACTCCGCAAACAGTTTCTTGATGTCGGCGACTGGTCTGGTCATCAAATCGATCGCTCCGCACCGTTCACCGACCACGCATTGCTTGAGACCTTTCATCGAGTCCAAGATTGAGTCCAAATTCTTAAACGCAAGTTCGAGCTTTTTGAGTTGATCCGATGTCGGGCTGGCCCGATTCAAAAGCCGCTGCGCGGCATCCCCACAAGAATGGCAAAAAGCCAATTGAGTCATATGCCCAATCAAGAGATCCCTGTCCAACGACTTGGCTAGGGCCACGTTGTCCAGAATGGCCCGTACCGCCCCCGCTGTTTCACCCGATTCCACCAGAGCATACGCCTTCAACTGCAACAATTTGGAAGCATTCCCTACCCGGCCCGCGTTGGGCAGCAGGGTTTCGAACCCTTTGAAGTCATAGGAATAGCGGCAGTCCGGCATCTCCGCTGCTTTTCCCAAGAGACGAAAGGCTTCGGCGTTTTCGTGAAGCACGACCGAGAAATCCTTCTTCATAGCGGCGGTCATCGCGGCATTTCCGGCCGGCAAGTTTAGGCTGTTCGGCGGCAGGAATTTCCGGGTCGTGGCATTAGTGGAGATGTGGTCGAACGCAGCCAGGTATATCGACTCCGCATTATTGGTCAGAGATTCAGCGGCATACCAGGACGCCAATTCCTCCTGCGTCACCGGCAGTCCGGCGGCCCGCAGCCCTTCGAGCCTTCGCTTCACTTCATCGGACAATTTGGTAGAACGTTCTTCCTTGCTTTGCGATTTACCGGCGGTAGTCGCGGATTTATGCCGGTCCTTGCAACCGGTGGTCGAAATCAAAATCAAGATCGCCAGTAATATGGGAGCCCGCATGCACCCATTTATAATTTCGCGCCAAACCCACGTCAATTTTTTATTCGGCGGCAGCGATGCACTTAGGACACCCCATCATTCCTTCCAGCGATCATGAACGGCCACTGGCGGCTGTCCAATTCAATCACCCCAGAGCCCCAGGGCAAAATAGGGGTTCGGAGCGAACGCAAGACTCAGGCGCAGTGGAAGCCCACCGCAACAGTCTTCTTGCTCACGGCCAATTCAGGCGAGTGTCAGGCGAGTGTCAGTCCTCACTATTTACACTTCTTCACCGTCAAAGGGCTCACCGTACATAGCATCGAATGGGTCAGATCGGAATGGCACTTAGTTAAGGTCTAAAACTTTGAAAATCAATGGGATGTGAAATTCGTAAAAACGTGAGCAAATTGAAGGATATGTTTTGGTTCCGAGGACGTTTATGGGCAGGGTATTTCGCACCTTTTGGCAGCTCGAAATCTAATCTCATATAACATTCTGTAAACTAAATACTTCCGAAGCAGATTCCTTAACTAAGCGCCATTCAGGATAAACATCGGAAATGACACCGGAACGGCCCCCCGCTCGGTTGGGAAGAATATCTGGCCAGGCAAGAAAAGGTAGATAGGATGAAGGATGAAGGAAGAAACGGATACGGCGGTTGAGCTGAAGACTTAACCGCAAAGAACGCAAAGAACGCAGAGATAAAAGAGTCAGAAGCTCTGCCGCGTATCTCTGCGTTCTTTGTGGTTAAACAATCAGCGGCGGGCGCAGCGATTAGATCCCCGCGACCCTTCGGAAATTACGCGTCGAGTATCCCGGAGCGATTTACCGCCTCGTTAAGTCGGGCAGGTGTCAGGTGTCATTAGTGAGGACACCGGCACGGTGCAGCGCTTTTTGGGTGGCGGCGGCGGGTTGGATTCAGACATAGGTCAGTAAAGAGGGGACAAAAAACATTAAAATGGAACTTGATTTCGAGGCCGAGGGGCCGATGTTTACCGCAACTTCTCGCAATTGCGATTGGGTGATCCGAAAGGGTTTCCCTCGTTTTCGATTTTGGGCTTGTTAATCAGCAAGAAAGTTTTTCCGGGGGAAATTTCGGCCATTGACTTATTAAAATTAATGTGTAACTTAGATATGGATGAGTGCGTCCAAGAGACGGGTGATGAATATGACTAAATGGACAGAAACAATAGGTGAACGCATTGTAGGATTTCTCGCTACAGCAACGGCGGCTGGGCGAGGCGCTTTTCTAAAGGAATCTGGAATTGGCCGCCTAGTCAAACTCAGTCGCACCCAGTCAAACCATTTTAACTTAATTTGAGGGGCCACTTCAGCTTTTCACTTATATTAAATGTAATGTATAATATTACAAACATTTGGCTGCCGGCGGGAGCGAGGTCGGCTGCTGTCTGTGTTGGCGGCGGTAGTTAGAGCGTTGCCGGGAATTTCTTGGACAAGCTCCCGGGCTGCTGCGAATATCTTCGGCGATGGTGTTGTCTCCTCGCACCGGTTTAGGGCGCTTTGGCCGGCGGCTTTGCGCAATGTTATTCTTGACAGTAGGATTCTTCTGGGCGAATGGCGCGCGGGCGGAAATCATTTTTCAGGATTCCATGGCCGGGCCGGCGGGAAACGTTACCAGCAGCATTCCGGGCCTTGATGTCGAGGGCAACGGATGGCTGGCTGCTCTTTCTTCCGCGCCGCCGCTGTTGGATGGCTTGGGCCATCTTTACGACCCGGGGTCATCAAACGGGTCACCGTACATTTGCACTATTCTTCATGGGTGCCTTTGTTCTCTTGAAGCCTGGTTCTTAAAATCATCGCAGGACAAAGCGGAAACGCCGCGAGGGGTCGGCGTTGGCGGGGTCGTAGCTTAGGTTGCAAATCAGGTTGCGTTCGCGCTGGCTGGTATATCGGATCGTCGATCGAAAGAAATTGGTTTTCCCTTGCACAACTGTGCGGACAAGGAATGGAGTCTGGTCTGTTTCACTGTGCTTGGCGTAATATACCACGGAGATTCTATACAGCCCGGGGGGCGCACTCCTGACGCCCCAGTAGATGTTTTCCACCGGGGAGATTTTGTAAGGGGTGTGGGCATTTTGATCGACGTCCAGTTCCCCGCCCGTCCGGCTGGATTTGCGATTGCTGAAATAAATCTCCTCGCCCGCCGGATCAATGCAGTGAAGGTCAAGATCATTGTAATTTTGCCAGGACAAAGAAATCTGAATATCGCCCCCTTTGGCCCTGACTTCTCCCAATCGCCGTTCCAAAGCGGCGGCCTCCGGCGCGTTGAGGGAGGAGGCGACTCCGGGCGGGGTTTCGACCAGGTCCGAGGGCGCGGCCGCGATGACGGTGATGGGACCGTTGGTGTGCAAAAGATTCGTTGACAGGGGCTCGGTCGTATCGGCGCTGTCGGAAGG
>DASRLE010000020.1:0-6980 GCA_035648615.1 Saccharimonadales bacterium (SeqCode) | reverse complement strand
AATATGTAATTAAATTAATTGAGGTTTGCTGAGATGCGCTGTTTCCGCGTGATCGTATGAAATACTTAAGTCTCTTGAGTCTCTTAGGTCTTTTGACCTGCGTGGCCGCCGCGCCGGATGACGACCCGAATCTTTGGCTCGAGGACGTGACCGGCCCCAAGGCGCTGGATTGGGTGCGCAGCCAAAACGCGGTCACGGTGCGCGCACTGGCGGAATCGGCCGGCTTTAAGGCGCTGGAAGCCCGGCTGCTGGCCATTTTGGATTCGCGGGAAAAAATCCCTTATGTCAGCAAGCACGGCAAGTATTACTACAATTTTTGGCAGGACGAAAAAAATCCGTGCGGCTTGTGGCGGCGCACCACCCTGGCGGAATACAAGAAGGCCATGCCAAAGTGGGAGACGGTTCTCGACCTCGATAAGCTGGCGGCCAACGAGAAAGTAAATTGGATCTGGAAGGGCGGCCGAATCCTGGAACCGGATTACGACCGCTGTCTAATGAGCTTGTCGCATGGCGGAGCAGACGCCGCGACGGTTCGGGAATTTGATTTGAACACGAAACAGTTCGTGAAAGGCGGCTTCATCGTCCCGGAGGCTAAGAGCGACGTGGATTGGCGCAACCGCAATGCCATCTACATTAGCACGGATTTCGGGCCAGGGTCACAAACGATTTCCGGTTATCCGCGCGAGGTCAAAGAATGGAAGCGCGGCACGGCGCTGGCCGGCGCTACTCTGGAGTTTGAGGGCGCGACGAACGATGTCGGCGTTTCGGCCGCGGTGGATCACGATCACGGGCGCGTTTACGAATTCATGGTGCGGAGCAAAACAGCCTATGCCAGCGACTGGTTTCTGCGGCGCGGTCACAAATGGGTTCAAGTCCCCAAGCAGGACGACGCGGAATTGCGGACCTTCGCGGGCCGATTGTTGTTCACCCTGCGCTCGGATTGGACGATCAACGGCGCCAGCTACAAGGCAGGCTCCCTGCTCGCGGCGAACCTGGATGGGTGGATGAAGGGCGATCGACGCCTGGAAATTCTCTTTGCTCCCACCGAGCGTGTTTCCCTCCAATCGGTTGAAGACACCCGGCATTATCTCATCTTGACTGTCTTGGATAATGTGCGCAGCCGCGTGTATTTACTCGAACCGTCCAGCGCGGGTTGGAGGCGAACGCCCATGGCAACGTCGCCATTCGGAAGCGTGAGTGTCTATGGAATTGACGCGGAAAAATCGGACGATTACTTCATGACGGCGTCGGATTTTCTCACTCCGCCAACCCTGACTCTCGGCAACGCCGGTTCAGGCAGGCAGGAGAAACTCAAGAGCCTGCCCGCGTTCTTCAATCCCGAGGGTTTGGAAGCAGGGCAGTTTGAGGCCACCTCGAAGGACGGAACGCGCGTGCCGTATTTTGTGGTGGGGAAGCAAGGGATGAAGCTGGATGGCGGCAATGTCACCTTGTTGTACGGTTACGGCGGCTTCGAGATTTCTATTTTGCCTTCTTACAATGCTGCGCTGGGCGCGGCCTGGCTGGAGCGCGGCGGCGTTTACGTTTTGGCGAACATCCGCGGCGGCGGGGAATTTGGACCGGCCTGGCACGACGCGGCCCGCCAGGAACACCGACAGCGCGCCTACGACGATTTTATTGCGGTGGCCGAGGACTTGATTGCGCGCAAGATCACTTCGCCGGCGCATTTGGGCATTCGAGGCCGGTCTAATGGCGGTTTGCTCATGGGCGTCATGTTGACGGAACGTCCGGACTTGTTCGGCGCAGTGGATTGCGGGTCGCCGTTGCTCGACATGCGGCGCTACACCAAACTTCTGGCCGGGGCGTCCTGGATCGCCGAGTATGGCGACCCGGACCGCCCCGAGGATTGGAGCTACATCCAAAAATATTCTCCGTACCAAAATGTTCGTCCGGGGAAATATCCGCCCATCCTGATCACCTCCTCGACGCGCGACGACCGCGTGCATCCAGGCCATGCCCGCAAGATGGCGCAACGCCTGCAGCAGACCGGCCACGAAGCGCTGTTCTATGAAAATATCGAAGGCGGGCATGGCGCTGCGGCCGATAACAAACAACGGGCTTTCATGGACGCGCTCGCTTTCACGTTCCTATGGGAGCGACTCCAGTAGCAACGCCATGAAATGCCTGGACCTGACGCTGCCCACCCCCGCCGAGAATCTGGCTTGCGATGAGGCGCTTCTCGAAGCGTGCGAGGAAAACTCCGGGGAGGAAGTTCTGCGGTTTTGGGAACCGCGCGAATATTTTGTGGTGGTGGGCTATTCCAACAAGGTGGCGCAAGAGGTGGATTTAGCCGCCTGCCAGGCAGAAAACGTGAAAGTCTATCGCCGATGCAGCGGGGGCGGAACAGTTTTGCAAGGGCCGGGCTGCCTTAATTATTCGCTTATTCTGAAAATCGAGGGCGAGCCATCGCTGCAAACCATCACGGGCGCCAATTGCCATATCATGGGGCGGCAACGAGACGCTTTGAGTTCGCGGGTGGACGGAGCGGTTCGCGTGCAAGGCCATACTGATCTTTCCCTGGATGAACTCAAGTTCTCGGGCAATGCCCAACGGCGCAAACACCGCGCCCTGCTCTTTCACGGGACATTTCTGTTGCACTTCAATCTGGCTTGGATGGGAAGATTTCTGCCGATGCCGTCGCGGCAGCCCGACTATCGGCGCGGACGCTCCCATGAACAATTCGTGACCAATCTTCCTGTTTCCGCCGACGTGGTCAAAGACGCCTTGCGCCGGGCGTGGTCGGTCGAGGCCGCTTTGGAAGTTGTGCCGAACTTCGCAACGTTGCTGGCGGAAAAATATTGGCGGGAAGATTGGAATTTGAAGTTTTAAGCCATTCGCCACAGTGTGGTCAATATGCGCTCGTTTCAAAGTCTGGATCAACGCGAAGCCCTCGCCCTGGCCATTGCGCTGGAAGAGGAGCATGCCCGTATTTATGGCGACATTGCGGAGGGGTTGCGCGAAACCTTTCCAGAACAGGCTGAGAAATTCTCCGAGTTGCGCCGGCAGGAGGATGGCCATCGGCATCGTTTGCTGGACTTATACCGCGAGCGCTTTGGTGATCATATTCCGCTGATCCGGCGTGAGGACATCCGGGGCTTTGTCAAGCGCACACCATTCTGGCGGGTGCGTCCTCTTGGTTTGAAGGCCGCGCAAAAGCAGGCCGAAGTGATGGAAATGGAAACCAAACGATTTTACGAGGCGGCCGCCTTGCGCGCCACGGATACCGCCATTCGCCAGTTGCTGGGTGATCTGGCTGAAGAAGAGCGAGCGCATGCGGATACCGCCGGACAAATCGTCGGGGCCGGATTGACCAGCGATGAAACGACGCGTGAGAAAAAGCTCTTCGCCCTTCAGGTCGTCCAGCCCGGGCTGGCCGGTTTGATGGACGGTTCGGTTTCAACTCTGGCCCCGATTTTCGCGGCGGCCTTTGCCACCAAGAGCAGCGGTCCGACGTTTCTGATCGGATTAGCCGCCAGCCTGGGCGCCGGCATCAGCATGGGATTCGCCGAGGCGCTCTCCGACGATGGAACGCTGACGGGACGCGGACATCCCTGGGCGCGCGGATTGATCTGCGGCATGATGACCGCGTTCGGCGGCTTGGGCCATACGATGCCGTTTCTAATCCATGACGTCCGCACAGCCACCTCGGTTGCGCTGGGGGTGGTGGGCATCGAGTTGGGGGTGATTTCATGGATCAGACATCGCTTCATGGATACGCCATGGTCTTCCGCCATCTTGCAAGTAGTGCTCGGAGGACTGCTGGTTTTTCTGGTCGGGATGTTGATTGGGCAGTCGTAGCCCGCTTGCATCGGATCGACCTTGGCAAAGGCGTCAATCCGGCGCAATTGCCCTTGACCCCGCCGGGCAACAAACTGTAGTGTTTGACTGCAATTTCACTTGGGCAGTCAATTATTAAAACAACATGCTTATGAAATCTATTTTCCTCTCCATCGTCACTGTTATGGCCTTGCTCCATTCGGCCCAGGCCGAGGATGTCACCGTCAAACTCAGCAATGTCCACCTGTGCTGCGGCAGTTGTGTCAAAGGCGCAAACAAAGCGGTGGCCGGCATTGATGGCGCAAAAGTTAACGCCGACAAAACAACGCAGATCGTTGAAATCACCGGGCCGGATAAGGCGACGGTGCAAAAGGCGGCCGATGCGCTGGTCAAGGCCGGCTTCTTTGGCGAATCGTCCGACCCCTCGATCAAAATGGTCGCAAACACCGGCGCCAAAGGCGAGAAGATGCAAACCCTCAAGATCGAGGGCGTTCATCTTTGCTGCCCGAAATGCGTCAAGGCCGTCCATCAAGCTTTGAAGACCGTCCCGGGCGTGACCGCCGACACGGCGCAGAAGAACGAGGATTCTTTCACGGTGACGGGCGACTTTAATGACACGGACGTTTTCGCCGCGCTGCAGAAAGCCGGCTTGACTGGCAAAGAAGTCCAGTAATCGAGCCGCCTTACATCTGCTCGGTTGTTTCGATGCCGAGCGCTTCGAGGCCTTGCTTAAGCACCCGCGCGGTCAGATCGCACAAGGCGTAACGAGTGGCGCGCGATTGGCCTTCGGCTTTGAGGACGGGGCAGTTCTCGTAAAAGCGCGCGAAGTGGCCGGCCAGTTCGTAAAGGTAACTGCACAGATAGTTCGGGCGGTAATCTTCCGCCGCCGCTTCCAGCGTCAAACCGAAATTCAGCAGGTGCCGCGCCAGGGCGATTTCCTCCGGCGTTTCCAGGGCGAATTCCGCAGCCGCGTCCGGGGAAATGGTTTCGCCGCCTTTGCGGAAAATGCTGCGAATCCGCGTGTAGGCGTAGAGAAGGTACGGTGCGGTGTTGCCTTGCATCGAGAGCATTTTGTCCCAACTGAAGATGTAATCGCTCTGCCGGTTTTGCGCGAGATCGGCATATTTGATCGCCCCCAACCCGACGACGCGCGCGATTTCCTTTTGACTCGCGGGATCGAGATCGGGATTTTTTTCCGAGACAATTTTCAAGGCGCGCTCCTCCGCTTCATCCAGCAAATCCTCGAGGCGGACCGTATCGCCGGCGCGCGTCTTGAACGGTTTGCCGTCCTCTCCCAACACGGAACCAAACCAGACATGGGCGAGTTTCAGGTGCGCGTCAGGCTGCCAAAGACGAAAGATGGCGAACAATTGCTGGAAATGGAGTTGCTGCGGCGCGCCTGTCACATAAATAATTTCGTCCGGTTTCGCGCCCCACGCGCCACCTTCGCGCCGAAATTGCAACGTCGCCAAATCGGTCGTTGTATAATTGAAGCCGCCATCGCTTTTCTGCACCAATGCAGGATGGCCCTTCAACTCAGGCACGCCGTCGAAAAACACCACCATCGCGCCATCACTCCGCCGCGCCAAGCCGCGCCCGGTCAGGTCCCGCACGACTTCTTTGAGGCGTGGATTGTAGTGACTCTCGCCCAGCCGATAATCAAACTTGACCCCAAGCCGCCCATAAACTCGTTCGAACTGCGATTCCGACAACGCGATCATTTCGCGCCAGATGCGCAAATTCTCCTCGTCGCCGCTTTGCAATTTGACCAATTCCTGGCGGGCGCTTTCCAGCGTTTTGGGATCAAGTTCGCAAGCGCTGTTGACTTGTTTGTAAAGCCGCTCCATTTCGCCGATGGCATCCGCCGCCAATGCCGCGCGATTCAGGTCCGATTTCCAGCCAACCAGCAGCTTTCCGAATTGCGTCCCCCAATCTCCGAGGTGATTGTCGGTCACGACGCGATGCCCCAGCAACCGCAAAATGCGCGCCAGCGAATCGCCCAAAATGGTCGAACGAATATGACCGACGTGCATCGGCTTGGCCACATTGGGCGAACTGAAATCAATCACCACGCAACGCGGCTGCTCTGTCTTCTCCACGAACAACGACCCGCTGGCCGCGTCCTGCAATGCCCGCGCCATCGCGCCTGGCTTCAGGCGAAAATTGAGAAAGCCCGCCCCGGCCACTTGCACCGGCTCGCACCACTCCAGGATGTCCAGTTTGCCGGCTACGCCGGCGGCCAGTTGGCGCGGGTTCAATTTGCGCGCTTTGGCCAGGGCCATCAATGCATTGCTTTGGTAATCTCCGAAGGTTGGGTCAGGACACGGGCGCACTCGCACATTGGCCAAGTCCGCCTCGGGCAACACCGCCGAGACGGCCTGGCGCAATTTTTGTTCGAGAATTTTATGCAGCACGAAAGCGCGCCCGGCCGGCGCAAAGCGGCCCGGCTATTTGGGCGTGGAATACTTCTTGATGATCTCCATCATCGCCGCAGCGTCGGGAGCCTGCTCCAGTTCCTCCCGAAACTTTTGGATGTGCAGGAGTTTGGCGATATTGGCCAGCGTATGAAGATGCTTCTGAAATTGTCCCTGCGGCACGAGAAAGAGCACCACTAAAGTAACCGGCTGACTGTCCAGCGCATCGAAGTCGATCCCCTTCACCGAACGGCCCAGCGCGCCTACGACTTCCTGGATCAAATCCGTCGAGGCGTGCGGAATGCCAATGCCAAAGCCGATTCCCGTGCTCATTGAGGACTCGCGCTTTTTGACCACCGCAATAATTGCTTCGCGATCCTGGGCGCGAATTTTATTCGTATTGACCAGGCACTGGATCAGCGCATCGATGGCTTCCCAGCGATTGGCCGCCTGCATATCGGGGACAATTGTCTCCACCGTTAAAATATCGCCAAGATTCATAGAACGCCCGAGCATTTCGCCTGAAGTCGCGCCCCAATTCAAGCGCAATCTATCGGCCCCTCCCGCCCGGGGTGGATTTCACTTTTTTGGGGAGTCGTGTTGGTGAAGCAATGCGTTACGATTTCGGACTTTTCGATTGAGAATCGATCATTGAAAATCTGTTATTGGTCACCGGGGTCACGTCCTGAAATAGGTTGGTACTTTGGAAAGAGAAATTCCAAGTATTATGAAAGTTATTCGATACAGTCATGGATTCAAAATGCAAGCCGT
>DASRLE010000019.1:0-2477 GCA_035648615.1 Saccharimonadales bacterium (SeqCode) | reverse complement strand
GTGGCCGACAACGACTTGGCGCTGGGACAAATTATTGACTCGATCAGCCATAGTCCATTTTGGAAGGACACCTGCGTGTTTGCCATCGAAGACGATCCGCAAGCCGGTTGGGACCATGTCAGCGGCTTTCGAACGACGGCTTACGTGGCCGGGCCTTACGTCAAGCGCGGGCAAGTCGTTCACACGCAGTACAACCACACCAGTTTACTGCGCACCATGGAATTGATCCTTGGCCTGCCCCCGATGAACCAGTTGGATGCCACCGCCACACCGATGTTTGACTGCTTCGCCAGCCAGCCGGACTTCACTCCGTTCAACGCTGTCTCGAACAACATTCCGCTCGACCAGTTAAATCCCGCGCCCAAAAGAATTTCCGATCCCTTGCTGCGCAAGGATGCCTACGTCTCCAGCCGATTGCCCTTTGATAAGGAAGACCAATGTCCTGACGACGTGCTTAACCGCATTCTTTGGCGCGCCGCCAAAGGTTCGGGCGTGCCCTACCCGGATTGGGCCGTGAAAGTGGTGGACGACGATTAACCTGCCGAGTCGCTATGCCTGTTTCACGAATCAATCTAAGCGCCGATGGGCCCGAAGTTTCGCGGATCGCGTTCGGCGCCTGGCGCCTGGCTGATGTGCGCCTGGCCGGCAAAGCAATACTTGACTTGGTGCAAACTTGTTTGGAGTCCGGCATCACAACGGTGGATCACGCCGACATTTATGGCGGCTATCAATGCCAGCGGCTTTTTGGCGAAGCGCTGGCGGGGCACAGAACACTGCGCGATCAATTGCAATTGATCACTAAATGCGGCATCAAGCTGGTCTCGCCCCGCCGCCCGGAAAATCGAAGCCATTCCTACGACACCGGCCGGGCGCATATTCTCGCTTCGGTCGAAACCTCACTGCAGGAAGTGGCCACGGACCGTTTTGATCTGCTTTTGATCCATCGGCCCGATCCTTTCATGGACCCTGACGAAGTTGCCGCCGCCTTCGTGGCGCTGAAAAAGGATGGCAAAGTGCTGCACTTCGGCGTGTCCAATTTCATGCCGGGCCAATTTGATCTGCTGGCCTCGCGGCTGCCGTTCCCGCTCGTCACCAATCAATTGCAATTTTCCGTTCTCTCCAGCAGTCCCCTTTACGACGGCACGTTCGACCAATGCCAGCAGCGCCGCATTTTGCCGATGGCCTGGTCGCCCATGGCCGGCGGCCAGCTTTTCCGCAGCCCGGAGCCTGCCGCACAGCGCGTGCGAACCGCCCTCCGCCTGGTGGCAGAGGAGATCGGCGCGGCCAGTCCCGAACAAGTGGCCTTGGCTTGGATATTGGCGCACCCGGCCAAAATCGTCCCTGTGCTGGGAACCTGTCAAGCATCGCGACTCCGGCTGCTGGCGGCGGCCGAGACTCTAAAAATCTCGCGCGAACAATGGTTCGCCATTCTGGCAGCTTCCACCGGGGCGGAAGTGCCTTAATACAAAGTAATCTTCAAGAACCCTGTCTATTCAGCACCGTTTCGGGCAAGCGCCCCAAGCGCACAGCGCGCTCCACAGCCTTCCGCGCATAATGAGGATGCTCATGTGCTCCGGCCAACAGGCCATCAACGCCGATATCCGCGTCTAAATCCGGCCAATACACGGACGAGCCGTTGATTTCAAAATGGCTCCGCTCCTCGCGCGTCGCCAACGCCAGGGTCGGATAAAAGGCTATCGGCACAGTGATAAGACACCCGTCGTCCAATCTAAACCCCAGCAATTCATCATTGATCTGGACTTGAGAAATAAGGGACGGCGTTTGCATAAGGAACACGGTCGGCATCGTTAACTATACTTGACAAACCGCTTCCCCGGCAGTTGCCGGACCAGCCGTTTCATTTCCAGCCCGAGCAACGTGACGGATACCGCCGAAGGCGCCAAGCCGCTGCGGCGAATCACGTCGTCGATGGATAGCTCTTCTTTGTCCACCAGCGCATAGATGGCGGTTTCGTTCGGGGAGAGGGAGAAGGCAGGCAATCCAGGCTCGTCTAGCAACGCGGACGGTCGGTTGCTGGTCGGGAAAAGATATTCGAATTCGCAGAGAATATCCTCGGCGCTCTCGCATAGTTTCGCGCCGCCATTTTTGATCAGTTCGTGGCAGCCTTTGCTGCGCGGAGAATCGACCCGGCCCGGCACCGCGAATACTTGACGCCCGTTGTCGTTGGCCATGCGCGCGGTGATCAACGCCCCACTGGTCAAGTTGGCCTCCACCACCACCGTCCCCAAAGTCATGCCCGCGACGATGCGATTGCGAATGGGGAAACTTTGCTTGTCCGCCTTGCGGTTGAATGGGAATTGCGTGATGACTGCGCCCTGGGCGGCGATACGTTCAAAAAGCTCGGCGTTCTCGGCGGGGAAAATGAGGTTGATGCCGGTGCCCATGACGGCGATGGTGCGGCCGTTGCTATTGAGCGCGCCCTGGTGCGCAGCGGTGTCGATGCCTCGCGCTCCTCC
>DASRLE010000018.1:0-3133 GCA_035648615.1 Saccharimonadales bacterium (SeqCode) | reverse complement strand
CACCCCCACCACGCCAGCCACCGCCGCCGCCTCGCGGGCCAGTTCTTGGAAATGAGAAGATTACGAATCGTGACCACACGATTCGGTCAAAAGATGATTTGCCGCCACCCAAGAGGTGACATTGTGTTATACTGGAATATGAACGAACAGGAAAAGAGAGCAGAAGTCGAATCGCAGTGGGATGGAATGTTCTTTGGAGTGAAGCGCACTGTTCGTTACCATCTGCACCGCCGTAGGTTTTTCAAGTTTTGGAAGGCGGTCACAGATTTTTTGGTAATTGCCAGTGGTGGCACGGTAATTTCACTCGCCAGCGCACAGGATAAAAGGACGTGGATTGTAGTCGCCGCTGGGGCAGTCACCGCCCTTTTTGGCACTTTAGATTTGGTGATTGGTTTTTCAGACAAGGGACGCGACCATCGGGACCTTCTGGAGAAATTCAGCAAGTTGGAAGCGGAAATGACAAAAGATGCTGTTGCGAAGGAACGCTTAGTGGAATTTACGAATAAAAGACTTGAACTCGAAGTGGATGAGCCTCCGATTAAGCGTGTTCTGAATATGTTTTCCCACAACGAATTGGTGATCGCAATGGATTGCCCACAAGAGCACTTAGCCGATATAAAATGGTGGCAGTCGTTGGCAAAACAGTTCATCGACATTTGTCCAGAACGCATCCGAACTTTCAAGCAGATTGAGGATGCTCGCTGTGCAAAACAGAAGCAAATCGCCGCTTCCCTTCCCGCCCAAAAACCTGCCGAAATAAAGGCGTGAGCATGGATTAGCCCGCCGTCGCCAAAATGACCGCCGATCACTTTGTAGAGATTGTTCGCAAAGGCTCTGACAAATTACGAGTTGACAACATTGTTTTAGATACTGGGGCAGGGCATGTGCCGTTGTCTCCCGGTCATCTAAAATGGGCCTGGGGCGCGTCAGGATTGACGGAGCTTGTGGTTGGAGCAGGCTTCTGGATCTCCGGAAGATGATGCAATGGTGGGCTGATTATCTGGATAGAGTAGAGAAGAAAAACTAGACGCCGCGCTTGAGGGATTCAACCTCTTTTTGAGTCCCCTCCCTTGCTTCCCGCTTAAAATTCTCGCTCCTTAGACGAAGAAAAGCCTGCGGATTTCTTTTGCAATGATAATCGTGATGCCTCATTTCCAGTTCCTCTTTTTCCTTTTCAAGCTGTCTCGAAGATTTTTTCCATCTGCCTGTTCGCTTCAAAATCTCCACAATAATTTTCCAAAGACTGAATGCAAAAACCATCCATCCAACCCAAACATTCAGCTTATCAAGAATAAGGACGGTCAGCGGAACGATAACTGCCCAGAAGAAGATAACCCACTTTATGGTCTTGACTATCCGATTCTGCTTTTTGCATTCGTTGTCAATGTCCTCGCCCGTTCGGTAAGGAATTTCAGAATAAACCTTTTTTAAATAATCCTGGTTCAAGGCGTCATCTGGCATCTCTGCGTCCTTTAACAGCCGCCAGTTCAAGCTTACGGGTTCTTTTCCTTTGGGTAGAAAGCCTATCAATGAATTGCATTCCTTGATCGGGTTCAAATGAATCAGATTACCTGTCGTATCAAACGCTGTAACCATTAGCGGAATTGGATAACGCGAAAGCCAACCAGGTAATTCAGTTTCCATTGTGTGGACAATTTTTGCTTTATCAATGTCATTAAGAATCACCAAATCCAGCGTTGCAAAGCGAAAAGATTCTCGCGGGGGTGAATACTCCGCAAAATACCACCCCCTGTCCTCTTTGACAGAATTAAAAAAAATCTTTCCTGAATTCATGGTGACAGTTTAGCACTCTATTCCCTTCACAACAGGCTATAAAATCCAGGCATGATTGTAACGAATGGAGCGCCAGCGGGATTGACGGAACCGAAGCGCCTTGGCGTATGAGCTTGATTTCGGCCTCGGCCTTGCGCTTCTTGCGCCCTTGAAGAAGGGCGACAATTCAGCCGACGCCAGTGGTAATCCAGGGGAATACGGTGGTGAGAGCTTTAATTGTGTCCGAGGCGGGCATCTTTTGGGTTAGAGAAAAATCGTCATTTTCGCCCCTTCAACCTGGTTTGCGCAACACCGCCCCCCTCAATGCGTGGGTCTTGGCTGGTTTGACCGGCTCTCTCCCCTTCGCTCTGCACTGCCGTTCGGTTTTCTGTCGTTCGATGGCATCGTGGTTTTTCGCCGCATCAAGAAGACGGTCATAGGTCAATACCACGATGTTGTGGTGATCTAGAAAGGCCGCTTTCTTGCGAAGCTCATCGTCGCTTAGAAGCTTCCGGCGCCCAATCACAATAAAGTAACTCCACCTGACCCAGGACTTCGGATCGTAGAGGGTTTGGCCGACATCATTGGCAGGCTCATGATCGCGGTGTCGGAACACGAGCTCCTTTTTCTGAACAAACCTGGAAAGGTCGCGAAGCACCGAGGGTCTGTTCGTCTCAATGAAAGCTCGCCATGTGTCAACTTGCGCCATAGCACTGTTCAGTCGCTTGGCCGGGACACCCTGCCTCGTGAAAAGATCGGAACCTGGGGGCTCCAACTCTACGAAATCAATGTCCCATGCACCAGAGGAGGGGCATAGCCTAACAAAGTCAGCGCGGAACTCCGAGCCGAACGGAAACTCGGCAACGACGTAGCGCGGGAAACCGCCCAGGCCATGCGAGATGATAAGGGGATTCCTTTTCAGCCATGCACACACGGGGCGCTCAGTGTCCGAGTGCGCCAGCGCTGACGTTAAGCCTTTGACAAGTGATTTCATGGTTGCGATGGCAGGCCGGGAGTGCGGCCACGGCGCGGGCGGGGAGTTGTGGCGGCGGCCTGTTGACGGCGAACGCGAGTGCGAGGCGTCGCTGGCAAGAGTGGCGCGGTCAATTGTTCGTAGAAGCGGAAAAGATGCTCTACCCGTTCGCGGTCGCTTCCAAATGGCTCTGCGCGATAGCAACGTTCAACGGCTCGGTCGAGTTGGGTGTGTGCGCGGTGCAATTCCGGCGGCATGGTGTTGGGATCGTAAAGGTCTGCCAAAGTGCTCATGCCGCGCGGCGGCAGGTGCGGGGCACGAGCATCAAGGACGGCTTGAGCCTTTTCCTCCACACGCTGGCGCTGTTCTGGTGATGGTGTCGGCCAC
>DASRLE010000017.1:0-9633 GCA_035648615.1 Saccharimonadales bacterium (SeqCode) | reverse complement strand
TCATTCTTGACAGCTTCGCTCAGGGCCGTCTCCAGTTTTTCGCGCGCGCTTAATGGCCGTTTCGTCTGAATCTCCTGCAACCATAATTCCAGGGATTGAATTTCGTTGCTCTGTTCCAATAACTCATGGCGTTCGTGGTCGCGGTAAAATTGCCGGATGTCATCGAGGCCCTTTTCGACCAAATCAATGACTGCTTCGTAACGGTTGTCCTTGAGCGCGATGGCGCCTTTGGCGCGGATGCGCATCATCAAAGTCTGCGGGCGGAATTGCTGGAGCAGCCAGGTGAGGTCTTCGGCCCCCGCGTATTTCTCGACGAAATCAAACACCTTCAAATTTCGTTGCGTGTCTTCAATCACCGCATCGAACTCCTCCAGTTGGAACAGGCAGATGTAGCGATGGTGGTATTGAATGACCTCCTGCTGCATGCGACCGCAATCTTCCGGAGCGAGCCGAAAACCCTTCTCCTCGTTATTGTGCTCGCGTTTGAATTTCTCCAGCAGGTCCTGATAATATTCCAGCAAAGATTCCCGGCCAAAAGGCCGTTTGCCGTCTGGACGGCCCTTTGCGTTCATTTGCAAAAGTCCCAGATCGACTCGCAACTGAATTTTTTCCTGGCCATCCTTGCCTCGAAACTTCCTCACCACCACCTGGCCAGGCTGGTAATCCCACTGCTCCAGCAGGGCCGAAATATCGAAACTCATACCGCCTACTATGGACGCGCCAGCGCGCCAAGTCAACGCAACACATGTCAGAAGTCCGTCAATCCAAGCCGAGAAGTTTATTCTATCGCCATTAAAAGGCAAGGAGCGGCCTGGCAATCAGCCTGCCTTGCCGGATGTCTTCAACTGCCTGCCAGACCGTCCATAATCGGCAGGAAAAGGCTTGAAAGGGTTGTGGTGCTTGCTTCCCTGTGAGATCGTTTGTTACGCTCTGCAACGATGCCATCTGCATTTGAAACCGCCTATGCCAGCGTTAAGGAACTCGTCGCTGATTTTCGCGCTAACGAGCCATTTTACCAATCTGCATCTTTCTCAGAAGCGCAAACGCGGAAGGACTTCATTGACAAATTCTTCGCGGCGCTCGGCTGGGACGTAAACCACGACGCTCAAAAAAATCCTTATGAACAGGAAGTGAAAGTGGAAAGAAATGAAGCTGGTTCGCAACGCCGAGCCGACTACGCTTTTTTTCTGACCCCAAATTTTCGGGACGTTCGTTTTTTCGTAGAAGCCAAAAAGCCTTACGGTGACTTCGGCGCCATTGAAAATTATTTTCAAACAATACGCTATGGTTGGGGCAATAAGACCCCGCTCGCGGTCTTGACGAATTTTGATGAATTTCATGTGCTAGATTGCCGCTACAAACCAATTATCCGAGACACGTTGAGCCGCGTTGTGCAAAGGTTCAGTTATGGCGATTACGCGGATTCCGAAAAATTCGCGAAGATCTATTGGCTCTTTTCTCGGGAAGCGGTGGCCAGCGGTTCGCTGGCAAAATTTGCCGACGATTTGCCGCGCCCTAGGACCACAACGTTTCGCCGCGATTTGTTCAAAGGTGGCTACCAAAGCATTGATGAGTCGTTTCTCATTGAACTCGACGATTACCGTCAAACGCTGGCTAAGGCATTCAAAGCGAAAAACGCCGGGCTTAACAGCGAACAATTAACAGAAGTCACGCAACGAACCCTTGACCGTCTCGTTTTCATTCGTTTCCTGGAAGATAAATGGATTGAACCGCAACGTCTCATGGAACGGTTTGGCACCAACGGCACCGGCGCGTGGGAAGATTTTATCGCCAGCTCGCTTGCCTTAGACCGCACTTATAATGGAGTCGTTTTCAAACGCCATGACATACTTGATGCCCCGGGCTTTCAGGTGGACGAAAAACCATTCCGGCGCATTTGCGAAGAACTTTCTGATCCCACCTCGCCTTACAATTTTGACGCCATACCGATTCACATTCTTGGCAGCATTTATGAACGGTTCCTCGGCAAGATCATCACGGATAACGCACGACTGATAGAAAAGCCGGAAGTCCGAAAGGCAGGCGGTGTCTATTACACTCCTACTTACATCGTTGATTACATCGTGGCCAACAGTGTCGGCAGATTAATTGAGGGAAAAACGCCTGCGCAAATCGCTCCAATGCGCTTCGCCGACATTGCTTGTGGCAGCGGTTCGTTTTTGCTTGGCGTATTCGATTTGTTGCTTCGCTACCACACAAAATTTTACAACGACATCCCTGGCAGGGCGAAAAAGGGCGACTGTGTGAAGCGCGACGGAATCCATCATCTGTCGCTGCAAAAAAAGCAGGAGATTTTGCGGAATAACATTTACGGCGTTGATATTGACCGGCAAGCCGTCGAAGTCGCGCAGTTATCGCTTTATCTTAAACTGCTGGAAGATGAAACGCTCGCTTCGGCACACGCGTTTCAAACGGAATTCCATTACGCTTTGTTGCCTTCGCTGGCCCAGAATATCGTCTGCGGCAATTCGTTGATCGGGACGGACATTCTGGCAAAGGGTCCGTTAGCTATGGAAGTCGAAAAACGGCTTAACCCGATGGATTATCAGCAGCGGTTCCCAGCAATTATGAATGGCGGTGGATTTGACGCGATCGTGGGCAATCCTCCTTACGTCAGAATCCAAGGTTATCCTCGGTTACAACTGGATTATTTTTCGGACCACTTCCAATCAGCCCGGGGCAATTTCGATCTTTATGTGAATTTTATCGAACAGGGGTTAAAGTTGCTGCGGGCCAACGGATTATTCGGTCAAATCGTTCCTAATAAATTCTTCAAAACGGATTACGGCCAAGGGTTGCGAAAGTTCATTGTAGAAAACGCCGCACTGGACACGGTGGTGGATTTTGGGGCGAACCAAGTTTTTGCCGCGGCCACATACACATGTCTTCTATTTTTGACAAAAACACCACGCGCAAAATTCTTTTATGCCATGTCCGAGGCTAACGGGAAGTCCCTGTCCGATTTAGATTTTAGCGAACACCCTTTCGAATCACTGACCTCCCATCCTTGGGTTTTCGCCGGCAAGAAGACGAATTCTATTTTGGCGAAACTTAATCGTCGGGGAGTTCGCCTGCTCGATTTGCCAACCGAAATCAGCCGTGGAAGCAGCACTGGAGATGACGAAGTCTTTATGATGGAAACTGCCAAATGTAATCTTGAACCGGGCATCTTGCGCATTCCTCTTTTTGCTTCCGATTTCTCCCGCTACTATTTTGACGTTGCTGACAAATGGCGGATTATCTTCCCTTACAAGGTTGAAAACGGCACAAGTGAACTGCTTAGTGAAAAGGAATTCCAAAAGTTATACCCCAAAGCGTTTGAATTTTTGCAGGCTCGGAAAAGCGCGCTGCTCAAGCGCAAACAGTTTTCTAAATGGTTTGGTTACAGCGCCCCACGGAATTTGCCAATTCACGAACGCGCGCAGATTTGCATCCCGCTTTTGGCAGACCGGGGGATATTCGCTTTAGTTCCGCCAAGTATGCGTGGAAAATTGTGTCCGATGGCAAGCGGCGGTTTTACAATAGCTCTTGCTGATTCGATAAGGTTAAAGCCCGAATATATTCTTGGCCTCCTGAATTCGAGCCTGCTTTTCTGGTGCCTGCGGCGCATTAGCAATGTTTTTCGAGGCGGTTGGATTACATGCACGAAGCAATATTTCGGAGAACTTCCAATTCGCTCAATTGATTTCACAAACCCCGCCGAAAAATCTCAGCACGACAAAATGGTTCTGCTGGTAAAACAAATAGTGGCAGCCAAAAAACAACTTGCGGAAGCTCAGAGCGACAAAGACACAGATTTCTATCAAAACAAATGCGCCGGGCTTGATCTCCAAATTGATGCCCTCGTCTATGAGCTTTACGGCCTGAACGCTGCCGACGTCAAAATTGTCGAAGGAGTTTAATGATCGAAGCGCCAATCAGGGGCAACCCAGGGCAATCGAACGGTAAAAGTCGTCTTTTCCGCTTCTGCGCTTGAAACCTCCAAGGTCCCGCCGTGGGCTTCCACGATTGCCTTGGAGATGGCCAGGCCCAGGCCGTTGTGGGCGGCGGTGCGCGATTGGTCGGCGCGGTAGAATCGCTCGAAGAGGTGGGGAAGGTCGGCGGCGGCTATGCCTGCGCCGGTGTTGGCTACAGAGAGAATCGCCCCGCTGCCTTGCGGTTGGACGGTGAGGCGCACTTCGCCGTTGTCGTGGTTGTATTCGATGGCGTTGGATAGAAGGTTGGTGATGACTTGGGCAAGGCGCTCGGCATCGCCGAGGCATTCGGTTGGTTGTAGTTGACAGTCGATTTTTATGCCGCGCTGGGCGGCGATGGGGCGGATGAGTTCGACGCAGTCGCGCGCGGTTTGGGAGAGATCGAATTCGAGTTGGTTCATTTGCTCCTGGCCGGCGTCGAGGCGGGCCAGTTCGAGCAGGGCGCCGATGAGTTTGCGCATGCGCTGGGCGGCGCGCTGGCAGACTTCGACGGTCTCACGATATTCGGCGGCGGAGCGTTCCCGGGTCAGCGCGGTTTGCGTTTGGGTGAGAATGACGGCCACCGGCGTGCGCAGTTCGTGCGCGGCGTCGGAGGTGAATTGCTTTTGCTGGGCAAAGGCGGCTTCGAGGCGGGCGAAGGTGGAGTTGAGAACGGTGGCAAGCTGGCCCAGTTCGCTTTCCGTTTCGGCCGTCGAAATACGCTGCGATAAATCGCCGCCGGAAATTTTCGCCGCCGCTTCGGTGATGGATTCAATTGGACGCAGAGCGCGGGATACCAGGTTCGAACTAGCCGCGAGGCAAACGAAGAAAATAAGTCCGTATAAGGCCACGTATTTCATGGTCGCCAAGCGAAGGTCTTTCCAATCCGCCGTCATGGAGGCCCCGACGAGAATAGTATTTCCTGAAGGCAAATGCCGGCTTATCTCCCGAGGGTCAGGCGGGTGCCTCCCATTGGTTGACCGCGCCAATTCCCGGCCATCCCTCGCCAGGATGACGAAATAAAATTTTTCGGGATGCGTGGGGTCGAAGAAGCCGACGGACTGCGGAGAATTGTATTGTGCAACTGCGGCTAGATTTTCTCCGGGCGGAGGGCCCGGAAATTCACCGGGTGGCGGACGTTCGAAAGGCGGCTCGTCCTCGTCGTGTCGTATCGGAGGAATGTGCAACGCAACGGTCAGCACATCCAGGCGCATCTGAAGTTCCTGGTCAACGTGATGGAAGCGCTGGCCCCGTTCGAGTTCGTACTCCTGGGTGCCCAACATCACCAGAACGCCTAGCAGGATAAAGCCATAATAGAACTGCAACCGCCATTTGATCGATTTTGGAAGCGCAATCATTCGATGTAGTAACCATGCCCGCGATGGGTCTGGATGAAGGCCGCGCCAAGTTTTTTGCGGAGATTGGAAACGTGAACGTCGAGCAGGTTGGAAAGAGTTTCGTCGTTTTCGTCGAAGAGATGCTCGTAAAGCTGGGTGCGGGTGACGACTTCGCCGCGATGGACGGCTAGAAATGCGGCCAGCGCATATTCGCGGGCGGTGAGTTCGACGGCCTTTTCTTTGAGCGTGACGCGGCGCAGGGCGGTGTCGATTTTTACCGCGCCAATCTCGATGACGTTGGTCGCTTGGTTCGCGGTGCGGCGGATGAGGGCGCGCACGCGCGCAAAAAGTTCCGGCAGATCGAACGGCTTGATGACGTAATCGTCCGCGCCGGTGTCCAGGCCGCGAACGCGGTCGCGGAACTGGTCGCGCGCGGTCAGTATGAGCACGGGTGTTTTCTTGACACGACGCAGGCGCGAGAGAATTTCCCAGCCGTCCATTTTGGGAAGCATAATGTCAAGCAGGATGGCGTCGTAATCGTAATTTTCGGCTTTGTAGCATCCTTCCTCGCCGTCCGGCGCGGTGTCCACGGCGTAGCCTTCCTCGCGCAAAGCCTGGGCGAGGCTGCGCAGCAGATCGGGTTCGTCTTCGACAATTAAAATTCTCATGCGGGCTGGCAAAGTTTTGCCGGAAACTATGGCGGGCGCAACCTTAAGGAAGGATGAAGAGGGGCTTCACAATTTCTTAAGGTCGGCTTTGCTAACGTCGGGCCATGAAAATAATTTGGACACCTCTCATGGTTATCGCAACGGCGGTCTTCGCGCTCAATGCGCAGGCCGACCCGCTCACGGCTTCATGGCTGACCACTTATGCCGGCCAATACTCGCGCGTTTACACGAATGCCGCCGCCGAAGCCGCCGGGACGCCTTCGACCACTTGGAGCAACGGTTCGCAGACGCAGGCGCTGCCCGCCTATTGCGGGGTTCAGGGGGTGTATTCTTCGGCGAGCTGGGTGTATGTCCGCAGCACGGGGATGGCCAGTTACACGATGGGGCCGTGGTATCTGGACGCGCAACGCACGACGATCTTTCCCAATTGGCCGGTCAATCAGAAAAATCTTTTTCGAGTTCCCCGCACCAATGGCGTGCCCACGGCGAAAACGGCCACCGGAGGCGGCGCCATTGGAATTTTCGTCGATGGCGTGGCCATGTTCAACAGTTGGGACGCCTTTTATTGGAATGGGACGGCAGAAGTTTCGGGCGCGGGCGCGGGATATTGGAACCGCGACGCCTATGTGAATGAAGGGGTGTCCTTCGACCCCGCTTATGCGCATCAACAAAACACCGGCGTCTATCATTATCACGCCGATCCGATTGGCTTGCGCTATTTGCTGGGCGACAATGTGAATTTCAACACAACGTCCAAGGCCTACATCGAAAACACCGGCGCGCCCACGAAACATTCGCCCATTCTGGCTTGGACGGCGGATGGTTTTCCCCTTTACGGGCCTTACGGATATTCCAATGCGACCAATGCGGCCAGCGGCCTCCGCCGCATGATTTCCGGGTATGTCATTCGCAATGGCCAATCCGGCACAAGCAATCTGACCGCGAATGGCCGCGGCACTCTTCCGCAATGGGCGGTGCGGCTGGACAATGTGAGTTCGAATCAAACCGGCCCGGCTGTCAGTAAGAGTTATCCGCTGGGCCGCTACATGGAGGACAATGATTATCTGGGCGACCACGGTTACACGCAAGGGGTGGACTTTGACTTGGACGAATACAATGGCCGCTGGTGCGTCACGCCGGAATTTCCCAATGGCACTTACGCCTATTTCGTGGCCATCTCATCTAACGGCACGCCGGTTTTTCCCTACAACATTGGGCGCGGTTATTACGGCAGTCCGGTCGGAGGAAGTGTCGGGGCTATTTCCGAGACGGTCGTGACGAATTTCCTGGGCGAAACGAATCTTGCGCAAACGCTGAGTGCTCCCGCCGTCGGCAACGGAACAGTGACTTTGGCGTGGAGCGCCCTGGAAGGCGGCAGTTACCAGGTGCAATCGAGCACGAATTTGGGAACGTGGACGGCGCTGGCCAGCGGCGTGACGCCAGCCAAAGGGCGGGGCGGTTACACCAATGCCACGGCGCTGGATAAAAACTTCTACCGTGTGGCGCGGACTGCGCTCGCGAGTTTTGACAGCGCCACCACTGCGGCGGGAATCCCGGTGCCCGGCGGCAGCGCCAGCCGCGGTTCGACGGTCACGGTGACCATCACCTTGCCGGGCAGTCCGCCGTCTCCGCCGGCCGGTGCGCCGATTAGCAGCGTGACGCTGGCTGGCGCCATTACGGGCACCAGCGTCTCCGATCCGGCGCAAGGTTCCGTTACAGCCACGTTCACCATTCCCTCCACTGCGGCGACGGGAGCGCAGAATGTGGTGGTCACTTTCCAAAACGGGCCGACTTATACGCTGACCGGCGGTTTAACGATTAACTAACATGAAGATTCTGTTCGGAGCATGGATTTTGCTGGCGGCATGGACGGTGGCGCCCGCCGCAGCGGCTGATCTAGAACTCAGCATCGCGCCGCAATTCAACGGTGCGCCGCTGGTCTTCGATTCGCTGGTCCAACGCACCGCTGCCGGACAGACGATCTCCATCACGCGATTGGATGCCATGCTCTCGGATATCGCGCTTCGCCGCACAGATGGAATTTGGATCGGCCAGAGCGATTGGTTTGCTTGCATGAGTGCGCGCGAGGGCAAAACCAATTTCATCCTGGCCGGCATTCCTCTTGGAACTTACGACCGTTTGCGGTTTCACATTGGCCTTGCGCCCCAAATCAACCATGGCGATGCGGCGCAATGGCCGGCTGGGCATCCGCTCAACCCCGGCGTCAATGGATTGTATTGGGGATGGTCACGCGAATACGTTTTTCTCGCGCTGGAAGGCCATTGGCAGGATGGGGGCAAACAAAACGGCTTTTCCTATCACCTCGCCACCGATCGCGCGTTGATGACGGTGGAAGTGCCGATGGCGCTCGATCTAACTTCCAGCCGCCGTCTCCAACTGGCGATGGATGTCGGCAAGATTTTTTCCGCTCCGCGCCAAATCGAATTGACTGACGCCAGCGATACCACGCACTCGCGCCCCAATGATGCCTTGGCACTGCAACTGAAGGAGAACGTCGAGAGTGCGTTCTCGTCGGCCGTGGAGTCGCCCTGTCTCTCTCCCGCCAGAACGGCGTCATTGCCGCGCCCGGTCATGGCGTCGGACGCCACTCCATACCGGCTGGCCTTCTCGCAATTTTTTCCCCAGCCGAATCTGCCTGGGGACAACCCGTTGACCAGCGAAGGCGTGGCGCTGGGAAGCAAGTTATTTTTTGATGGCCGGCTCTCGGCGGACAATTCGGAATCGTGCGCCACCTGTCACCGTCCGCGCCGGGCGTTTTCACAACCGCAACGATTCAGCCGCGGGGTTGACGGGGAAATCGGGACGCGCCATGCCATGCAGCTGGAAAATCTGGCATGGAAGAACTCATTTTTCTGGGACGGCCGCGCGAAAACTTTGCGGGAACAGGTTTTGCAGCCGATCCAAAATCCGCTCGAGATGCACGAATCGTTGATCCGCGTCGTTGCCAAAGTTTCTTCCGATAAGAATTATGCGCGGTTGTTCAAAAATGCCTTTGGCTCGTCTGAGGTCACGCCTGACCACATCGCCCGCGCCCTCGAGCAATTTCTCCTCGTGCAAGTTTCTTGCGATGCAAAATTCGACCGCGTGGTGAACGGACGGGCGGAGTTCAGTGAGGAGGAGAAGCGCGGTTTTACCTTGTTTAACACAGAATACGATCCCTATCACGGGCAATTCGGGGCTGATTGTTTTCATTGCCATGGCGGGCCGCTCTTTCAGAGCCAGAATTTTGCCAACAACGGTCTGGATGCCGCGTTCCAAGACTCAGGCCGTTCTAAAGTGACCAAGCGGGCTGGTGATCTTGGTAAATTTGCCGTGCCGTCGCTGCGCAATGTCGCCTTGACTGGCCCTTACATGCACGACGGACGTTTCAGAACGTTGGAGGAAGCCATCGAGCATTATTGCACGGGGGTGCAGCGCAGCGCGACGCTGGACCCGAATCTGGCCAAGCATCCTGACGGCGGCGTGCCATTGAGCCAGTCGGACAAAAAAGCGCTGGCCGCTTTTTTGCGGACGCTGACCGACGAACGGTTTGCGGCGCGATAACGCCTGAAAAATTTCACACTGAAAAACAGAAAGAGATTAAATATGAAAATAAAAACAAAAATGAAATATATTCTGGGGCTGCTGCTGGCC
>DASRLE010000016.1:0-9002 GCA_035648615.1 Saccharimonadales bacterium (SeqCode) | reverse complement strand
GCCACGGCCAGTCCCAAGCCGGATTTGCTGCCCATTTTTTCCCGCCTGGATGAATTGACCGCTCAAATGCCGCGCGGCGCCGAGCCGGATTTGTTGCATTACCTTCATCGCAAAAGCTACCAAAAAGCCGCCGCCTTTTTGCGCGAGCGCAAAAGCGGGCAGCTTTGAACTTTGATTTGCATGACACCATTGCGGCCATCGCCACTCCCTTGGGAGAGGGCGGGCTGGCGGTCATTCGGCTTTCTGGTTCGCGGGCTCTCGCGGTGGCGGAGGCCAGTTTTCGTCCCGTCGGCCAGAGGTCGCTGGCTCCTTCGCTGGCGCCCAGCCACACCGTCCACTTTGGGAAAATAGTCCGGCAAGGGCGGGTGCTTGACGAAGTTTTGCTGAGTGTGCTGCGGGCGCCCCGCACTTTTACCCGTGAGGATGTGGTGGAAATTACCTGTCATGGCGGGGTGCTGCCGGCGAAGCTGGTTTTGGACACCGTCCTGGAAAATGGCGCGCGCCTGGCCTCCCCGGGCGAATTTACGCGGCGGGCCTTTCTCAATGGCCGCATCGACCTCGCCCAAGCCGAGGCGGTGGCGGACTTGATTCATGCCCGCACCGAGCTGGCCCTCGCCGCCGCCCACGAACAATTGGCCGGGAAGCTTTCCCAGCGCATCAATGCGCTGCGGGACGGCTTGATGAAAACGCTCGCTCACCTGGAGGCGCATATTGATTTTCCAGACGAAGATATTGCGCCCGACACGCGTGAACAATTGATCGGCCGTTTGCAATCGGGCGTGGCGTTTATCGACCAATTGCTGCGCACCGCCAACGAGGGCCGGATATTGCGCCGGGGAATTCGCGCCGCCATCATTGGCCGTCCCAACGTCGGCAAGTCGAGCTTGCTCAACCAGTTGCTGGGCCATGATCGCGCCATTGTTTCTCCGATCCCCGGCACGACGCGCGACACCATCGAAGAAACGGCCAACGTGCGAGGTCTGCCGGTTATATTTATTGACACGGCTGGCTTGCGCGAGGGGGCGGATGAGATCGAGGTCGAGGGCATTCGCCGCAGCCGCCGCACTTTGGAAGATGCCGAACTGATCCTGCACGTTCTCGACGCCAGCGAACCCCTGAGCGCCGGCGACGAGGCGTTTTATCCCGAGATGGATCAGAAAGTCCGGCTGATCATTCGCAACAAAACCGATCTGCCCGTCCGCCTGCAATTACTGCCGGAGATTTCGGCCATCGATATTTGTTGCTTGACAGGGAAGGGGATCGAAGAACTCAAGGACGCCATCAAAGCCAAGGTGTGGGCGGGCGAAGTCCAGGCCGAGATGTGGCAAGTCATGATCAACGCGCGCCACCAGGACGCCTTGCAACGGGCCCGGCTCGGGATTGAGCGCACTATTGGGGCCTTGCGCGAGGGGTTGGGTTTGGAACTGGTGGCGCTGGATCTTCGCATTGCCGCCGACGCCGTGGGCGAAATCGTCGGCAAAACCACCACCGAGGATCTGCTGGATGCCATTTTCAGCCAATTCTGTTTAGGCAAGTAACTGGAAGCAAATGGGCAATTGATAGGTTTTGCTTATCAATTCACGCGCAAAGATGTATTAGGTGAACGCGAGTAGAGATGTGTTAAACTGTTCAGCGATGGGATTGCATATAAACGGCATTTCGGACGATGTGTTCGGCGGAGTTTAGCGGCGGGATACTATGTGGATTGTTGTCTTAGCCCTTCGCCGCCCTTACACCTTCGTGGTCTGTGCCATCGTGTTGTTGCTGTTGACGCCGTTTATCCTGCTGCGCACGCCGACGGATATTTTCCCGAATATCGACATTCCCGTTATCAGCGCCATTTGGCAATATGCGGGGCTGGACGCCCAAGGAATCGAGCAGCGCCTGGTTTATATTCACGAGCGCGCCATGACCGCGACGGTCAACGACATCGAGCACATCGAATCCACCTCCTACAATGGGATGGGAGTGATCAAGGTCTATTTGCAACCCGGCGCGTCGGTTGATGCCGGGGTGTCGCAGATCACTGCCGTGGCCCAGACGGTGCTTAAACAAATGCCGCCCGGCCAAACGCCGCCGCTCATCATTCGCTACAACGCTTCGACGGTGCCCATTCTCCAATACAGCATCACCAGCAAAACGCTCTCCGAACAGGCCATCTACGACATGACCTTGAATACCATTCGCGTCGGGTTGTCCACCATTCGCGGGGCGGCCATGCCTTGGCCCTATGGCGGAAGGACGCGCGAAGTTTCCGTCGATTTAGATTTGCCCGCGCTCAAATCCAAAGGACTCGCCCCCATCGATGTCATCAGCGCGATCAGCGCTCAGAATCTGGTTCTGCCCGGCGGCACGGCCAAGATTGGCGCGACCGAATACGATTTGGAGGTCAACAGCACGACCAAGACAATCGATGAATTAAGCGATCTCCCGGTCAAGAAGGTCAACGGCAGCGTCATCTATATTCGCGATGTGGCCCAGGTGCGCGATGGGTTCGCCCTGCAGCGAAATATCGTCCGGCGGGACGGTGTTCGCGGGACATTGCTCACTATTTTAAAAGCGGGCGCCGCCTCCACCCTGGAGGTGGTCAAACATGTCAAGGAAGCCATGCCATCGGTGCTCACCGAAGTTCCGGCCGGGGTGGAAGTGCGGGAATTCGCCGATCAATCGTTATTCGTGCGCGCGGCAATCAACGGCGTGCTGCGGGAAGGAGTCGTCGCCGCCGCTTTGACCGCCTTGATGATTTTGCTGTTTATCGGCTCCTGGCGCAGCACCTTGATTATTGCCATTTCCATTCCATTGTCGGTCCTCAGTTCGCTGGCGATTCTAAGCGCCTTGGGCGAGACGATCAACTTGATGACTTTAGGCGGACTGGCCCTGGCGGTCGGAATCTTGGTGGATGATGCCACGGTGGAAATTGAAAACGTCCATCGCCAAATGGCCCTGGGCAAGCCGCTCAAGCAAGCCATCCTGGACGGCGCGCAGGAAATTGCCTTGCCGGCCTTTGTTTCGACGATCTGCATCTGCATTGTGTTTGTGCCCATGTTCTTCCTGACTGGGGTGAGCCGCTATCTTTTCGTGCCGCTGGCCGAAGCGGTCGTTTTCGCCATGCTGGCCAGTTATGTTTTGTCCCGGACGCTGATTCCAACCTTGGTCATGTGGTTTTACCAAAACTACAATTACTACGAGGAACACGCCCACGGCCATGGCGGGGTCACTCCCGGCAAAGGTTGGACGCGTCCTTTTGCGATCATGCAGGAACGCTTTGAAACAAGCTTTGATAAATTCCGCGAGGGCTATCGCCGGCTGCTTGAAGCGGTATTTCTGCGCCGCGGCGTTTTCACGCTTCTTTTCCTGGCCTTTTGCCTCGGCTCGTGGATTTTGGCGCCGCTGCTCGGGCAGGACTTCTTTCCCAATGTGGATGCCGGACAAATTCGCCTGCACATGCGGACGCGCAGTGGAACTCGTGTCGAGGAAACCGCCAAGCTGGTCGATCAAGTTGAGGCGGCCATCCGCCGCGAGATTCCGGCCCATTACGTGGGCGGCATTCTGGACAATATCGGCATTCCCAACTCCAGCATCAGCACCAGTTACAGCAACAATGGATTGATCGGCACCGGCGACGCGGACATCTTGATTTCTTTGAGCAAAGACCATCCGCCGACGGACGATTTCATTCGCCAGCTTCGCTTCAAATTGAACCGGGAATTTCCCGGCAATCTATTCTATTTTCTCCCGGCGGACATTGTCAGCCAGACGCTCAACTTCGGCATCCCCGCTCCGTTGGACATTCAAATCACCGGGAACAAGCAGGCGGAAAATCGCGAAGTGGCCGCCCGATTGGTCGAGAAAATGAGGAGCATTCCCGGCGCGGTGGACATTCGCATCCAGCAGCCGGACGACCTGCCCAAACTGCTTTTTTCCGTCGATCGGACCAAGGCTGAAGCGTTGGGCCTTACCGAAGCGGACGTGGCCAGCCAAATGTTGCTCAGCGTCAGCGGCAGCGGCCAAGTCGCGCCCGCCTACTGGCTCAATACCGATTTGGGAATCCAATATCTGATTGACGTGCGCGCGCCGGAACGAGTGCTTGACTCGATTAACGCCCTCGAAGCGCTGCCGGTGAGTGGTTCACGAACTGGGCAGGCGAGCATGCAACTGCTGGCCAACGTCGCGACCATGACCCGCACCAACGGTCTTCCGGTGGTTTCTCATTACAATGTCCGGCCTGTGATTGACGTCTTCGGCAATGTCAGCGGACGTGATTTGGGCGGCGTGCTGCGAGACTTGCAGCCGTTGCTCAAACAAACGATCAAGGAACTGCCGCGCGGAAGTTTCCTGACTTTGCGCGGGCAGGCCCAAACCATGCACTCCAGCTTTATCGGATTGGGCGTTGGTTTGATGGGCGCAATCGTGCTGATTTATTTGTTGCTGGTCATCAATTTCCAAAGCTGGCTGGATCCCTTCATTATCATCACTGCGTTGCCCGGCGCGCTGGCCGGGGTGATCTGGGGCCTTTTCCTGACCTTCACCACGTTGAGCGTACCCGCCTTGATGGGGGCGATTATGAGCATGGGTGTGGCCACGGCCAATGCGGTTTTGGTCATTACCTTTGCCCGCATCAATTTGGACCGCGGCATGACCTCCACCGAAGCCGCGCTCACCGCTGGCGCTGGCCGCCTTAGGCCAGTGGTGATGACGGCATTGGCCATGGTCATTGGCATGTTGCCGATGAGCCTGGGCATTGGCGAAGGGGCCGAACAAAATGCCCCGCTGGGCCGGGCCGTCATTGGCGGATTGATCCTGGCCACGGTTGCAACCTTGTTTTTTGTGCCCGTCGTGTTTAGTTTGATGCATCGAAGGGACCCCAAAACGGCCGAATCTTCCACCGTAAATGACCTTGAAGCGATGACCCTTTCGACGGAATTAAAATGAATGCCATGGAAACTCTCAATAGGCCCGCGCCCGTGAATACTCCGTCGCCATCGCCCATTCCGCGCCCTGAGCCGCCCGCGCCGCCTCCCCGGCTGGGCCGCTGGATGCTTTTGGCCGTGGTCATAGTGGCCACTGGCTTGGCGGCGGGATTGATCCCGCGCTGGCGGAGTCGCGCGGCGTTGAAATCGGACACAGAGGAACTCTCGATCCCGACGGTGAATGTGGTGCGGGCGGCTCCCGGCAAGAAGCTTTCCGGCATGTTATTGCCCGCCGAAGTCAGGCCGTATGTCGAAGCGCCCATTTACGCGCGCGCCAGCGGTTACATCACCAACTGGCACGCCGATATCGGCGCAACGGTCAAGGCGGGCGAATTGCTCGCTGATATTGACACGCCCGAAGTGGACCAGGAACTGGCCGCGGCGCGCGCGGGCTTGGCCCAAGCCCAGGCGGCGCTCGCCCTGGCCAGAGTCACCGCCGACCGCTGGGCGGCTTTGCTGAAGACTTCCAGTGTCAGCGAACAGGAAGAAGCCGAGAAGGCGGCCGATCTCAAACTAAAACAGGCCAACGTGGACTCGGCTCAAGCGACCATGCAACAATTCGAAGACCTCAAAGCCTTCGCTCACGTCATGGCTCCGTTTGCCGGCACGATCACCGCGCGCGACATCGATATCGGCGACTTGATTAGTCCGGGTAAGGAACTTTTTCGTTTATCGGACACGGCCACCTTGCGTGTTTTTGTGCGGGTCCCGCAGTCCGTCACGCCGGGAATTTCTGTCGGAGCCGAGGCGGACATTATCATTCCCGAAATGCCTGGGCGCAAATTTCCGGCCAAGATCGTTCGCACCGCCGGCGACATCGACGCCACGTCCCGCACGTTGCTGGTCGAGTTGGACATGGACAATGCCCAGAGACAAATCATTGCCGGCAGTTACGCGCAAGTCAGCTTCAAGGACGCCAATCCGAACCCGGCCCTCATTCTGCCTTCCAACGCCTTGTTATATCGTGCGGAAGGGCCGCGTGTCGGCGTCGTCAAACCTGATGGCGAAGTCGAACTCCGCAGCGTCATGCTCGGCCGCGATTTTGGGGCCAGCATCGAAGTGCTCTCCGGCCTGACCGCAAACGATCGGGTGATCATCAATCCCTCGGATTCCCTGGTCAGCGGCGCCCACGTCCGCGTCGCCGAAACCTCGCCCGATGCAATGGCGGTGAAATGAGTTTTTATGCCTCACTTATGTTTTGCATTCCGTTTTTCCATCGCTTCGCGGAGCGATTCGGCAAAATTCAGCGCATCATCGTTCGCCTGCACTCGCTCCCATGGCGTCTTGGCTAGACTGTCTTTCAGCAGCGAGAGGTCAATATCGCCATCAGCAGACACTTCAGGCGGTAAACCTTGTTTTAAAATTATTTCCTGATCGGGGTCGTTTTTAAACATAGTTGTTTTCAGGCCTCTCCAACAAATAGCCGGTCACAGTTTCACCTTGCGACCCAGGTCATGGGGTCGTTCGAACATTTCATCCGGCCCTAAGTTCGGCATCCGCCGCAGATATTTCTTGTACGAAGTCCGTTTGTTTGACTGCCTCAACGAAGACGCGCGCAAAATACACCGATGCTCCGCCCTTGCCAGCTTTTCTTCAATTTTTCTGACCGTGAGTTGTGGCATATTTCATTTCCCGCAAGTTCTGCGTTCAATCCAAGCGCAAACACCAATAAAGGAAAGCGTAAAGTGCGTTCCCCGACAGAACGACGGCGAAATACCCCGCTCTTCCTTCTTTCGCTTTTCTCAAGGGATGCTAAGTTCGCCTCTTGTTTTATGCTGGCAAAACGCGTTATTCCCTGCCTGGACGTCCATGATGGCCATGTGACGCGAGGCGTGCAATTCGGCAAGGCCGAAGCCGGGGAATTGCGCAATGTGGGCGATCCGGTCGAGTTGGCCTTGCGTTATAATGAGCAGGGGGCGGACGAAATGGTTTTCTTCGACATCACGGCCAGCGCCCATGGCCGGCAGAGCATGGTCTCGGTGATCGAGCGGGCGGCGGATCAATGTTTTATGCCTTTGACCGTCGGGGGAGGCATTCGGTCGGTCGAGGACATGCACACCATGTTGAGGGCGGGCGCGGACAAAATCAGCATCAATTCCTCCGCGCTGGCCACGCCCGACCTTATCCGGCAGGGAGCGGAAAAATTTGGCAGCCAGTGCATTGTCGTTTCCATCGACGCCAAAAAAGTCGCGCCCGAGCGCTGGGAGGTTTTTTCGCACGGCGGACGAAAGGCGACGGGCTGGGATGCAGTGGAGTGGGCCGTCAAGGCCGTGTCGCTGGGCGCCGGTGAAGTCGTGCTGAACAGCATCGATGCCGACGGGACGAAAGCGGGCTTCGATCTGGTCATTACGCGCCGCCTGAGCGAAGCGGTTGGGGTGCCGGTGGTGGCCAGCGGCGGCGCGGGCCGGTTGGAACACATGGCTGCGGTGCTTCTGGAAGGCAGGGCGGACGCGGTCCTGGCCGCCAGCATTTTTCATTTCGGCCAGTACACAGTGGAGGAGGTCAAACAATATCTCGCGGCGCAGAATATTCCCGTTCGGCTGCATCCCTCCTGATCAATATTAGGCAGTCGGCGAAATTCTGACCAGCGCGCCGGAACGCCAATAAGGTTTTTCTCCGAATACCCTCCGCGTTTCCCTCTTCGGCACTTGAATTGCTCAAAGCTTTCTCAAATGTTGATCCCGGCGCGGCCAAAAGCGCGATGAACCTGTCCGACTACCAAATCGGCGATTTCTTCGACGAGATGTTTACGGACGATGGGCAACCTCGTCCCGCCGTCCGTCCCTTGGTGCGAAAGATTGAATCGCTTTCCCACGGCGAACTGGCCAGCCGCCAGTCGGCTGCGGATCGGGCGCTCGTGAAGGCCGGCATTACCTTCAATGTTTATGGCGAGGGCGCGGGCTTGGAGAAAATTTTGCCGTTCGACCTCGTGCCCCGCATGGTCACGGCCACGGAATGGGAGCGAATCGAAAGAGGTTTGAAGCAGCGCATTCGCGCGCTCAATTTGTTTATTGACGATCTTTACCATGACCAGAAGATCATTAAAGACCGCGTCATCCCGCGCGAAATTATTGCTTCGTCGAAAGGGTTTCGCACCCAGTGCATTGGCCTTAATCCGCCGCGCCGCATCTGGTGTCATATCACCGGAACAGACCTGATTCGGCATCGCGACGGCCAAATATATGTGCTGGAAGATAATTTGCGATGCCCGTCCGGCGTTTCCTACGTTTTGGAGAATCGCCGCCTGATGAAAAGCCTGTTCCCCGAAGTGTTCGATGCGTCCAATATCCGGCCCGTCTCCAATTACCCCATTCATTTGCGCGACATGCTGGAATATCTTGCGCCCGAGGGCATCGAGACACCGCATGTCGTGTTGTTGACACCTGGCGTCTTCAATTCGGCCTACTTCGAGCATTCGTTTCTGGCCCAGCAGATGGGCGTGGAACTCGTCCAAGGCAGCGACCTGGTGGTCTTCGATGGTTTGGTCTGGATGCGCACGACCCAGGGATTTGAACGGGTGGATGTCATTTACCGGCGCGTGGACGATGATTTTCTGGACCCGAAAACGTTTCGACCCGACTCGGCCCTCGGCGTCCCCGGCTTGATGGATGTCTATAAATCCGGCCGCGTCGCCTTGGCCAATGCGCCCGGGACGGGAGTGGCGGATGATAAAGTCGTTTACGCGTACGTGCCGCGCATCGTCAAGTATTATTTAGGCGAGGAAATCATTTTGCCCAACGTGCCCACCTACATTTGCGCCGAGCGAGAAGGGTTGGATTATGTGTTGGAACATCTGCCCGAACTGGTGGTCAAGGCGGCCAATGAATCCGGCGGCTATGGCATGTTGATCGGCCCCCATTCCACGGCCGGGCAATGCGCGGAATTTGCCCGCCTCATCCGTGCCGACCCGCGAAATTACATTGCCCAGCCTACCCTGTCGCTTTCCCGCGTTCCAACCCTGGTGGACGGTCGCCTTGAAGGCCGGCATGTCGATTTGCGACCCTATATTTTATACAAGGAGGACATCTTTGT
>DASRLE010000015.1:0-4860 GCA_035648615.1 Saccharimonadales bacterium (SeqCode) | reverse complement strand
CTCCCATCACCATTATCTCTGAACCTCCCGTTGCCCCGGAGCCAGCCCCGGTTGATGAGGAAGCGCCTAGTTTCGTGACGGCCCCGGTTGAGCCTCCTCCCAACGAGGCGGAGCCCGAGGCTGCCCCCGTCGAGGCTGAACTGGCGGAAATCGTTGAATCTCCCGAGCCCGGTTCTGAGCCAGCAGTCCAGCAGGCGCCGCCTCCGGTGGTCGAAGCTCCCAAGCCGTTGGTTCCTCCTGCTGCCGTTACTCCGCCGGTGCCGAAGGTGGGCGACTTGGTGGGGTTTGTGCAATTGCCGCCCAAACCCGCTCCCCGCCAGCCGGCCGAGAAACCCCCGGCGCGTCCTGTCGCCGGAGGCAGCCGGACTGACTTTGGCCGTCGCGGCGATATTCGCGGCGTGCGCGGGCCGTCCGCTCCCTCGTCCCAGCCTTTGCCGGGGCAGCGATTTGGTCAGGGCCAGCGTCCGCCGCAAAGACCGTCCGCTCCCGCTCCCAAGGCGCCGGACAAATTTGTCCCGCCAAGCACCGGCCAAATGATTACGTTGAAACCGCCGATCATCGTGCGGGATTTGGCGGAACAGCTAAAACGCAAACCCTTTCAAGTCATTGCCGATTTGATGGAGGTGGGAGTCTTCGCCAACGTCAACCAATCCATTGACGAAGACGTCGCGCAGAAAATTTGCGCCAAGTACGGTTTTCGCTTCGAGGTGGAAAAACGCGAACGCGGCGGCGGCTCCCATACGCCCATCAAGAAAGTCGAGCTGGACATCGAGGATGCGGCCGACCAGATGAAGCCGCGCGCGCCGGTCGTGACCATCATGGGCCACGTCGATCATGGCAAGACCACTCTCCTGGATGGAATCCGCAAATCCGATGTCGCGGCGGGCGAAGCGGGCGGCATCACCCAGCACATTGGCGCTTATACCATTTCGTTCCCGCATCCTGAGCGGAAAAATGAGCTGCAACAAATCACTTTCCTCGACACTCCGGGCCACGCCGCTTTCAGCGCCATGCGCGCCCGCGGGGCGACGGTCACGGACATCGTGGTGCTGGTCGTGGCGGCCAATGACGGCGTCATGCCGCAGACTTTGGAAGCGCTCAGCCACGCCCAGGCCGCGAAGGTTCCCATCATTGTCGCTGTCAACAAATGCGACCATCCGAATGCCAATCCGATGAAAGTTCGCCAGCAACTTCAGGAGCGGGGCCTGGTGCCGGACGATTGGGGTGGTGAAACGATTTTCGTCGATGTCTCCGCCCTGACCAAACAGGGCGTCGATAAATTGCTCGACATGATTTTGCTCCAGGCCGACTTGCTGGAATTAAAGGCCAACCCTGATCGCCGCGCCAAAGGCAACGTCATCGAATCCGGCCTCGAACCGGGCGGCCCGACCGCCACCGTCCTGGTGCGCAAAGGCACTTTGCGGGTGGGCGACGTGGTGATTTGCGGGCCGTATTGGGGGAAGGTCCGCGCGTTGATCAGCGAGGAAGGGACGCGCCAAAAGGAAGCCATTCCTTCCGTGGCAGTGAGGATCCTGGGTTTGAACGGCGTGCCGGAAGCCGGTTTGGAATTCAGTGTGCTGGAGGACGAAAAAGCGGCGCGCGATCTGGCTGGCCAGCGCACGCAAGAAGCCCGCACCCTCTCGACCGAAGCCCGCGCCAAGGTCACGCTGGAAAATCTTTTCGCCACTCTCGAACGTTCCCAAGCCAAGGCGCTCAAAGTTGTCGTCAAGGCGGACACGCAAGGGTCGGTCGAGGCCATTGTCGAGGCATTGAAGAAAATCGAAGGCGGCCTCGTCACATTGGAAGTGATGCATAGCGCCGTGGGCACCATCACTGAATCCGACGTGCTGCTCGCCTCGGCCTCCGAGGCCATCATCCTGGGTTTTCACACGCGCATTGACGTGGGCGTGGCTGATCTCGCCAAGCGCGAGGGCGTGCAGATCAAACTTTATTCCATCATTTACGAATTGATCGACCAGGTCAAAGAAGCGATGGCCGGATTGCTCGAGCCGATCAGCCGGGAAGTCATCATTGGCGCGGCGGAAGTCCGCAAAATTTTTGAATTGTCCAAAGGCGGCAATGTGGCCGGCTGCATGGTCAGCACGGGGCGGATCGTTCGCGGCAAGGCCCGCGTCCTGCGCCGCAAAGGGCTGATTTACGAGGGAATCATCCAGACGCTGCGCCGTTTCCAGGACGAAGTGAACGAAGTGCGCGCCGGCATGGAGTGCGGCATCCGCATCGAAGGCTTTAATGAAATGCAAATCGGCGACAGCATCGAGTGTTTCACCATCGAAAAAGTGGCCTCGAAGCCCAGTTGACGCCCGGAGGTGCCTATGTCCTTGAGACTGGAACGTGTGCGCGAGTTGTTGAAGCGCGAAATCGGCGAAGTCATCCGCCGCGAATTGCCGGTCAATGAAGTCGGCTTGATCAGTGTCAACGATATTGATGTGGCCCCCAATCTTCATACCGCGACGGTCTATGTCAGCGTGCTGGGGGGCGACGTGAAAAAGAAAAGAGCCATGGAGGCGCTCGAGCAGCACCGCCTCCGCATTCAAGGCCTGGTCGCCCAGGGCGTTGTCCTCAAATACACCCCGAAATTGCGCTTTACCCTCGACGGCTCCATCGAGCGCGGCAACCGGGTGCTGCAAATTTTGGAGGAATGGGAGAAACCGTCCTCCTCTGAATGAAATCCCACCCCAAGATCATTGATCGCATTCTGGAAAAAATTGCGGAGAGCCAGACCATTTGCGTGGCCGGCCATGTTCGTCCCGATGGCGATTGTGTTGGATCGGAACTGGGCCTGACGCTCGCTTTGCGCAAACAAAATAAAGAGGTCTTCTGCTGGAACGAAGACAGCCTTCCGCAAAAATACGCCTTTTTGGACCCGGATAAAATTCTGCAAAAACCCAAGGCGAACCAGGCCTTTGATTTGGTCATCGCCACCGATTGCGCTTCCTTCGAACGTCTTGGCGTGGTGGGGCCGGCTGTCGAGAATCGCAAGTTCCTGATCAACATCGACCATCACCAGAGCAACACCCGCTACGGCGATTTGAATTGGATTTCCGAGCGCGAAGCTTCCACCGGCGAATTGATTTTCCGTCTCTTGCAGGCCGCCAATTGGCCGATCACGCCGGCCATTGCCGACTGTTTATTCACCGCTGTCTCGACCGACACCGGCTCGTTCCAGTATCCCACCACCAAGCCGGTGACGTATCACACGGCCGGCGAATTGGTCAAGCGCGGGGCGAACCTGGAGATTATTTGCCAGGAGGTTTACCAGTCTTTTTCCCTCTCGCGCGTCCGTTTGCTCAAGCACGTTTACAATCAATTTCACCTGACCCATCGCGACCAGATCGCCTACCTCTGGCTCAAGGAAAAAGATTTCACGCGCACCGGCGCGGATCGCAGCGACACCGAAGGTTTGATCGACCACATCCGCGCCATCGAGCCGGTGGTCGTCGCCTGCGTTTTTGAGGAAGTTCAGCCGGGCTTGGTTCGCATCAGTTTGCGGTCGAAATCTCCCAAGGTCAACGTCAACGAAATCGCCGCGCAGTTCGAGGGCGGCGGCCACGCGGCGGCGGCCGGCGCGCGCATCGCCGGCAAGCCCCTCGCTGTGCAACGCCGCGTCCTCGGCGCGGTTAAAAAAGCCCTTAATTCCATTCACTGACCATGCATCAATTCGACCCATTCGACGGCGCGGTGCTGATCGACAAACCGGCCGGGCCTACGTCGCACGACGTGGTGGACGCCATTCGCCGCGCTTTCCGCCTTGAAAAAGTCGGCCATTGCGGGACGCTCGATCCCAACGCGACCGGCTTGCTCATTATCGTTTTGGGAAAAGGCACCAAGCTCTCCGAGAAACTGATGTCCGGCGACAAGGTGTACGAGGGCACGATTAAATTTGGGGAAACGACGGACAGTTACGATGCGGACGGCGAACTGGTTGCTTCGCTGCCGGTCATGCCCATGACGCTGGAAGAGATCAACGAAGCCGCCGCCACTTTTCAAGGCGACCTGATGCAACTGCCGCCCATGGTTTCCGCGGTGAAAATCAAGGGTGTTCCTCTTTACAAACTGGCGCGCAAAGGCATCGAAGTGGAACGCAAGCCGCGGCTGATTCATGTGTACAGTTTTCGCTTTTCGCGCTACGACGAGCCGATTGGCCAGTTCCGGGCTGCTTGCACCAAAGGCGCCTACGTGCGCGCCCTGGCCCACGAGCTGGGCCAAAAAATCGGCTGCGGCGCGCACCTCGCCACCTTGCGCCGCGTCGTCTCGGGAAAGTTCGACGTCAAGGACTCGATTCCTTTTGAGGACGTGTTGAAAATTTCGGCCGGTGAATTGCAAAAGCGCGTGCTGCCTTTTTTGCAACTGGCCCAAGCCAGTTAAGCCTTCGAGTTCCTCCGCATGAATATCATCCATGCCGCCGCTGATTTGAATCCTGGCTCGCGCGGCGTTTGCGTGGCCATCGGGGTTTTCGACGGCGTGCATCTGGGCCACCAAGCCGTCATCGGCCAGGCCCGGGCGGATGCCCGCACCCACGACTGCCTCTCCGTCGTCATTACCTTCGACCGGCATCCCAACGCGGTCGTTGCGCCGCAAAATATTCCGCCGTTGATTTATCCTCTCGACAAAAAACTTCGGGTCATTGCCTCGCTCGGATTGGACACCGCCTGCGTCATTCATTTTGACAAGTCTTTCAGCGAAATTTCCGGCGAACAATTCATGCGCGCCGTGGCCCGCGACTTTCAGAACATCCGCAGTGTTTGCGTCGGCGAGACTTTTATGTTCGGCTGCCGCCGTTCCGGCAACGTCGGGCTTCTCAAGTCGCTCGGAGACGAATTAGGCTTTACGGTCCGGGCC
>DASRLE010000014.1:0-9513 GCA_035648615.1 Saccharimonadales bacterium (SeqCode) | reverse complement strand
GTGCAAGCCTTTATGCCGGGGCGGAGATACCCGGCGGCGCGGCAATTTCTTTGGCGCGCGGGCGCGGCGGGTGTGCTCGTCCTGGTGCTGATTGGCTTCGGCCCGGGCACGGACACGGTGGCGCATGTGGGCGGGTTTGCGGCCGGGGCAATCCTGGGGCTTGCGCTCGGCCGTTTTCGCCCCGCCTCACTGCAACGGAGTGCGCCGAACCTGGCCTGCGGCATGGCGCTGGCCGGGTTGGTGTTCGCGACCTGGTGGCTGGCCAGTCGAACCTGATTCGATGCTTACGGCAAGAAGTGCGTCGCGGCCGAGATCAGGCACACGGGCTTGGTCTGGCAATCGAGTATGTTATAACTCGTCGCAAACGACGTCTGCGGGTCCATCGGACAGAAGGGCAGTTCGCCCGTTCCCCGGCCCAGATAGGGCTGGATGTCCGTGCTCTGTGGAACGGTCGTGGCTGTCGAGCCGTGTTCCAGCGCCCATTGCTGTTTTGCGCCGTCAATCATGCGCAAGTTGTCGATGCACATATTGGTCTGAGCCGTGATGCGTGAGCGGACAAAGTTGGGAATGGCGATTGCCGCCAAAAGCCCGATGATGGCCACTACGATCATGATCTCGACCAGGGTGAACCCCTTCTGCCCCGGTTTCATGGTCTGCATAATACTGCCTTTCTTTCGTTACGGCTGTGAACGATGCGAAAGGCGGTTATATAATAGGACGATAAGCGTTCACGAATTGCCTTCCGCAAAGCCGTGAAGGTTTCAGATAGAGCACAGAGCACGCCATCAGGCTATCTTATTGCATCGGGCGTGGCAAGACTTGATTGACAGACGGGATGGGCCGGGCGGCGCAGCCAAATCCACAGACAAACCACCCCAGCCAGGACGGCCAAAACTGTCCCAATCCAATACGCCGTGTCTATATAGGTTAGCTCGATCTCATGCCTTCCGGCGGGTATCTCGACGGCTTGGAAGGCATAATTGGCGCGCCATAACGGCACTTCACGGCCGTCCACCGCCGCGTGCCAATTGTGATAGTAAGCCTGGGTAATATAGACCATCGCCGGGGTGGGCGTTTCCGCCTCGATGGTCTGGCGGTTGAATTGGAAATCCTTGGCCAGGATTCGCGCTGCGGGTTGGCCCTTGGCAGTGATGCGGGAGCTTGCGTTGGTTGGAAGATAAACCTTCTGGCGGAAATTGAGGGTGGCTTGGCTGATCGCGGCGAAAGCAGCCTGGTCGGAAGCGAAGACAGGTTTCTGACCCGCGCTGACGATGGGCAGGTACGTGGTGCGCGGCACCCAGTCGAAGACCTTTCCGGGAGGCATGGTGTGCGAAACGCCGAGAAAGTCCTCGAGAAAGGGCAGTTGCGAATTTGTCGGGGCGTCCAGCAACCACAGAATCTTGTCGCAATCGTGCAAATAAAGGGAAAAGAAACCGTCCACTTTGGGCAGGTCATCCAGGATGTTGCAATTGGCCAGGAACATGGCGCGGTCCAGCATCAAACTTTTCGTCAGATCGGAGGCGGGTTTGTAGTAAAGCTGGTTGGCGGAGAAGGGGGACATCATCAGGCGCGATTGCGCGATATTGGGAGCGGGGGTCAATTTGGCGTCCATTTGGCCCAAGCCGGCTTGGTAAAGGGTGGGGTCCACCCCCGGATTTTGCCAGGGCACCGACGTGAGCACGTCCACCCAGCAGACGGCCAGGACCAGCAAAATACTCCAACGCCTTTGAGAAGGGCGGCTGGCAAAAAAATAGAGCGCGAGCAGAATCAGCCCCAAAAAACCAAGGCGGGATAAGCCGTTCACCAGCGTCTTCGGCCAAAGCCACAAAGGAAGCGTATGATACCGGGCGAACCACAAAAGCGCGCCGACAATCAAAACCAAGCCGCCGCTGAGAGTCAGTTCCATTCGCCCGAAGCGCTTTGCGAAATTCGTGTTGTTCTCATAATGACTGATCGCGAAGGCCGCCAATAACGGAATCACTGCGGTCGAGATAATGACAAATTTGACCGGATAACGAAACATCCCCAGGAAGGGAAATTCGTTCCTCAGCCAAAGATACAAATAGGCTTTATCGCCCATCGCCAGGACGATGCTCACCAGCAAAGCGCCGCCCAGCAGCCAGACTCGCCAGTTCCGGGTGCGCCACCAGGCCACGAAGACCAACAGCACGACGCCGATGCCCTCGTAATACGAGGAAGTCCAGTATTGGCCGGGTTGCATCGCGATATTTTGCCAGCGCAACGTTCGGAACAGCGGCACCAAAAAGCTGGCCCAGCCCCAAGGCGGCATCGACCATTCCGACGTGGCAAAATGGGTATCCCGGCTGGAGTGAGCGGCAAAATCGGCGAAGGGCAATAATTGCGGGGCGGCCAATCCCAAGGCCAAAATTCCGATCGCCAAAAAGCGCCCGGCCACGAGCATGGGCGGAAGGCTGCCTTTTCGCATTTGCACCGCAACCATGGCCAGCAGAATCAGCCAGGTGAAAAGGATGGTCTCCGGTCCGCCCGCGAGCACTTCCATGGTTGCCGCCAGCGCGGCCCAGACCAGCTTCCGGCCTCCTTCCTGCCAGCCTGTTTCCGCCAAGAGAATGACCCACGGCAACCACGCGAACGTGGCAATATGACTGGGCCACATCAGGAAGGTGAGCGAGAGGCCGCTGAACGAAAACACCACACCGGCCAGCGCCGCCCCCGCCCGCGAACCGGTCCAGTGCGCGGCCAGAAAATACATCCCCATCCCGCCGAGAAATGTATGGAGCAGGCAGAAAAAAGACAGGGACCACGGCAGGGGCAAAAGCAAATAAATGAGCGACAGCGGATAAAGCGTCAGCGTATTCAACTGGGCCAGGAAAGGCAGTCCGCAACAGTCGTACGGATTCCAAAACGGCAACTCACCCCGCCAAAAACAGAGCCGATGAAAGTAGGCCACCGGGTAGCTGAACAAAGCATAATCCCGCACCGCGAAAGTTCGAAACCCGAGCACGACCTTGGGAAAGGCCGCGAAAATCATCAGCCCCAAGACCAGCGCAAAACGCCCGGGACCGCGCCAATCCCGCCCGATCTCTGGCTCACCCTGCGCGATGGGTTTGTCAATCATACCTAACCAATAATGAAATCCAACCATCGGAAATGAAAGGGCAAAAGATGGAGCCAAGAATTTGATGCCCATCTTTTTGCCCCTATTTTTTTTGCCTTTAAAATCAATGGGAGTCTAAAATACCAGCACAGCCTCCGAGTAATCATTCCATTTGCACTCTTTCCATTTTCAATGACATTAGGGGTGATTTGGAGACGGGAACTATGGATACGCTGGCGGCTTGCGAAACATGCGGCTTGGTGCAAACGGTCGGAAGGATGCCTCCAGGAACGGTGGCCAATTGCGCCCGTTGCGACTCGAAGCTTTTCCATCGCCGCCCCAACAGCCGGTGGCAAACCTTCGCCTTGGCGCTGGCCGCCCTGATTCTTTACTTCCCCTCCAATTATTACCCGCTGGTCGCGGCCAATTACATGGGAAACCATGCCAAGCTGCGGATTTTTGACGGCATCCACGCGCTCTTTTCGCAACGCCAATATTTCATTGGGTCGCTGGTTTTCTGCACCAGCATTTTGACGCCGATCCTGAAAATTCTCGGCCTCCTTTTTATCACGCTGACTTTAAATTGGCAGAAATGGCGTCGCGGCCGAAGCTGGGTTTATAAGGTCATTCGCATCATTGACCCTTGGAACATGCTGGAGGTTTACCTGCTGGCCATTATGGTTTCGATGGTCGAGTTGGGGGAAATTGCCACGGTGCATCCGGCGGCGGGTGTTTTTTCCTTTGCGGCGGTGGTGGTGTTGACTCTTTTGGCCACGCTGAGTTTTGATCCCCGCTTGTTGTGGGATTCGCCCGCGGAAAAGAAAATCTATGAACAGACCGATGGACGCTTCGAAAACGCTTGAGCCTTTGCCTCAGGCGAAAATCAAAAAAAGCCGCTTCTCCTGGCTGGTCTGGGGCTTTCCGATTGCCGCCGCCATTTTTGTGGCGTTGCTGGTGGGGCGCGATCTGAGCGAGAACGGACGCCTGATCACCGTTTATTTTAAGAACACCGATGGCGTTGACGCGGGTAACACGCAAGTAAGATGCCGTGGCGCCATGGTGGGCATTGTCAAGAAAGTCGAACTGACCCCGGACCGGCAATGGGTCACTCTGGGCATCGTCCTTAAAGGCAGCCAGAACGACTTGGCCCGCGTTGGGGCTATCTTCTGGGTCGTCCGGCCGCAGATTGGAGCGGGCATGGTCAGTGGTCTGCAAACAGTCATGTCGGGCAGTTATGTCGAGATGCGTCCCGGCACGGGAGCGTTGACCAACCAATTCACCGGCAGTGACAATGCGCCTCCTCCTCCACCCCCCGGCAAGCCCTTGGCGATTACTCTTCTCGCGCCCAATCTCAGTTCGCTGCAAAATGAATCGCCCATTTATTATCGCGGGATTGAAGCCGGGCATGTGACGGACTTTCAACTCGGCCCCGATGCGCAGGAAGTGATCATCCACGCGGTGATTCTCGAACCGTACGCGCCGCTGGTGCGCAAGAACTCCGTCTTCTGGAACGCGGGCGGCATTGATTTCCGGTTCAATTTAATGCACGGACTGAGTCTTTCCGCCGATTCCACCAAGGCCCTCATTTCTGGCGCGGTGGAATTCGCCACCCCGGATAAGTTTGACGAGCCGGCGGCGAACGACACTTCCTTCCGTCTTTTCGAGAAGCCTATGGATGCCTGGAAAAATTGGCGTCCGATGATTCCTTTGAAATTAAGCGGGGAAGCCACGCAGAATGCATCGGTCGCTCCGCCCGATTTGTCGAACAGCTCTCTCCGAAAATGAAGGTGAAAAATTACGCTCTCTTTGCTTTGCTGCTTTGCGGCCTCTTTGCCGCCGGCTGTTTCTCGGGTTCGTCCGGTTCGGCGGGGGCTGAAAAATTGGACAGCTATCTGGATGACAAAGTCATGGCCGACCGGGTGGAAAATTCCCTGCATCATTCCAGCAAAATGTTTTCCGACATTCACGCCGCCAGCACCAACGGTGTCGTGTATATCACCGGTTCGGTCACGACGCTGGGGCTGAGACAAATCGCCGCCCAACTGGCCCGCAAGGTCGATGGCGTGAAAGAAGTGCATAACGAAGTTTCCATTCGCGAGGGTCGTTAGAGTCTTAAAAGACTCTTGATTTGCCGTCGCGCTATTTTACTTTCACCGCATGTTTGAATCGTCGGTCAGTCCTTCCCCTTTTATAGCCCGCCACATCGGGCCGAGCGCGGATGAGCGGACGCAAATGCTCCAGCATTTGGGGTTCGCCGAAATGGATGCTTTCATCGCGCAGGTCGTGCCTCCCTCAATTCGGGTGGAAAAGCCATTGCAACTGCCGGCCGGCTGGGATGAACACGCCGTCTTGACTGAACTGCGCGCCATCGCCTCCAAGAACCAGGTCTTTCGCTCCTTCATTGGAATGGGCTACTCCAACTGCATCACTTCGCCCGTCATCCAGCGAAACATTTTGGAGAATCCCGGGTGGTACACGCAATACACGCCGTATCAGGCCGAGATTGCGCAAGGCCGCCTTGAAGCGCTGCTGAATTTCCAGACCATGACGAGTGACTTGACCGGGCTGCCGATGTCGAACGCATCGCTTCTTGATGAAGCCACCGCCGCCGCAGAGGCGATGCACCTTTGTCAGAACGTGAGGCCGGAACGGAATGTCTTCTTTGTGTCGGAGACCTGCCATCCGCAAACCATTGAAGTCATCCGCACTCGGGCGTGTCCGTTGGAAATTGAAGTTGTGGTGGGCGATCATCGAACCTTCCAGTTTCACGAGAAAGTTTTTGGCGCACTGGTGCAATACCCCGCCACGGACGGGACCATTTTTGACTATGAGAATTTTGGCAAACAGGCCCACGAGGCCGGCGCTTTGCTGGTCGTCGCGGCCGATTTGCTGGCGCTGACCTTGTTGCGTCCGCCCGGGGAATTTGGCGCCGACGTGGCGGTGGGCAGCGCGCAACGTTTTGGAGTTCCGTTGGGTTACGGCGGCCCCCACGCCGCCTTTTTTGCCACGAGCGACGCTTACAAACGATTGATCCCGGGCCGGTTGGTGGGGGTTTCGAAAGACGCGCAGGGCCGGCCTGCGCTGCGGCTCGCCTTGCAGACGCGGGAGCAGCACATCCGGCGCGAAAAGGCGACCAGCAATATTTGCACAGCGCAAGCCCTGCTGGCCAACATGGCCTCGATGTATGGTGTGTATCACGGCGCGGAAGGGCTGAAGAAAATCGCGCGCCATGTGCATAACCTAACCGCTATTTTGGGTGAAGGCTTGAAGCAATTGGGCTACCCCTCCAAGCGTCCCGAGGGAACGCCTTTCTTCGACACGCTGCAAATCGACCTCGGCTCTCGCAGCAGCGCGGATCTGGTCAAGACGGCGGAAGCGCACCACATGAATTTCCGTGTTTTTGACATTCACACTGTCGGCATCTCGCTCGATGAAACGACTTTGGAAAAAGACCTGATCGATATCCTGGCCGTTTTCAATGGCGGGGCCGCGCCGGCCATTTCCATTCGGGACCTGGCCGCGAAGGTTTCGGCGGATTATCCCGCGCCGCTGGCCCGCACGACTTCATTTCTGCAAGAGGAAGTTTTCCGCAAGCACCATTCCGAAACCGAAATGTTGCGCTATCTTCGCCGCCTCGAGAACCGGGATTTATCGTTGACAACTTCCATGATCCCGCTCGGCTCCTGCACCATGAAGTTGAACGGCACCGCCGAAATGCTGCCTGTCTCCTGGCCTGCGTTCGCCCAGCTTCACCCGTTTGCGCCGCTGGCCCAAACGCGCGGCTACCAAATCATTTTCCGGCAGCTCGAACAATGGCTGGCGGAAATTACCGGGTTCGCCGTCTGTTCCCTCCAGCCGAATTCGGGCGCGCAAGGCGAGTACGCCGGCCTGCTGGTCATTCAGAAATACCACCAGAACCGCGGGCAGCCCCATCGGCGCATCTGCTTGATACCGACCTCCGCCCACGGGACGAACCCGGCCAGCGCCGCCATGGCGGGTTGGGGGATTGTGTCCGTCGCTTGTGATGCGCACGGGAACATTGACGTGGCTGACTTGCGCCGCAAAGCGGAGGCGCATCAGAACGACTTGGCCGCGCTGATGGTGACCTATCCCTCGACCCACGGCGTCTTCGAGGAACCGATCAAGGAAATTTGCCAGATTGTGCATGAGCGTGGCGGGCAGGTTTACATGGACGGCGCGAATATGAACGCGCAAGTCGGCTTGTGCCGGCCCGGCGATATCGGCGCGGACGTGTGCCATCTCAATTTGCACAAGACGTTTTGCATTCCGCATGGCGGCGGGGGCCCGGGCATGGGGCCTATTTGCGTCGCCGAACATTTGAGTGAATTTTTGCCGGGCCACCCGGTGGTGAACCTCGGCGGCGAGAACCCGATTGGCGCGGTCTCCGCTGCGCCATGGGGCAGCGCGAGCATCCTGGTTATTTCATGGGTTTATATTTCGCTGATGGGCGGGACTGGCCTGGCCGAGGCGACAAAAATGGCGATCTTAAACGCCAACTACATCGCCCACCGGCTCCATCCTTATTTCCCTGTCCTTTACAAAGGAAAGAGCGGCTTCGTGGCCCACGAATGCATCGCCGATTTGCGCCAGTTCAAAAGCGTGACGGTGGAAGATGTGGCCAAGCGCCTGATGGATTACGGTTTTCACGCCCCGACCATTTCATTTCCAGTCCCCGGCACGATGATGATCGAGCCGACGGAAAGTGAATCCAAAGAAGAACTTGATCGTTTTTGCGACGCTCTCATTGCGATCCACGGCGAAATCCAAGCCATCGAATCCGGCCAAGCCGACGCGCAAAACAATCTGCTCAAAAACGCGCCGCACACCGCGCGCGCGGTCACGCAAAGCGACTGGCCCCATCCCTACCCGCGAGAGCAGGCGGCATTTCCCGCGCCGTGGACCGTCGAGCAGAAATTCTGGCCCAGCGTCGCCCGCATCGACAACGTCTGGGGTGATCGCAACCTGGTTTGCACTTGTTTAAGTTAAAAACGGCGACTGGCATCCTCGTCCTCCATGCGGTCAAGCATGGCCGCGCCTTCCTGTGCTGACTGATCGCAAAGTTGTTCGTCACTCAACGACACAATTCGTCGAACGCGGGCGGAAACTTCATCGCCGTCCACGGGTCGCACTGTGCCATTCTCGATTTCGGCCAATCGACGGCGGGCTTCCTGTTTCCAAGCATCGTCGTTGTCGGCGGCGGGCGGGTGCAACTCTCCGATCAGGCGATCCACTAGCTCACAAACTTTTTCTGGCGACCAATGACGGGCTTCTTCGACGATTTGTTCCAATGTGAGTGGCATACGATGACTTTAGGAGATTTCGGGTTCGGCTTCAACTGCATTCCGAGCATGTGACGGGACAAAAGAAATCCCTTGTTTTCGGAACGGGATGACCCTATCACAAAAGGCCGTATGACTAATTCCAAATCCCGCTTTCGCACGGTTCGCACCGAAGTTTCCACTCCGCACGTCAGCCGGCGGCACTTTATTTATACCTCCGCACTGGCCGCCGGCGCGCTGGCCATCAGTCTGCCCGCTTTCGCGGCGCGGCCAAAATACAAGTCGCCCAATGAAAAACTCGACATCGGCGGGATTGGTTCGGGAGGAAAGGGCGCGGTCGATTTGGAAGGCGTGTCCGGCGAGAATATCGTCGCCTTGTGCGACGTCGATTCCAATACCCTGGCCGAAGCCGCCAAAAAATATCCCGGCGCCCGCCATTATTCCGATTATCGCGTCATGCTGGAAAAGGAAAAATCCATTGACGCCGTCACGGTCAGCATCCCGGACCACCACCACGCGCCGGCGGCGATTCGAGCCATTCATGCCGGCAAACATGTCTATTGCCAAAAGCCGCTGACCCATACCGTGTGGGAAGCCCGCCAATTGACCCTCGCCGCGCGCAAGGCCGGCGTCGCCACCCAAATGGGCAATCAAGGCCATTCCGGCGTGGGAAATCGCGAGCTTTGCGAAATGATTTGGGCCGGCGCCATTGGCACGGTGCATGAAGTTCATTGCTGGACGGACCGTTCCAAAGGCTGGTGGCCGCAAGGCATGAATCGGCCGCCGGGTTCGGATCCCGTGCCCGAACATTTGAATTGGGACCTTTGGCTGGGGCCGGCGCCGGTGCGGCCTTATCTCGATCTTTGGCCGGAGGATCTCCGCGCGCACATTCTAAAAATGGCCGGGCATGTTTATCATCCCTTCTCCTGGCGCGGTTGGTGGGATTTCGGCTGCGGCGCTTTGGGCGATATGGCCTGCCACGTCATGGACGGCGCGGATTGGGCCTTGAAGTTGAGCGCTCCGACTTCGGTCGAGGTGGTCAGTTCGTCGGGCCCGACCCCGGACATGCCGCCGGACTCCAGCGTTCTGCGTTATCAATTTCCCGCCCGCGAGGACATGCCGCCCTGCACCCTGATG
>DASRLE010000013.1:0-2816 GCA_035648615.1 Saccharimonadales bacterium (SeqCode) | reverse complement strand
GGCTGGCGGAATTGGGCGGCGGCAAAGTCCTCAATCCCCAAACAGACAACCCTTTTTTGCACGACCGCCAAAAAACTTTCCAACCGCTCGACTTGCGGGATTGGCTGTTGAAATTTGCCATCCTGCTGTTTCCCTTCGACGTGGCCGTGCGGCGAATTCAACTGGATGCAACGCAATGGCTGCAAGCCAGGAAAACCCTTCGCCGCTGGCTCGTCTTTTGGAAACCCGCGCCGCGCAAAGCCGAGGCGGACGAATCGCTCTCGGCATTGCTCAACCGGCGCGAGCAGGTTCGGTCGTCCACCGCGGATCTATTCCGCCCGGCCAAAGCCCCGGAGATTGAGACCCCAACGTCCGTAACTCCCGCCGCTCCCGCGCCCCCTGCCGCCGAAACCAAGGAGCCGCCCAAACCGCCGGGCAGCACCGCCAGCCGCCTGCTCGAAGCCAAGCGCCGGGCGCAAAAAAGAACCGATCGCGAATAAGGCCACAATTCAGTTGCACAATGCGGACCGCTTTGGCTTTATCTCACCCTTGAATTGCGATGAAACGAGAACGGGTGACCAATTTGTATTCCGGCCGCGTTCAAGGGGTCGGTTTTCGTTACGCCGTCAAATCGCTGGCCAACGGGTTTGAGGTGACGGGAACGGTTCGCAATCTCCCGGATGGCCGGGTGGAATTGGCTGCGGAAGGCGCGCGTGCGGAATTGGAAGCCTTCCTGGCCGGCGTGCGCGATTCGGAAGTGGGCCGGTTTATCCGGCAGGAGCAGCCGCAATGGTCCGAGGCAAAAAATGAATTTCGCGGTTTTGAGATTACGCAGTAAAATGGGATAGAAGATGAAGTACGCTATTATCGCCGACATTCACGCCAACCTGGAGGCGTTCCAAGTTGTGCTGGAAGACATTGAAAAGCAGAAATGCACTCATGTCGCCTGCCTGGGCGATGTGGTGGGCTACAATGCCAATCCCAAGGAATGCCTGGACACGATTCGCGCCATGAACATCCCGTGCATCAAAGGCAACCACGACGAATATTGCGCGACCAACGAGGCCCTGGAAGGTTTTAACCCTCACGCCGCCGAAGCCGTCAATTGGACCCGCAAGCAATTGACCGACGATGACAAAAAATGGCTGAATGAATTGAAGTACGTCCGCCTGCTCTCCAATTTCACCATCGTCCACGCCACTCTGGACGGCCCGCAACGCTGGGGTTACGTCTTTGAGAAACTGGCGGCGGCGGCCAGTTTCACCTACCAGAATACCCCGGTGTGTTTCTTTGGGCACACGCATGTGCCGGTCGCTTTTATACGTGACAGCGTGGTCAAGGGCGGCACTTACTCGAAATTCAAGGTCGAGCCGGGCCGCAAATATTTTGTCAATGTCGGCGCGGTCGGGCAGCCTCGCGATAACAATCCCAAGGCGGCTTACGTGGTTTACGACATGGCCGAGGGTTCCATCGAACTGCGCCGCCTGGACTATGACATTCCCGCCGCCCAGAAGAAAATACTCGAGGCCGGCCTGCCGCCGCGTCTGGCCGAACGGCTGGCCGTCGGAAAATAATCCGGGCGCCAGGAAGCGAGGCGTTGAAAATCCTGATTCTTAAACCCAGCTCCCTGGGCGACGTCATCCACGCGTTGCCGGTGCTGCGCTTGCTCAAGCTCCATTTTCCCGCCGCCGAAATTTATTGGTGGCTGGAAGCCGGGCTTATTCCGCTGCTGGAGAATGACCGCGACCTCGCAGGCATCATACCCTTCCAACGCCGCCGCTGGGCCGCCCCTTATCGCTGGCCCGAGATCGCCGCCAGCGTGCGAACGATGCGCGCTCATCATTTTGATTGGGCGATCGACTTGCAGGGGCTGGCCCGCAGCGCAATTTTTGCCTGGCTGGCCAATGCCGGTTTGACGGCGGGCCTGGATAATTTGCGCGAGGGATCCCGCGAAGGCGCCCACGCTCTCTACGACTTGACCCCGACTCGCGCCCCCGCGCAGACGCATGCGGTGGACCGCTATCTGGCCGTCCTGCCGCTTCTGCAAGTGCCCGTGCATTGGAATTTCGAATGGCTGCCGCGCCGCCCGGACATTGCCGCGCAACTCGAACAAAAATGGCAGCCCGGTCGGGCGCGTTGGATGGCGCTGCTCCCGGGCGGACGTTGGGACAACAAACGCTGGCCGGTGCAATATTTCGTTGAATCGGTTCAGTTGGCCCAAAAAGTTTTGGACGTGAACTTCGTCATCCTGGGCTCAAAAGATGAACATTCCCTCGGCGAGAAGATCGCCGCGGCCAATCCCGAGCGTTGTTTGAACCTGGTAGGAAAAACGTCGCTCCTCGAAATGATCGAATGGCTTCGGTTGAGCCGCTTGACGCTGACCAACGACACCGGCCCGATGCACGTCGCGGCGGCCTTGGGCAACCCGGTCGTCGCTCTCTTTGGCCCAACAAACCCGGCGAGCACAGGACCCTACGGCCAGCTTCAGAACGTCCTCCAGACCGCCGCTCTGCCCTGCGTTCCGTGCATGAAGCCGCGATGCCATTATCGCGACCCGCTGGCCTGCCTGCACGCGATCACCCCGTCGATGGTGCTGCAAAAAGCGCGCGAGGTGCTGTTGTGGGAGTAACGGGCCGATGGCCGGCTGTATTTCACTTTTTGGGGGAAGCCCTATTGGCGAAGTAATGCGTTAAAAATTTCGAAGTGTTCGATTGAAAATTGATCATTGAAAATTTTTTATTGGTCATCGAAAGACGACGTGCCGGCCCACGCGGGCGGCAAACCTCCACAAACGATCAGAGAGGTCAAGTCCTGAAATAAATTTGGTACTTTGAACA
>DASRLE010000012.1:0-8754 GCA_035648615.1 Saccharimonadales bacterium (SeqCode) | reverse complement strand
GATTTTTGTAATTCGATGGCGGCATCTGCGAAATCGGTACTCGTTTTCGCGTCGGCGGTTGCTTCTTGACTCAGTCCGTTGGCTGGCGCGTTTAAATTCAGTTGGTAGAACGAGGTCTGGATTTGTTGTTGTTGATCCTTGGAAAGACTAAAATCGTTCGCGATTTGTCCAGCGTCATTGTTGGCGGATGTCGTCGCCGCAGTGATTTTTTCCGTTTGCAGATATTGAGGGTAGGCGTCCATTTGTCCGGGAGTCAGAAGGGCTTTAATTTCCGCATCCTGGCTGCTTTGGATTTTAGCGACGGCTTGATATTGGTCCGCAGTTGATTTGCCGGTCATCAGATCCATGGTCATTTGAGTTCCTTCCTTGATTTTCGTCTGCATCATTTCGTCGATGGCTTGTGCCTGGTCCTCCGTGAGGTTAAGTGCTTTGGTCATGCGAGCCAGCCGGGCTTTGGCATCCTTCATCTTCCACTTTTCCGCCATTTCCAAGCCTGAGGCGATGGCATTAGTAAGGGCGTCTGGGATCAAGCCGCCGGATTGTGCCAGCTTGGATTTTAACTTTGCCAGTTCGCGGGAGTCGGCACGGGCGACGCCAATTTGCCCTCTTAACCTCATCAGATCATTGAATTGGGCTTTGGATAAGGCTTGGGAATCCGTCGCTCGAGCAAGCTTGTTGGAAAGCTTTTGGTTCAAGTTTTGTTCTATGGCCAATTGCTCGATCAACGGGTTTTGTTGTTTCTGGAGCGCTTGCACCTGGTACCGCAGGACGGCCGCCTGGCGGGCTTCGAAAACCCCTGCGCTGGCGACGGCGGCAATGGTGATAGTGAGCAGAGCTTTTTGGAGTGTGGTCATGGCAATGGTTTTGACGATTGTTGCGGTTGTGGTGGTGGCGAAAGCTGTTCCGGCTAAAAGGGCGGCGTTTGATATGGCTGCGGCCAAACCGATGGGCGCGGCCTGCACGGCATTGGCGGAAAGGACGACGGCGATCGCGGCGGCGGGACTGCTGATGCCATGTTGGGCTAACTGTTCCCGTAATTTATCGAGCGCCCGCGAGACGCGCTTTTGTGCCGTGTCATCGCTCACGCCAAGCGCGCGACCGACCGACCGTAAATCCTGATTGTTGAAATAGCGCATGACTAGGGCGTCGTAGTCGGGTTCGCTTAGTTGGGCCATGGCTCGATCGAGAACGGGACGGAGACGCTCCCAATCCAGGGTAGTTTCGGGAGCTGCGTTTAAGTCTTCCATGGCCTGCCTTTCGCGGGAATGTTGACGGAATTCATTGCGTCGTGCGTTGCACGCAATATTGCGGGCGCTGCGGCATAGCCATCCGGCCAGCGACGCGTCTGCGGCCAGCCGTGGTGACAAGGTCCGCGCGCCTCGCGCAAGACCAATGAAGACGCTCTGGGTGATCTCGGCAGCGAGATCCGGCGAATTCATCAGCCGCAGGGCAGCTGAATAGACGAGATTAGTATGCCGGGTGACGAGTTCAGTAAACGCGACTTCAGTGTCGTGTTGCACATATTCGCCAAGGAGCTGGGTGTCGGACTTGGAGTGCATCTTACTTAATAATACCCGTCCTGCGCCAAATCCGACAAAGTCTTTAGAAATGCCGGTGTCATGCCGGTGTCCTCACTATTGATACTTCGTACGGAGAAGTTAGACGGGGGGGGGCCAGCAAACTCCTAGGGGCTTCGTTCATCCTCAAGTAAATCCATTAAGCCATCGAGCCTTCGATTGACGCCAAGAGCTTGGACCACTATCGCCATCGCGAGCGCGAAAATACTGACCTGCGACCAAACCGGCGCTCTTGAAATAGCTGCCGCGCCGTAAGCAACCGCCGCTCCGCCGACGCACGCAAAAATGAAATGTCTGGACTCGCGCGCCTGCTTCAAAAGACGCTGGTGCCTCTGTACCCGGCGAAGCTCCAGCGTGGCCAAGTCTGTCTGTTGCTCAGGTGTGAGCCGCTGAATCTGTTCTTGGGTGAGTGTTTTCATAAAATGGTGGTGATGCACAACCTGCGGTCAATATGCCCGATTCCCGGTGAAAATCGAGCGTTGCTTATAATCCGTAAGCAGCAAAGTAAAACGAGCAGAACCGGATAGCGAGCCATTCAGCTCGCCGGTTCTGCGGTCGAAGGTTCGTTGGACTTGGATTTGATCTTTTTGTTTTTATCCTCTTTCCCGGCAATGGCCGCGTGGTCTTTGAGCCGGTAACTCCGCCCGGCAATGGCGATGGTCTGGGCGTGGTGCAGGAAACGATTCAAGATCGCGCCAGCCGTGGGCACGTCGCCCAAAAGTTTGCCCCATTCCTCCAAGGGCCGGTTGCTGGTCATGATGGTGGACCGGTTTTCATACCGGTGCATGATCACCTCAAAAAGATGCTCACCGGCTCGCACCTGAGTTAATTGGCCTTGGACTTCGCCCTGATTCGCCCCGCGAGGAAATAATTGAAGTGGCTTCCCTCTGGCCCTTCGGACCCCGTGACATAAATGGTGTCGCCGATGATGCAAACTCCAGGATCATTGAACAACCCTCCCGGGGGTAGCGGGCTGTCAATCCTCATCCAGCGGTCTGCGACGGCGTCGTAAACAAATGGCACATCGTTCCAAAGGGACGAAACGCCTCCGACCACGATGACGTAATGATGGTTATAAACGGCGCTTTGCCAGCCAGAGACCGCGACCGGCGGCTCGGCCAGGCTCGTCCATTTGTCCATGACCGGGTCATAACTGAGCGCCTCCCGAATCTTGGCGCCAACCCCGCCATCGCTTTCCTTGAAGGTTGTTCCGCCAAAAACCAGGAGCCTGCCCTCCAGAGCCGAAGCCGCAGTCCAGCCCCGCGGACTCCCCGGGATGGGCGCTGCCTGACGCCATCCCTGTGTGGGCTTGGTTAAATCGAACACGTCGGTAACCCCTTGGATGGTCTTTGGGCTATAACCCTTTTCCTTGATGTCATAACGGTTGCCGCCCGCGACGACCAGATAGCGGCCAACCTTCCCCACCGCCGTGTGGCTGCGAGGAACTGTCAATTCCCCGGCTTTCTGCCACGCCGGTGGCGACGACGACAAACTCAGCCTGAATACATCGGCGGATGGAACGGCGGGTCTTCCCTGGACGGCCCCTCCGAGCACATAGATTTCATGGTCCGTCGTGATGGCCCTCGTATATTCCCTTCGCGCCGGCAGATCCGGAAGCTTCTCCCAGCGGTCTGATCCCGGACTATATTGGAAGGCCCAACGCGAAGTGCGGTGAGCCAAATCATGCGTGCCGTCGCCGCCGGGGATGAAGCCTCCAATCAGGTAAATCCGGCCCTGCGCTGCAACCATCCCCATTCCACTAATCCCCTGCCGGGGGCCTTTCCCAACGAACGGAAGCTCCTTCACCGTCCAATCAATGGAGCCAAACACAGGCAAATCTTTCACCGACGCCGGCATGTTCCTGGACATGGCTTCCACGATTCCAGCCTTCTGGATGGCTTCAGGCAAGGCCTTTTCTTGAGCGACGGCCAGCGTGCTGGCGGCCTGCAGCAACAGGCAGAAAATGAAGGATTGTTTATTTGGCAACTGTTTCACTAGATTTTTCACCTTTAATGCCGGTGCCGGTGCGAAACTTTTTCAAGAGTCAGTAAGGCTGATTGGTTAAAGTCCAAATCCGGCAACCGGCTCCATTCCCAATGAGCTGGAACACATCACAATCAAGCCTCTGGATTGCGCCGAACTTATGCGGATGGTCACACTATGGCGTCGTGATGAACGCCCGGTAAAAGTTGTTAGGCGCGGTTGCCATGACGTTGGTGTCGGTGAACATGCATGTGCTGGTGACCGGGGTAGCCGTGGCGATCGTCTGCCAGTTCGGTGTGGACAGACCCGGACTGGATTGCAGTGTCAGTAGATAATCCGGCGTGGTGCTGAGGAAAACATTCGCCGAACTGGAGTTCGTTCTGGTGATGGAGATAAATATGGGGGGCGTCGGCGATGGCATATCGCCGACATCACCGTTGAAGGTAACCCCGGCAGTGAAAGCCAATGCTCTGCCTTCCATCGCGCTGCTGGTATTGATAGTGATGGCTTGACTGGCTAGAATGGTTCCCTCGAACACCGCGAACGTCCCAATCGTCGCTGAAGTACCTACTTGCCAGAAAATATTTTTGGCCTGCGCGCCGCCAGCCAGAATGACTTGAATCATGCTGCCCACTTCCAGATCGGCTGCTATCTGGAAGATCCAGACATCATTGGGACCACCCGTGAGTGTGACGTCCGATCCCGTTATCAAAGCCGTTCCCGTGAATTTGTAGAGGCCGGCCACAAGGTTCAGCCCGCCGAGATTCCCGGCTCCGGGATTCAGGAAAGGACCCGTGGGTGTGGGTGTTCGTCCGGCGGCGTCGTTGATCGCCGTGGTCAAATCGCCCTTGGCCGCGCTTAACAGGGCAGGAGCTATCACCGAACCTGCAGGCCCAGCGGCATCAACCGCATAGATTGTCCCGTTCACCTGAGCTTGGGTCAAGTGTATGGCAGCCCCGGTGATCGGACTCGCCCCGATATCCCCATCAATGATGCCACCTCCCGTGGTGGTGATGGCTGCTCCGGCAAGAATCGTGAAATGGGCAGTCATTCCCAAGTTGACTGGCGCTGGACCTGCCGCCATCAACGTCTGGTGCGGGGCCGCAAAGGCCGCCGCAAGGACAAGGTTCATAAGGATCTGTTTTGTTCCATTCATTCTAAGTGCTCGTCGAGCGAAGGCGTTGGATTTTATGCGTTTCATGGGCCGACAGTACTTGACCGGGTTGCACTTCGCTATAGGGTGTAACCCTACCTCTTAAAATGGACGGCTTGCAAAATAATCAGCTTGAGAGCGGGTCAAACCCAGTACAAGTGGGTCAACCAATCAAACCATGAAGACGCCAAGATTTTTAACAGGATTTACAGAATTTAGGAGTGGATGCCTTTCAGATTCTTGCGCCGCTCGCGCTTATGCCGCCAGTATCTGGAAATCTCTCTTGTGGCCTTGTGCAGCCATTCTCGGTCCGCCGCCCGCCGAATCATTTCCACGGCGGCAAACCATTTTGGCGCATTGGGAGCCGGCTCACCGAGCGGAGTCAACTTGCCCACGACCATCAAAATCTGAATGTCATGCTCCGCGAAGCTGAGCAGCTTCGCCGTCGCCGCGACATCAAGACGCGCCGGTAAATCTTTCTTGTTCATCCGTTGTAACGTCAAACACGTCGTTGTAACTCGTGAGCGCAGATCGCCCACAAACTGCGTCGCCGCAGATGGGTGCGCTTGGCAACGGAAATAACTTTTAAAAAATATTAAGCGCACGGCAAGTCTTCCAATGCGCGCAAAATCTCAACCGTTCAGTGGCAGCAAATTATATCTCAGCCAATACTCTACGAAACACTTGGCCAGATCGAGAAGATGTTCCATGTCGGAAGGTTTGACCATGAACGAATTCGCGCCCGCACGGTACGCGCGATCGATGTCAGATCGTTCGCTCGACGAAGTGAAAATAATCACCGGCAAGGTTTGCAGTTCGGGTTGGGAGCGAATCCATTTCAATACGTCCAGGCCGAGTACGTAGGGTAGTTTTAAATCCAACAAAACCAGACCAGGCAAAGGGAAGTTTAGTCGATCGGTAAACTCGCTTGTGCCGCTGAGGTAATCAAGCGCTTGTCGGCCGTCTTTGACGACCTGGACCGGGTTCTTGATTTCGGCACGCTTGAACGCTCGTTTCAAAAAGAAAACGTCGTCGGTTGAATCTTCAACCAACAATATTGTATGGCTCATGGCAACTCCGCTTTCTGCAATTCAATCCAGAACCGGCTGCCTTTCCCAAGTTCTGATTCCACGCCCAGATGACCGCCCATTTTCCCGACGGATTTTGCAACAATGCTCAACCCGATGCCAGTTCCTTCGTAAACTTCATTGCTGTGGACGCGGGAAAACATTTCAAAAATTCTTTTGTGATCTTGCGGGGCTATGCCGATGCCATTGTCCTGAATCCAAAGTCGGATGCAGTCGTCCCGTGGTTCCGACCAAATTTTTATTTCAGGAGTTATTCCGGACGGAACAAATTTCACGGCATTGGCCAGCAGGTTCGAAATGGATTGCGTCAGGGCGACTTCATAACCGAGTACCGGCGCCATGGAGGGATCGATTTCGATCTTCGCATTCCGCAAATTTGGATAATTCTCCACCACTTCGCGGACGATTTCGCTTAAACCAATCGAAGAAACCTCGCTTTCGCCGTGGGTCGCATTGCTGTAAGTTAAAACGTCTTGGATCAAATGGTCGAGACGCAGTGCCGCAGACTTGATTTGTTGCAGAAACAGCTTCGGCTCCGGCTCAAAGCTTTCGCCGTAATCGTCCAAAAGAGCCTGCGCATACCCTTGCATCGCGCGCAACGGCTGGCGCATGTCATGGGAGATGCTGTAAGAAAAAACTTCGAGTTCGCCAATCTTTTCCCGCAACTGCGCGGTGCGCTCCAAGACCACCTGCTCCAGGTGGATGGCGTGTCGGCTGATTTCAGCTTTAGCGGTCAGCAACGCCCTCTGCTCCACCATGCCTTCATCGTAGAGTCTCCTCGTTTTCAGGTGCAGGAGGCGGACTTCGAGCATGTTAAAGACACGCGCCAACACCTCGACAAGATCGAACGGTTTGCTGACGAAATCTTTCGCGCCGGCTTTTAGCGCGCGCGCCTTGTGTTCGCTTTGGGAGGTGATCACGAGGACCGGGAGATAGCCGTCCTTTTCGATTTCCTTCAGGCTCTCCATCACCTGGAATCCGTCCATGCCGGGCATCACGAGATCGAGCAGGATCAGGTCGTAGCGGTTCTTGAGGTGAAGTTCGCAGACCTCATGCGGATCCATCGTGGACGCGATGGAAGCATAGCCATTGCGGCGCAACATGCGAACAAGCAGGTCGACATTGGCTTTCTGATCGTCAATGATCAGGAGTTTGGCGTTATGAATGTCGGATGAACAGATAATGATTTTGGTCCTGCTTTATTTGCTTTGCTCAATCCCTTTTTTCGCAAACTCCAGTGCCGTGTTCAACGTGTCCATGAATTCTTTGACCTTGATGGGCTTGGTCAAATACCGGAAAAACCCTGCCTGCAGGCCCTTCTCGATGTCGTGGGGCATGGCGTTGGCGCTGAGGGCTACGACCGGGATGTGCGCCGTGGCCGGGTCTTCACGCAGGACTCCCAAGGCTTCGATGCCGCTAATGTCGGGCAAATTGATGTCCATCAGGACCACATCCGGCTGGTTCGCGCGCGCCAGCTCGATGCCGAGATTCCCGGTCACCGCGGTCAACAGCCGCACATCGTGCCGGCGCGCGAGGATCTTCTCGACCAGCTTCAGATTGGCCGGGTTGTCCTCCACATACAGCAGGATTCGCACGCTCGCGCCGCTCTGGATTTGCGCTGCCGCCGCCGTTGTGGGTTCATCGCTTCCCTCCGCAATTTTTGGTCCTTCAGCCGCGGCCATCAGTTCAAACCAGAACACACTTCCCACGCCCACGGTGCTTTCCACGCCGATGACCCCTCCCATCAGTTCGATCAGTTGCTTAGCCACCACGAGGCCGATGCCGGTGCCTTCCTCATCGCTGTCCTCTTGTCCGAGACGGTTGAACGGCTGAAACAACTGCGCGAGCTTTTCCAGAGACAGCCCGGTGCCCGTGTCCTTGATGCTGATGCGAATGCGTCCGGGAGTGTTCGCAGTGTAATTCACCTCGACCGTCCCCTGCTCCCGATTGTACTTGATCGCGTTGGAAAGAAAGTTGATCAGAATCTGCTTTAATCGGGTGCGATCCACATGGACAAAGCAAGGGAAGTCGAACCGGGGAAAGGTCATTTGCACGCCACGTTTTTGCGCTTGCCCTTCAATCATGCGCTGGCATTCCGCCATGACATCGGACAGCGACACCGATTCCGGAGACATCGACAGTTTCCCGGACTCGATCTTCGCGAGATCGAGGATTTCGTTGATCAACTTCAGCAAATGCCATCCCGCCTGGAGAATCTGGTCGATGCTCTCCTTCTGCTCGGGCGTCGGCACCGAGGCAGCCGACTCCATCAACTGCGCGAAACCGAGGATGGCATTGAGCGGCGAGCGCAGCTCATGGCTCATGCTCGACAGAAAATCCGATTTCGAGCGATTGGCGTTTTCCGCCACCGCCTTGGCGCTCTGCAGCTCCACGTTCTTCTCCTGCAGCACCTGATCCAGGCGTCTGCGCTCCGTCACGTCGCGCGCGGCGGCGAACACGCCCTGCAGCCTCCGATCCCGGTCGTAGAACGTGGTCGCATTGTAGGACACCACCGTTTCCTTGTTCTCCCTCGAGCGCGCCGTGAGCTCGAAGTTCGTCACCTTGCCTTCGGCCAGCACCTGCTTGATGGTCGCCTCCGCCCGTTCCGGATCGGTGAAGTAGTTCTTGAACGGTGCCCCAATCAGCTCGTCGCGGGTGCATTCCGTGAGCGCCTCCATCTGTTTGTTGACGTCGGTGATGATGCCTTGCGGATCGGTCGTCATCAGCGCGTCAATATTGGATTCGATGAGCGAGCGCGTGTAGAACTGCTGGTCGCGCAGGCGCTGATCGAGCTTCTTTTGCTCTGCTTCCACCTGCTTGCGCGCCGTGTTATCGGTGCCGATCAAGAGATACCCGATGATGCCGCCTTGCGCGTCCCGCAGGGCCGTGACCGACACCACCGCCGGGAAGCGGCTCCCATCCTTGCGGATGTAGGTCAGCTCGTAGATGTCCT
>DASRLE010000011.1:0-2632 GCA_035648615.1 Saccharimonadales bacterium (SeqCode) | reverse complement strand
TCCTGAGCAGAATACGGCCGCCGCCAATTGCTGGTCTGAATCATCTGACTTAGCAAGGACCGTGAAGCAATTCAATGAGCGCGTCAAGGGACGTAAAGTAGAACCAATCACGTTCAATCAACGTCGCTTTCAAATTCGACCGATGCAAAACAGAGCACGAACGCCAGCTTTCGAGCGGAACTGTTCAGGAACTGTGGCCGGGCGCGTCGAAGGCGATTGGCGATGCCCTCGATTGGATGCGCGACAATCAGGGGATCGCGCGAGGGGACATGATTCCCTACGATGCCATGTTTTCGGTCCTGGCCTGCTATTTCTCGGAACGCGGAACCAACGTTTTCCCAGAGCACTGCAGACAATTATGAGGTTCAGAGGGTGCATTTTGCTGGCCCTCACAATGCTTGCCTGTTCCACAAGACCGCTATTGGCTCAAACGTATGATCCGTCGGCAAGAGCCAATAACAACAATGACGAAACGAAGGCGATTGGGTCTCCTTACGTGGAGCTCGATAGCTGGATCTATCCGGCTCTAATACGCCTCGCCGCACTTGGGCATATCACGACGCGTTCACCAACAAAGGCAATCTTATTGGCGACTGGATTGGAAGAGAAGGCGTAGGCTTTCAAGGCTGGGCCACCTATTGGTTCAATTCGCAAAGTTCGTTGCGATTCGGGTATCGACATGCTCACGTTGCGAAGGGCTTTATCCCCGACGGACCGAGTCTGAACGACGGCTCGGTCAAAGTGAGCTGGTGGTTCAGCCACGAATTAGAGTTCTCGGCATGCATTCAATATGAGAAGTGGCTTACACCCATTTTGGCGCCGACTGCGCTAACGAACTGGACGTCTTCGTGCAAGTCGCGTTTTGGCCTCGGTTCTGAACTTGGTGAGTGCCCAGACCGATGGATTCCCGCCGCCGTCACAGCTTCCCGCGACGGGCCGCCCGTGTTCCTTGAGCGGTCGTTTGGGAGTGCTCCCCGCTGGGGCTTTTGAGCACCGAGGAGCGCCGCAAACGAAAGAGTCACTAGTGTATTGGCCAAGAGAGATTCTTTGCAGGTCGAGATGACTGAGTCAGCTTGCGTAGGCGTTCGGCGGTAGTTTCATCTTCGTCATATTCGGTCTTCCACCGCGTATCTGACTTCATCCCTTTGACAACATCGCAATAAGCCGAGATGGATATCTGACCAAGAGAAGGCAACCCACGCTGCGGTGGTTGCAGATTCGTTGTCTCGGGGAGAGAACCGTACGGTGAACACGAAGGAAAGGTCCAACTCAACAATTCTGGTTGGCTATCGAGTCTGGTTGTGATCGTCCGTTGTATTCTGACTGGTGTATTATCTGTGCGCTTTGTCGGTCGATTTTCGAGGAGAAGAAAGAGGTATCGAAAATGGCAAATTTGCGATTTTTGCGAAGTTGGCTTCTAGTGTCATTGGGATTGGCGTCGGGCAGCTTGTTCGTGACGATGTGGGGGCATTCGAGGGCATCGGCGCAGGGGGGCAATGCGGCACCACCGGCGCCACCGACGATGGCGGACGTGCAGCACCTCAAGGACATCACGCCACCGATGTCTCATCCGATGGTGGACGTCGGATTCAATGCGACCAATCTTTATTTTGCCGCAAAGAAGAAGAACTGGCCTTTGGCCAATTATTATCTTGGCGAAACGCGTAACCGGCTCCACTGGGAGACGAGCCTGAATCCCGGCCCCAAGGGGACTGACGGGAAGCCGGTGGATATGAAATCCACGTTCGACGGCATTGACAACGGCTCACTGACCCAGCTCAAGCTGGCGATCGCCGCCAAAGACAGCAAACAGTTCGACGATTCTTACAAGCACCTGCTCGAGGACTGTTATTCCTGCCACAAGGCCGCGAACCGTCCATACCTGCGTCCGATGATTCCGACCGCTGCTGCGCAGACGATCATCAATACCGATCCGGATGCGACCTGGCCACAATAGAGAAAAAGCCATGCCGAGTTGCGGGATGTCGAGACGACGGGAGGTGACGGGATTACCCTGCCTTCTCCAATTTTATGTACCAACTAAGTTTCACTGGCGCACAACCGTTCCAGTGGCTCCAGAGATACGTAAGTGGCTTCGTGCGTCAGCGAACCTATTTAATCACTGACCTGCACCCCGAAATTTAGTCCAGCCAGAACGTAGCTTCTCCGGGTATAAAACCACGAGAGGAGAAGCGCCATGAAAGGAAGCCGCTTTAGTGAAGAGCAGATCGTAGGGGCGTTGAAGGAGGCCGAGGCTGGAGTTCCCATGAAGGACCTCTGCCGCCGGATCGGGATCAGTACAGCTACGTTCTACCACTGGAAAGCGAAGTACGGGGGCCTGGAGGTGAGCGAGACCCGTAGGCTGCGTCAGCTAGAAGAAGAGAACGGGCGGCTGAAGAAGATCGTGGCGCAGCAAGTCTTGGACCTGGACGCGCTGAAGGTGGTGCTGGCAAAAAAGTGGTAGGCCCGCGGGCGAAGCGAGAAGCGGTGCGTGTCGTGCGGGAAGAAGCGGGGCTGAGCGAGCGACGCGCCTGTGGGCTGATCGGGATGCACCGCGGGAGTTGGCGGTACCGGCGGAAGGAACGGAACGAAGCGGCGTTGCGGGCTCGGCTGCGGGAGTTGGCAGGCGAGC
>DASRLE010000010.1:0-4894 GCA_035648615.1 Saccharimonadales bacterium (SeqCode) | reverse complement strand
TCTCTGGAGTTGCTGATAGGCCCAAGCCGTGGAAATCCCAAAGCCGGGATGGACAAGCACGATATAAGTCGCTTGCAACGAGGTGAAAAAGGGGATTGGCTGGATGACTTCACCCCGTCCAGTGGCCAGCGCCGGCTCGCTTTGCAAAAAAAAGGGAATGTCCGACCCAAGACCGGCTGCGAGGTCTGTCAACTGCGCCGGAGTCAGGGGGCGCCCGAACAGTTCGTTCAGCGCCAGTAATGTGGTGGCGGCGTTGCCACTGCCTCCACCCAATCCTGCGGCGATGGGAATCCGCTTTTCCAAGTGGATGCGAACGCCCTCTTCGATCCCGGCTGCCTTCAAAAAAAGCGCGGCGGCGCGGCAAACGAGGTTCCCACTGTTCGTCGCCAAAGCGGGATCGTTGCACGTCAGTTGGATGCCCGTGCCAACTCGATCAAAACTCAGGCGGTCGCAAAGGTTGACCGGGTGCATGAGCGTTTCCAGTTCGTGGAATCCATCGGGCCGTTTGCCCAGGATGTTCAGCAGGAGATTGACCTTGCAGCATGAAGGCTTCTCAAGCATGGGATAAAACGGTCAGCGCCCGAGAGCGCCCTGCCCACCGACGACGCCACTGGCGGCCAAGCCCGCTCAGTTATCGAAAATATGGAATCGGCTGCCGGGGACAAACGGCGCTATATCGCCGCCGCCAAAGCCGAGGGCGGTGTCCGGGGAAAGCATCTGGTCGGCGATCCAATTGGGCTTGTAACTGTCAGGATAGGTGGGGTCGGTCGGATGAAAAATGGGGCCGTAATCGCCCGGCGAATAATTGGGAATCGGAAAAGTCAGCACTTCATAGAACCCGGCGGCGGTGCGGGCAAAACTGCGATCCACGCCATGAATCAGGCCGGTGGTCATGGATTGGTCCGGCGAACCAAACACGGCGGTTTGTTCAATCGAACGGCGGATTTCACCCATCCGACCAAATTCGACCATGTTATTGATGCCGCGACCGAGTTTCTGTTCGGGGCCGGCGCAGCCCACGAAGAGGGCCGAGACAGCGATCATTGATAAAAAGCCAAAAGCCTTGTTGCGCATATTATGTAACTCTTTTTGTCAAATTAAACCCAGCGCGAACTTTTTGTCGAGTCTTTTTCTGCATTTCGCCATCAATCAGGGGAAATTGCTGAAGTCAGCGCTTCAACCTAAGGTTTTCAGTGGGCTTTGGCGGGACGCCTCGAAATCCCGGCCGAAATCATCAGCCTCTTGTGGGGTGAGGTGGAAGCACAACGGCCAGAGCGCGGCGAGTTCAGCCCCTGGTCTTGGCCTTGATTGGGATGCCTTCCAACAACCGATCTCGCAACTTTGCCTGTTCCGCCAAAGGCAATTACCCCATGGCGGCTTCGATTTCAACTGCCATACTCAGGTTGACAGTATGAAGCCAAACGACCCGCTGAACAACATTTTCAACGGGGATATTTCATGTCCGCGGATCCTTGAGCCCGCCCCAGGACGTGCCGCCCATGATACCCCGCTTTGGACCACTCGCCCCTTTACCTTTTTTGCTACGAATCCGGGCTTGCAACGGGTGCTTGATTTTGCTTCGATTCGCATGTTCCGGAAAATACGTATGTGATCAAAACGATAAACTGATTTGCGGCTTCGGCTGCTGTCCTCAACGAAACCGGTAACTTCACGCAACGGACACGGTTCGAGGCACGCCCACTCGGGCGTGCCCGAAAGCGTTCCGTTGAAGGCATACCAGTGCCTGTTGAGGGGCGTGAGTACGTCACGCCTCTTTTCGTTTTGGGCAAGCCGATTCACGAAATCGAAACACTCAAAATGAAGAATAAACACTATGCAATTCAACACGCGATACTTTCCCTTGCTGCTTACAGCGCTCATCGTTTGTGGCACAGGGGTTGTTTTTGCCCAAGTTTACCAGGATTATTCCAATCAGACCGTTAAAAATGACACTGGCAAACCAATGTCGCTTATTGCGATAGGCGATGTTGGTGATCTCTACATTACCGGCAAAGAGGCCAAGTTTGACCAAAATCAAAAAATATTCAAAGGTTCCGGCTATATGCAAGCTTATCAAGGCAAGTACATCTCAGTCGTTGCCGAATATAAACTTACCCAACCTGGAAAAACGGAAGTAGGTTATAACCAAATGCAGTTTCGCGTTAGCCGCATAGATTGGGATGATGACGGCAAGACCACGCAGGTTCTAGGTGTCAACCCAGTCCTTCAAACAATGGGGCACCCGGACTTGAAAATTAAATCCAATCTTGAGACGCCAACAGTAACCAACGGCATTCTTAAATTGGACGTTGAAGAGATAGGTAAAGTCTCTTTGGACATCCGATTTGGGTACAAAGCAAAGCTTGTTGGTGATCCAGTTGTAATTGCGGTGGATGTCCCCTCCAATGTGCAAGCGCTTGTGAAAAAGAAAATGGACACGGAATAGCCAACTCCTATCCACCAAATCGAGGCGAGGCCACTATTTCCCGGCATCCTGAGAGCGGCGGCTTTTGCTTCCTCTTCGCCGTTGCTACGGCGGGACAAGCCGGCTGCGCTCTCCCCCTTGGAGCACGGAGAAGACATGGCGGGACAAGCCGTCTAATCAAAGCGGTGGCAACCCCAAGACACTCAGGCTTTGGTCCAGAATCTGCCGGTCAATGCGGATGCCGTGCGCCAGCAGGTTCGCGTAAGTGTGGCGCAAATCCGGCACGAGTCCGCGTCGGTGGCTGCGCTCCAGAATCCCTACACAACCCATGACGGCCACTCCTTGAGCCTGGCCCAACCGCCGGGCCGCGCGTTCGTCAATGATCACGAGATCGGCCCGCAACGCCTGGGCCAGGAGGATGGTTGCGAGTTCTCCTGCACCCAACGCATGGCGTGCGCGCAGTGCCGCCAGGCCGGCCGGATCGGCAGCGGGATGACTTTCAATCCAGTCTGCTCCACGCACCGCATCGGCGGCGGGCCGGCCGACGCCGCGCACGACGACTTCTTGACGCACCTCCCCGGCAATATGGATGCGTCCGAAGAGTTGCTTCAGCAGGTCGAGGCGGCCAATGCGGGCAAGCGTGATGAGCGGGGAAGAGTTGGAGACGACGATCACAGGTTGAGACGATCCGCCGTGGCGCGATCGGCCGCCAAATCGGCCTCCGTGTAATGAAGGGACACTTGGCGCTGGGCCGAAAACTCCATGAATTCCTCGATGCTGACACCGGCCAGTTCAGCCGCCCGCCCGAGGGATGCGCGCCCTTCCCGGAACAATTCCAGCGCGAGGAGCATGGTGGCGCGGCCTGACGCGGAACCATTCAGCAAGCCGGCCAGCTCAAGGACCTCTTCAGGTATTTCGACAGTTACAGTTGACATTCGAGGGACAGGATAGCACTTCGTGAAGAAAGGCTAAAGGCTAAATTCTAAAGGCTGAAGTTCGGAAAAAAATCAAGGTTGGTCAACCCGCTTCACGAATCCGGAAGTTCGGCCAGCTTGCGCACGGAAGGAATGACCTCGCTCGATAAATCTTTATGCAGGTCGCGCAGATGTTCCTCCAAGTCGGACAGCGACTGGCCTTGGGTCAGGTAGTCGGGATATTCCTCAAGGTGACCAAGCCACGCCTCACCGTCCTGCCAATACACGTAACGGATGCCTTGCATGAATAATATATTACACCGACTGCGGATTCCGTAAAGCCCGCGTTCCTCCGTGAAGAAAAGGCTAAATTCTAAAGGCTGAAGTTCGGAAAAAAATCGAGCCCGGTTGCTTAAGTTCTTGTTGATCTCGCGTTGCGCCTTCAAACATCAATCGGGGCGGCGCCGGCTTTGCGCTTTTCCTGGCGTTCCCAATACCAGGCAATCCAGACGGCTACTTCGAAGAGCACTTGCAATGCCGCGGCCATGAATATTTGGGTGAACACTTCGGGAGTGGTGAGGAGCGCGCCCAGGACTAAATTGCCGATGATCATGAATCGTCGCATCGCTTTGAGCTTGGCGTAGTTGAGTATGCCGATTTTGACGAGGGCCAGCAAGACGACGGGCAGTTCAAATCCCAAGCCCATGCCGAGCATGAACTTGATCAGGAAGGTGAAGTAATCTTCCGCGTTGAAAAAGGGCAGCGTTACGCCCATCCATTGCGAGTATTGCTCGGCAAATTTTACGGCGGCCGGCATGACCAGAAAATAGGCGAATGAATTTCCGGCCAGAAATAAAACCGTCCCAAACCAAAAGGCCCGCATGAAGTATTTTTTCTCGACGATCTTGAGGGCGGGGATGACAAATTGCCCCACGAAATAAAGGACAAAGGGCGACGCCAAAATCAAGCCGCCAAAAAAGGCCAGGTGAAGCGCGGACAAAAATGGTCCGGCTGGATCCATATAGACCAAGGGCGGGCCGGTCGATTCCTCCTCCAAATTCGTGGTGGACTGGCGTATGGCCAGCAAGGTATTGCTGCCGATTTGCACGGGCTCCAGCACCAGGTTGATGTGGCGGTTGGTGCCCAAATTCAGCGAGCCCATTTGGCTGTTGGAAAGCACGCCGGAATGAAGCAGCACGGAACCGAGACGGATGGTAACGGTCTGGTTCGTGTCTTCGGGGAGCAAGGCAATATGACGCTGTTCGGCGCGAACTTTGGGCCAGGCCAGGATGGTGACCAAATGATTGACCCCGAAAAAACAGACCATCATGCCGAGCAGCGTGGCCGCCCCGCTTTTGATGAGCATCCAGCGAAGATCCTCGAGATGCTCGAGGAAAGACTTAACTACGCCGCCTTCCTCTTCCTCGGGCCGAAGTGGGTCTGCCATGATGAATGGTTCGCCGACCCGATCAAGTCTTGGGGACAGTGGAAGGAGGATTGGCCGAGGCCGGGGCTATTTCAACGACGGGCAAAGCTTTGGGGGCGGGGGCCGGGG
>DASRLE010000009.1:0-2644 GCA_035648615.1 Saccharimonadales bacterium (SeqCode) | reverse complement strand
GCTGGATGCCTGCCCCTTTGGCGCTGAGCAGATAATCCTGGCCGGAAAAGAGGTTCGTGCCTTGCGGAGCGGTGACAATGGAGGCTCCCACGGCCGCCGGCCCGAATCGAACCCCGCGGAACATCTGCCCGGCCCCTGCGGTTTGCAGAATCGTCGAAACAGAGGACGACCCATTGTCAACAATACTTATCAGCCGGTTGGTCGGATTTTCGGCGGTGGTTGCGAACAGAACCGCGCCGTTGACGCCCGGCCCCCAAGCCGTCACGCTGGACGGGAAACTGACAGCCAACCCTCTGACGCCCGCCGTCGAACTCGCTATAGGACGCAACGAATAACTCAACGTAAAGCCACCCGATGTGGAATTCGTGTCCCATCGCTCAATTCCACCATTTCCAGTGCTGGTGGTGTAAGCATCGTCATCGGCGATGTAAATCGTGTTGCCATCGGGACTGATGGCGAAATCGTTGGGGCTTCCGGTTCCGACATTTACGGTTATATTAGTGGGTTGTGTGGCCGTTGGCGCGCCAGCGCTCGTGAAAAGGCCGTTCAGGCCGATGCCCGCAACGTCGGTATAGGCAAGGTTCGTCGTGCCACCGATATTGCCGAAGCCAACGACTTTGGTGCCAGAGGCGCTGCCGAAGAGAGCCGGAACGCCGTTGCCGGTGGCATAGCTCGCAACACCGACCTGCACATATTTGATGGCCCCCGGACCGCTGGCCTGGCCAGTGGTCCAGAATTCGTACAAACCGTCCAACGACGCCGCCGAGCGGATAATAGTGCCGCCGCTGTAAAGCCCCACGTTCGTGTAGGCAAGGGTGTAGTAGCCGAAAGCATCCACGGTGCCAATGCCGCGGACAGTGACGCCGGCGGCGCCAACACCCGCCGCATTGCCGGTATAAGGTTGCTGGAGATTGAACCCGGCAAAATTGATGTATTCCTGATTGGACGAAAGTGTGAGAACGCTCTCGTAAATTCCATCCGAAGAGCCGCCCGACACGATCAACGCAGGGCCAGGGGCAGTGACTCCCGCCGGAGTCGTATCCGGCACCATGAGCGAACTAACGTACGTGCCATTGGTCTGGAATTGATCCAAGTAAAGAGTATTGCCGTTGAGGGAGCTCAAGGTTTCCACGCCATCCCCCACCCGCGCGACCATGAGGTTTGTCGATTTGATATAAACATTCGTCGGCGTCAGAACACCCAATGTGGCGGAAGTGACATTGGTTGCGTACTGGTTTCCGCCAATCAGATAGTAGGTTCCAGCAACCGAGGCTTGGATGTTGCTCAGTTGCAGGATGGAGGTTGTTTGGCCGCTGATTGCATTTCCAGAATTGGTGCCGTCCAAATACCACTGGTAAGCAATTGGCAGGGATCCGTTGAACGTCGCAACCAAGGCAAGATGATCGCCCACAAAATCAACCTTTGATTGCGGGGGAACGGCAACAGCGGCAGGCCCCGCCGCGACGGTCACAAATGTGCCGGCAGTCGTGTTCGCGACAGTAGTGCTGACGATCACAGTATAGGAACCTTGATCCGCCTGATTGACGGTTGAAACAACCAAAGAGGGGGTGGTGGAACCGGAGACGGTGGCGCCAGTGCCTGAAATGCTTGGGCCATTGGTCAGATTCACGCCATTCAACTGCCACTGATACGAAAAGGGCGCATCGCCTGTTTCACTGGCGGAAAGCGTAATCGCACCGCCCACAAAAACCGTCGGTGTTGTCGGTGAAACAGTGGCGCTTAAGGGAATAACAGCCGGCCCGAAGCGAATTCCGCGGTAAATTTCGCTCGCGCCGGCAGTTGCAAGAATGACCGGCGTGGAACCCGCTCCAGTGTCAGTTACAGCGATAACACTGTTTGTGGTCGCGGCGGCCGTTGTCGCGTAGATGACCGCGCCGTTGACGCCTGAACCCCATGTTGTGGTGCCTGAGGGGAAGACGACCGTCATGCCGCGCGCGCCATTGGTTCCGGCAGTCGGTGGAATAACGTAACTCAGCGTGTAGCCGCCGGAGGCATTGGTGTCCCAACGCTGAATGCCGCCGCCGGCATTCCCATTCACGGGCTGGTCGTCAGCAATATAAACGGTTTGTTGGTCAGGACTCACAGCAAAGTCATTGGGGCTGCCCGAAGAGGGAAGGACCAAACCCGAATTTCCGCTGGTGGGCGCGCCGGCGAAGGCATCCAGTCCCCCCAATCCAGAATCCCCGGCATCGGAGAAAACCAGATTCGCGCCAACGAGTCCGATTGCGCGCGGTCCGTTAACAGCAGTGCTAAGCCCGGGGACACCATTGCCGTTGGCGTAGCTGGCGCCGGTGATGTTGACGTATTTAATTGCCGATCCTCCCGCCGCGCCGGTACACCAGAAGCTGGTCAAACCATCCGTTGAATAGGCTGAACGAATATAGTGGGCGCCGCCTGAATAAAGCCCGAAATTGGTGTAAGCCAATGTGTAATAACCCAACGCATTGACCGCGCCAATACCGCGTATCTCGCCTCCAACGGTGGCTCCGGAAGTTTGCTCGCCTATCGTGACATCGGCGCCGACGTAAGGATAATTATACCAATATCCCAGTAGTGATCGGCAGGGTTGATGCTTTGATGATTTTCTCCAGCAAAGCGGCTGGTTGTGGCTGAGATCACAGGG
>DASRLE010000008.1:0-12230 GCA_035648615.1 Saccharimonadales bacterium (SeqCode) | reverse complement strand
GAGAAGCGCGTGTTGCTCTGACGCTCTCAGGTCCGAGCGTCTTCGTTCCGTAGCTCCCAATTCGCAGCAGGGCCGTTGGCGTCTCGGCGGGCGGGTTTAAGCGCAGTCTCGGACACGCCTCGCTTGCGCAAAAACATGATTCAAGTTGCAGACTTTCTGGCTGGTCTGCACGATGCGTCAAAGGGGTCAAATTCGCATTGAGTATCCCGGCGCAATCGATCATGTGTTCAGCGGGGGGCGTCGGGAAGCCATCTTCCTGGAGAAGGGGGATTGTCATGGTCTCATCAAAAAAAACAGACTTCAAGAGATGAAAGGCACCCATCAACAATAGTGCAAATGTACGGTTTGACCCCTTTCACAAGAGAAATCAGCGCAACGAAAAAGGCTGCAAAACGAGCCATTCGGAGATATTTCACTGTTTCGTCTCGAGCGTCGGAAGCCATGAGCGAAAAATTTTCCGCAATTCTAGTGTCCAAAAGCTTGAATTTCAGTCCCTATTATTGTATGGAGGCATGTTGATTCGACAACATGAACACAACGCATGCGGGTGATTTTGAATTATTCAAGCGAACGACGATTCCTCGTTTGCTGCGGACCCGCTGGAGCCGCGGCTTCGCGCTCGCCTGGTCGCTGGCGCTGACAGTGCCAGCCATCGCTGCCACCGGAGGTTTGGTCGAGGCGACTCTGAATGGACTAAAGATCACGATCGACGAGCAGACCGGTAGCATCGTGGGTCTCGAATATCCCGGGCCTGGGAAGATCCTCGAGGCGAAGCCGGCGGTTGCCGGGATAATCGACGTCGCGTATCCCATACCGGAATTCGAGCCGCTGCGACTCGCGTCGCGATTCTCCACGAGCGCAAAGATCGAAAAGACCGACGACTCGGTCACGATCTCCTGGGCCAATCTCGGCGCGAGCCGGCCGTATTTCAAGGCGGACGGCAAGGTGACCGCGAAAGTATGGCTGAAGGCGATGCCCGATGGTCGCTCCATCGCGATGAAATGCCAGATTGCGAACGACTCGAAACGTCCCGTGGGCCAGGTGCTGTTTCCCGATCTTCACGGGCTGCTGCCGTTCGCCGGAAAAGAGGAAACCTGCCTGCGCACGGCGGGCTTTGTCCGCAAGCCCTTCGTCGACGTGCAAGCCACGACCTATCCCGAATTCTATGCGCTCGATCGGCTCAGCGACACCAAGGAAATGGTTGAGTTCTACGGCGGCGGTAAATACGGCGACGCCGACAGCATGATCGGACGCTGGCTCGACTTCGGCGGTCTGAACGGTGGGATCAGCCTCTTCCCCGAGGTATGGGCCGACGCGCCTCTGACCAAAGTGCGGGTTTACCGGCTGGAGAAAGATCCGAACGTCCGGCTGATGCTCATGCATGATACCGCGGTGAAACCGGGGCAGACGTGGGAGAGCCCGGAGTATGTACTGACACCGCATCGCAACGGCTGGGCCAAGGGCATCGAGCCGTATCGCGAATTTGTCCGGGACCACATCAAGCGCCAATTTCCCGTGCCCCAGCATGTGCGCGAAGGACTTGGCTACCGCACCATTTGGATGTGCAAGGGCTATCCGGCCGACGGCGCGAGGGATGTGGCCTTCAAAGCGTCCGACCTGCCGCAGGTCGCGGCCGAAGCCAAGGCCCATGGACTCGACGAACTTGTGCTCTGGTTCTGGCAGGAGCCGTTTACGCTGCCCACGCCCCCACCCTACTCGCATCTCGGCACGCCAGAAGAGTTTTCCAACGCGATCAAGGAGTGCAATAAGCTCGGCGTGAACGTGTCGCTGTTCATTTCCGTCGTATCGATCGCCGAGCCTACCGCCTCGCGCTACGGATGGAAAGTGGGGAGCAGCGGTTGGACATATCACACCGAATTTGTTCCGCGTTTCAATCCACCCTATGCGAATGCCCGCGGAACCCGCGGCGTGCAGACGACCGACAAGGCCTTCCCGCTGTGGCGCCAGGATGTCCTGACCAGCGTCAAGAGCATCTACGATCAGTATTCCCATTCGATCTGCTGGGATCAGGCCAACTCGGCGCTGGAAGGCGTCTTCAAGAAATTCCTGCCCTGGGCGAAGGAACGGGATCCGCGCGCGACGTTCTCCGGGGAGATCATCGGCAGCTCCGAAAAATCCGCCTCCTTCCTCGACTACACATGGAACTGGGAGGGCGGCTCCTACCATCACAATCTCATGGCGGCCTACCGCGATGATCGCGCGTTCACCGCGTCGTTTCCGAGCCCGCGACTGAATAAGAACATCAACCGGAACGCTCAACACATAAAATTCTACTTCATGGACAACAGCTATATCAACGTGATGCCGAACGCCCCCGATGACGCGAACGGCACTGCGTCGATCAAGGACTACCCCGAAGTCAGCCGCGTACTCAAGCAGTGCGCCGGTTTGAGAGCCCAATTCCTCCCCTGCTTCACCGAAGGGACGCTGATCGGCGACTGTCTTCTCCAAAAACCGTGCCGCGGCACCCACATCGACGCCTATGTGCTGCCGGACCGCGTATTGTTCATGCTCATGAATACGCAGGACGAGGCGCGAGCGGTGGATTTCAACATCGATCTCCAACCCTGGATCGAGTCCCGCACCGGCCGTTATGAGATCGTGTCGTATGATCAGTATGGAGCGAAACTCTCGGCCGGGACCACGATCGGCGGTCAATGGAGCGGAAAAACGGCCACGCTGGCTAAATACGATCTGGCGGTTTTCGAACTGATCGCAAAATAGCAGATAGCATCCGCGCCCGGAAACATACCATCCAAGGGTCAAACCGTACATTCAAAGGGGTCAAACCGTACATTTGCACTATTCCGTGCTTGCAGCCACAGGGTTTTGCGGTAGGATGGTCTTTCATGCCACGTCAAATTCGCATTGAGAATCCCGGCGCAATCTATCATGTGCTCATCCGGGGAGATCGTCGGGAAGCCATCTTCCTGAATGAGGGGGATTGTCATGGTTTCATCAAAAACCAGACTTCAAGAGATGAAAGGCGCCCATCAAAAATAGTGCAAATGTACGGTTTGACCCCTTTCAAGCGTTAAACCACTCTGCCACCTCTCCCACTGTAATTCGAATGTGGCCATAATCGCTGCGACGCGCAATGGTTTTCGTGTCGCAGTTTTTCGCTCGGTTTCCAGGCCAACGCGACGCGGCTCGCCGCGATGAAGCTCGAATCCGCGTAGAGATTCATTTCTTAAGCTTTCGAATCAAACCGGTGAAATTCACCTTGCGGCGATTGCCGGGGAAAATCTTCTTCGTCTCGCGATGCAAGGCGTCTGCCGTTTTCACGGGCCGGCTTCCCGCCTCCGTGATCGTGAACTGGAGGGGTCGATTATCAGTCATCAGCCGCCATTCTCTTGATTACTGGTTGGTCTGCTCGACGCGATAGAACAATCAGGCTCTCCGCCTCATGAAGCTTGGTATTGTTCGTCGCTGACCTTTTCCATCCAGTCAACCGCTTTGCCGTCGAGTTGTTCCTGAATGGCAATGTGGGTCATGGACGTGGTGGGGGCAGCGCCGTGCCAATGTTTGTCGCCCGGCAAGAAACAGATGACGTCGCCCGGCCGAATTTCTTCGATCGGGCCTTCCATGCGCTGGACACGTCCGCAACCGGCGGTCACGATCAGGGTCTGGCCGAGCGGATGGGTGTGCCATGCTGTCCGGGCGCCGGGTTCAAAGGTAACACTGTTGCCCGCCGCGCGAGCCGGGTCCTTGGCCTGAAACAATGGGTCGATTCTCACCGTGCCGGTAAACCAATCGGCCGGTCCTTTGCTGGAAGGCTGTGATCCACTTCGTTTGATTTCCATAACTTTCATTCCTTTCACTTATTACGCATAGTTTTGACTCGCCATTGTTCAACGACCGGTCATTTGCTCGAGCTTTTCCGGATAGCGAGCCCCCTCCACTTTGATCTTCGCGGCAGCGCTTTCGATTTCACGAAGGTCGTCCGGCGTGAGTTCGACGGTAACGGCGCCGATGTTTTCGTCCAGACGATGCAGCTTCGTCGTGCCCGGAATGGGAACAATCCACGGCTTTTGGGCCAGCAACCACGCGAGCGCGATTTGAGCCGGCGTGGCCTTCTTGCGTTGAGCGATGCGGCCCAGCAGATCCACCAAGGCCTGATTCGCCTTCATCGCCTCGGGCGTGAAGCGCGGAAGGGTGGTGCGGAAGTCGGCGCTGTCGAGTTTGGTGTTCTCGTTCATTGCGCCGGTGAGAAAACCTTTGCCCAAAGGACTGTAGGGCACGAAACCAATGCCGAGTTCTTCGAGGGCCGGTATCACCTCCTTCTCTGGAGTCCTCGTCCACAGTGAGTATTCGCTCTGGAGGGCGGTGACGGGCTGGACCGCGTGGGCGCGGCGGATCGTTTCCACTCCAGCTTCCGACAGGCCGAAATGCCTGACCTTGCCAGCCTGCATCAATTCCTTCACCGCGCCGGCGACGTCTTCAATCGGCACATTCGGGTCAACGCGATGCTGGTAGAGCAAATCAATGACATCCACCTTGAGCCGCCGGAGCGAACCTTCGACGGCTTGCTTGATGTTCTCCGGACGGCTGTTCAAGGCCGCCGCCCCCGGCCGCTGATCGCTGCCACTGACGTCGAACCCGAACTTGGTGGCGATGACCAGTTGCTTGCGGAACGGAGCGAGAGCCTGGCCGACAAGCTCTTCGTTCGTGAAGGGGCCATAAACTTCAGCGGTATCAAAGAATGTGACACCGCGCTCCACGGCTGCGCGAAGAAGCAACGTCATCTCCTGCTTGTCCTTGGGCGGACCGTAGGAAAAACTCATTCCCATGCAGCCCAGCCCGAGAGCCGAGACTTCCAAATTACTTTTTCCGAGTGTGCGCTTTTGCATATTTCTATTCCTTTCGATAAGTTAATTTTGGAGCGACGTTACTATCACTTCGATACACGGAAACCATCAATAAAAACACTATTTCTTAAATAAAAAATGGCATGAGTTTGCCCATCACTTCACGCGCTGGTAAGTGATTATCACCGCGCCGGGTTTATTGGTGATTTCCAACGTCAATCCGGTTTCCATCAGCTCCCGGCCGGAAACCTTGGCGGAGCCTTTCAAATCGAAGTTTGTGATTTTGTAATGCGCAGTCGGATCCAAGCCGTTGAGCCGGAGAAGCTTGGTTGCCTCAGTAGATTTTTCCCGGCGGAAGGCTTGCACAACTCCGTCGGATTCTTCCGGGCGATCAAACTGCCACGCCATCCAGACGTTGCTGGCCAGGCTATAGGGAGTCAACGGGTAGTAATCACCATATAGCAGCATCGGCGCGATCTTTTGGCATTCCGCAAAAGCTTGTTTCCAAGCCGCACCGGTCTTCCGTGTAAGGCCGCCCGCCACGCCAAATGAAGCCAGGTAGAAACTGCGGAGGGAATACGAATCAGAATAAAAACACCCAGTGCCCTGGAACGGCAGCCAGGACGACAACCCGTATGTTTGACACTGATTCCCGGCCACGACATTTGCCATGAATGGAAACTGAAAATCGCTGCGCAACAGTGGCACGGCCCGGCGCATGGTCTCCAAATCATTGCGCCTGCCGCCGGAAGCGCAGGAATCAATTCTTAACCCCGGATTCATGGCCAGCAGCGCATCCCAATAGGCCAAGTGACCTTGCACATAAAAATTCTCCGTCATGCCTTGCCGGTTGGTGGCATCATTATTCCGCCAGGCCGGGAGCGGACCGCCTCCGTTCATATCTTCACGATACCAGTCGATGCCATTGGACTTGATCAAGCTCTCAAAATGATTGGTCAGCCAGTTAAAGGCCGCGGGATTGCCCTCGTTGAGGATGGCGCCACCAGTCGAGGCGGTTGCGGGCAGCAGCCATTCGGGATGATTCGCGCCCAGCCACGATTTAGGATCCCCCACCCGCTCCGGTTCGAACCACAAAACAAATTTCACCCCTTGGCCATGAATCCAGTCGGTGAACGGTTTGAACCCTTTCGGATACTTCGCGGGATCCACCTCCCATGTGCCGGTGTTAACCCAGGAATTACCGCCTTTGGCAGGCCCGTTGCCGCTCGGATACCAAGTCAATTCACCCCCCGCGTCCCGCCAGCAGACATCGGGCTTGACGACTGTCTTAAAAAAATTGCTCACGGCGGCGAAATCATCTCCAGCGACCTGCATCTGTGTCATGGGCGCCGCTGGCTGGCCTTTGACCCGGGGAATCTCGTGGGCGATATACCAGCGCCGCCAGATATTCTGCGCCCGCGCCACATTTGTTCCCCGCCAAAATAAGATCGCAATCAACGGAGTCCGGATTTCCTCACCGGGATTTAGAACGAGGTGAGTCAATTGCTGGCCGGCCCGAATCCGCAGGTTATGGCCAGCGTCACGGGTGAACGAACTGGCCCATTGCCCCGGCCAGCCAACCGCCAAAATCATGCCGCCTCCGGGGGCCTGCAAGTTGTAATACGGCCAGCCGTTTGGGCCATCGCAGGATTTTCCCGAGTTAACGGAGGGAGAAAAATCAGCCACCGTGGAGGGATCGAGGGTGCGCTGGAATGGTTCATAACTGTCTGCCGCCATATAGTCCCCATGGATCCCGTTGAGGACAAATTCCGGGCCGTTCGCGCGCGATACGTTGATATCAAGTCCCTGAATCTCTTGCAGAATGGGGGTTGGGCCGGTCGTGCTGGTGTTCTTCAGATAAACCGTCCATTCCACCATGGGATAGTCCTTATATTCCACAGCCACGCATCTCACTTGCAAAACCTTGTTGGCCCACGCAATCACATGTTGGGTCCGGCGTTTGTCGAGGAGGGTGTCCGTTTTCGCACGACCCCACGAAGGCAATACTGTTGAAGACGACCGCCCGTCATACGTGAAAGAGAACGGCGGAGGAAGGGTGGCGGTCAGCAGATTTTGTCGCACCCATTCGTTCTTCTGCGCCATTTCTTCCGGCGTCACCGTGATCGCGGCATCCATGTGGCACGCCACCATTCCCACCAGAAGCATCCCGGCCTTGAGAAACATGGCCAGCCGTTTCGAACCATTTTCACGCGTCGTCATAATGTTCTTCAACCGCGAGGCTAAAGCGACGACTATGTTTCATCAAAGCGATGCAATTTCACATCAATTAAATTTCCGGCTTGACATACATAGCGTGGCCATGTATTATGCCGGCATGATTGATAAAGAATTGGTCGCCGCCTCAACTGAACCTCTGATTCTTGCCCTGCTGGCCAGGGGCGAGAGCTATGGATACGAATTGATTCAGGAGGTCAAGCGCCTCTCCGGCGACAAGATTAATTGGACGGACGGAATGCTTTACCCGGTGTTGCATCGGATGGAAGCGCGCGATTTGATCAAATCCCGCTGGGGGGAAAGCGACACCGGACGAAAACGGAAATATTACTCTCTTAAAAAACAGGGCAAGGACGCCATGCAAAAGCACCACGAACAATGGTCGCTGGTTCACGGTGTGCTGTCGGGCTTGCGAAAGCAACAATATGTTTGACATTGAACAATCCATTGCCGATTGGCGCCAACAAATGCTCGCCGCCGGCCTCAAAACGCCGGTGCCGCTGGAGGAACTGGAAAGTCACTTGCGCGAGGATATTGCGCGACGAATGCAGCAAGGCCTCACAGCGCAACACGCATTGAAGGTTGCTGTGCAACAAATTGGACCGGCCAACAAACTCACCCGGGAGTTCAAAAAATTCAACGCAATCACAAAAAGGAAACAAATGAAACGCACGGCCGGAATTGTCGCCGCGCTTTTCGGCACGGTGTTCGGCGGCGCCATGGTTTTGCCGGCTCTTGGCCGATGGCGCGACACAGGAATACTGCACGCCGGGCCTTTGGTCACGGGGGGTGCCGTGGCGATTATCGCAGCTTGCGCGGTAATTTATGGCATCCGGAAGCATCGCGGGACTCGCGGCAAGACGGTGATCAGCGCGTTTACAATTCTGGCGGGAAGTTTTTACGTGACGCCCTTAATCCAGGCGTTCTTCATTCCAAAAGTCAACGGGACAGGCTGGATTTTCTGCATTCTTCTCGCTGCGGCCGCCATTTCGTTTTACGGCAGTTGTTTGTACTTCATTCGGCATCCTCCAGCGCCGGCCGCTCTGGAAAGATAATTGGCAAGCTCGAGGAATACTATGTTTGACATCGAACAAGCTGTTTCGCAATGGCGGCGGCGGATGCTCGCTGCCGGAATCAAGGCTCCCGCGACCCTCGATGAACTGGAAAGTCATTTGCGGGAGGATATTCGCGTGTTCTTGTCCGCCGGTAAAGCCGGAGAGGAGGCATTTCGGCTTGCCGGCGCGCGCGTGGGAAATCCGAAATTCATCCGAATGGAGTTCAACAAGGTTAAATCACCGATGAGCGGACCGGTGTTACTCGGATCATTATTATGGGCGGGTGCAACCGTTGCGCTCGCAGCGGATCTGTTAATAGGCCATTTTTACGGAATAGGCCATTTTGCCGGAAAGGGAAGTCTCCGTAGTCTTCTTCTCTGTGCGCATATCTTGACGGTGACGGCGGGTTATCTTGCGGTGTTTTTGACTGGCGGCTTTGGTATCTATTACGTTTGTCGGAGATGGTTCGGGGGATTGTCGTCCCTCCCGCATCAAACGTTCCTGCGAGCGGTCTCTTTCTTAAACCCTCTTTCCGCGGGATTAGTCGCGGTTGGATTCTTCCTCGGAATGCTCTGGAGCAAGCAACATACGGGAAGATATTTGCAAGGTGACTCGCGCGAATTCGGAGGTTTGGCCGTTTTAGTTTGGCTCATCGCATGTTGGGCTCTTCAGCGGTCCAGCCGAGTGGGCGATCGTACCGCAATGTTCATGGGCCTTGGAGGAAATATTGTTGTCACTCTGGCCTGGTTTGGCCCTTGGAACTTCACCGCCAGTCAATCGACCCATTTCCACCTCCTTGCCATTGTGGCAGCCGTGCTGGGAGTTCACCTCTGTTTTCTGGTCATGGGAATGAGGCCCGTCGCGGAAATCTCGGGCGATACTTGACCCGGCAATTTTCCTCGCCCATTCTTTGGGCCCATGCTGGCTCAGAATGTCATTGATGATTTGAAGCAATTGGTCGGCCCTGCCAACGTCCTGACGGAAGCGGAGGACCTTGTCTCCTATTCCTTCGACGGCACGGCGGCGTTGCGGCAGATGCCTGGGTGCGTTCTTTTTGTTTCTTCGACCGCGGAGGTGGCGGGCATCCTCAAGTTTGCCAATGCCGCCCGGCTTCCTGTGGTGACGCGCGGGTCGGGGACCGGGTTGAGCGGCGGCAGTTTGCCCAGCCCGGATTGCATTGTTCTTTGCACAGTTCGCATGGGAAAAATCCTCGAGCTCGATCGCGCCAACCTCACCATGATGGTCGAACCCGGCGTAACAACTCTGCAAGTGGCCGAAGCCGCAGCGGCCGCGGGCCTTTTTTATCCGCCCGATCCCGGCTCGATGAAAATCTCGACCATCGGCGGCAATGTGGCGGAAAACTCCGGCGGGTTGCGAGGTTTGAAATATGGGATTACGCGGAATTATGTCATGGGGCTGGAAGTTGTTTTGCCGGATGGGGAAATTTTGTGGACGGGAAACAAATGTGTCAAAGACGTGGCCGGCTATTCATTGAAGGATATTTTTATCGGTTCGGAAGGGACGCTCGGCGTCATTACCAAAGTGCTGCTTAAATTGATTCCCAAACCCGCGGCCAAGAAAACAATGGTCGCCACCTTTTCGCAAATGGACCACGCAGCCGAAGCGGTCTCGGCCATTATTGCGGCGCAAATCATCCCCTGCACTCTCGAATTTCTCGACCGCACGACCATTCATTGCGTGGAGGACTTTGCCAAAATCGGCCTGCCGCTGGATTGCGAAGCTTTGCTCTTGATCGAAACGGATGGCCACCCCGCCGCCGTCGCAGACGAAGCAGCGCGGATGGAACAGATTTGCCGCGCGCAAGGTTGCATGGAAGTGCGCATGGCGCGGGATGACGCCGAGGGCAACCAACTGGCCAGCGCCCGCCGCAGCGCTTTCTCCGCTTTGGCTCGCGTTGCCCCCACCACCATCCTGGAGGACGCCACCGTCCCGCGCAGCGAGCTGGCCAAAATGATCCGCTTCGTGGCGGCCATCGCGCAAAAATATCAATTGCGCATCGGCACCTTTGGGCACATGGGCGACGGCAATTTGCATCCGACTTTTCTGACCGACGAACGAAACAAGGAAGAAATGCACCGAGTGGAAGAGGCGTTTAAGGAAATTTTCGACGAGGCCATTCGCCTGGGGGGAACCATCACCGGAGAGCACGGCGTTGGCCTGGCCAAAAAAAGTTTTCTGCCCAAATTTCTCGGGCCCGCGCAAATGCGGGTGTCCCGGGAATTGCGCCGGGCGCTCGATCCGAATGGCATTCTGAATCCCGGAAAAATGTTTGACTGAATTTCTACCGCCGATGTCGGAGCACGTTAAACAACAGGATCAGCGCAAACAAGAACAGCAGCCCCGCCAGGACGGTGCCGAAGATGCGCATGGCCTTTCCCCGGCGCAGTAGAATTTCCAACTTGGCTCTCTCTGCTTCCTTGAACATGGCCAGGGCCTTCTCCAAGTGTTCCAAGTCCGCCCCTTCGTCGCGCAGCCGCAAGGCCAGCCATGTCGCGGACGGCGGCCCGAAGATCGGCGGCAGTTTGGGCAACACGTCTGGGTCGGGCGCGGCGAAGCCGGCGTCCTTCTTCCAATACGGGGCGGCTTCCACGGTCCAGAGGCGGAACAAGCCGTGATTTTGGGCGACGACTTGCAGCCGTTGCCACAAGAGCGGACGCAAGGTATCTGTCAAGCCGAAATCCAAAAACGCTTCGGCATAGACCCTTCCCTGGTTGCCTTCGATCTGCATTCCGATGGCGCCCAGCAATTTTCCTTCATCGCTTTCCGCGATCTGGAAATCGGTAAATTGCTTCTCCAGTTCCGCCACCGGCAAGTGGGCTGATCGCCATAAGGCGGACAACTCCTCGAGATCATCCGTCGTCGCCCGCCGCGTTCGATACGAGTTCATGGGGCGTCCGCCTCAATCGCAATTCGGATACGACCCCAGAACTTTGACAAAATTGCAGACCTCCTCGAGGCAGGCGATGGCTTTGGCGACCTTGCGATCCGTCATGTGCCCATCGCAATCGACAAAGAAAAAATACTCCCAGGCTTTGCGTTTGCTGGGGCGGGATTCAATTTTGGTCATGTTCAGCTTGAAGCGGCGAAACGGCGACAGGGCGCGATACAAAGCGCCCACTTCGTCCGCAATGCTGAACATCACACTGGTGCGGTCGCGTCCGGTGGGCGGACCACATTGGGGTCCGAGCACCAAGAAGCGCGTGGCATTGGCATTGAAATCCTGGATGTCGCGCTCGATGACATGCAACTTGTATCTCTCGGCCGGCAAAAAACCGGTGATGGCCGCGACTTTGCCCAGCAATTTGGAACCTTTTTCCGCCGCCGCCGCCGCTGATTCCGCCGCGCGCGCGTTGGAGGAGGATTCAAAAATTTCCACTTTGGGCAAGTGCCGCTGCACCCAAATGCGGCATTGGGCCAGGGCCTGCGGATGGGCGTAGAGCCGCTGGAGGTCTTTCAAATGGGCGTGGCCGGCCAGGCAATATTGAATGGGCAAAATAATCTGCGCCACGATCTTAAGGGAGCTTTCCACAAACATATCCAAGGTGTGCGTGACGACGCCCTCGGTCGAATTCTCCACCGGCACGACTCCGTAATCAGCGCGGTTTTTGCTGACCTCGGTGAAGATGTCCGGAATGGTTTTTTGGGCAGAGTAGCGCAGGCTCGAACCAAATTTCTCGAGGGCGGCCTGATGCGAGAAAGTCGTCTCCGGCCCGAGATAGGCGATGGTCATCGACTTTTCCAGCGAGAGAGCGCTGGACATGATTTCACGGTAAATGGCGCGCAACGACTCGCCGGTAATCGGCCCCTGGTTCATTTTGCCAATGCGCTGCAAAACCGTCCGCTCGCGGTGCGGGACATAAATGGCTTCGCCCGCCTTGATTTTGATTTCGCCAATTTGCAAAACGTGCCGCGTGCGCTCGTTGAGCAACTTGACGATCTGCGCATCGAGATGGTCGATGGCTTTGCGATGTTCCGGAATAGTCATGACGCCGCGAGAATACACCACTAAGCCGGTTTGAAAACAATTCCATTTGTGTCGTCAGCCGCCCTGCCTGATGATCCCCGCCGTGCTGCCGGCTTTATTAACGAC
>DASRLE010000007.1:0-4254 GCA_035648615.1 Saccharimonadales bacterium (SeqCode) | reverse complement strand
GCACGTCAGCGGGCAGAAGCATCGGAGTCTGCCGGTCAATGTTAACAAAGCGCGTTGACATGAAGACTTAGACCACCTGGTTCAAGTTATATTCGATACGCTTACTTTAATTATTAGTTTTAAGTCCGACAGGCTGCTAGGAAACTCTCCTTCTTTTGGCGATGAAATTTTTCCAGCGGGCAACTGTTTGACGCCTCAGCCAAGCACACTATAATCCGCGCATGAGCCGTGTTATCCAATTGATCCTTCTTTGCCTGGTTCCTCTCGTCGCTTTTGCGCAAAGCGAATTACCGTCGATGAAGCGCATCGCCGATCTCAATTCCCCAGCGCATCTGGCGGCCAAGGGATTTATGCGCGGAGTCAATATCGCCAATTACCTTGAGGTGCCGCCCAGCCAGCATTGGAGCGTCTCCCATTCCGTTCTCGACCTGCAAGAAATACGCGCGCAGGGCTTCGACCATATTCGCCTGCCCGTTGGCTGGCAGTATTATACCGGGCCGGCGCCCGCATTCGAATTAGACAACAAGATTTTTGCGAAGGCCGATTTCATGGTAACAAATGCCACCGCCTTGGGATTGAATGTCATCATCAACATCCATAACTTCAACGAATTCACCACTGATCCCGAAACGAATGCCGCCTGGTTCTACGCCATCTGGAGACAAGTCGCAGCGCACTACGCGTCTGCGCCCGCTTCCGTCGCCTTCGAGCTTCTTAACGAGCCCAAGGACGCCGCCACCACCGTGCGCCTCAATCCCATTTACGCCGAAGCCATCCGCGTGATTCGGCAAACCAATCCGCAGCGCACCATTTTCGTCGGGCCGGGGAGATGGAATTCACCCGGCGAATTGCGCAATCTGCGCCTGCCGGACAATGACGAAAATCTGATTGTCACGCTGCACTCTTACGCTCCCATGTTTTTCACCCATCAAGGCGCGAGCTGGGTGGGACCCGATTTTAAAATCACCGGCATTGTCTTTCCTGGTCCGCCTGCGGTTCCGCTCGAACCCAATCCCGGCTTGCATTTAAGCCCAAAGGTTTTGGCGCTCATCGCTCGTTACAACACCGAGCCCGTCGGCAAAAATCCTTCCAGCCCGGAAGCCTTCCGCTCCCAAATTCGTGAAGCGCGAGTCTGGTCCGAAAAATTTGGGCGTCCCGTTCATTTTGGCGAATTCGGCGCTTTCATGAAAGCCGGCCAAGCCTCCCGGGCCAACTATTATCGTTTGTATCGGCAAGCTTTGGAGGCGGCCGGCATCGGTTGGGCGATATGGGATTGGAAATCCGGCTTTAACTATTGGGACGCCAAAGCGCAAAAGCCCCTCCCCGGCATGGCGTTCGCTCTCTTCGGCCCGCCCGGCACAAATCCGCCCGCTGACCGTCAATAAGGACATTGCCATTTTACCCAATTCGTTTTAGCATTGCGATGTGAAAGCCACGAAGAAAAACCGTCTGCCGACGGCATTTGCCAGTCAGACTCGGGGCTTCACTTTAATCGAATTGCTGGTCGTCATTGCAATCATCGCCATCCTGGCGGCGATGCTCTTGCCCGCTTTGGCCAAGGCCAAGGAAAGTGGCAAAGAGGCCAAGTGCATCAGTAATCTCAAGGAGATCGGCTTGTGCCTGAGCATGTATATCGACGACAACGGCAACAGGGTTCCCAGCGCCATGACCTTTGGCGTGGCCGCCAACGACAGGGGTGCCGCCGCCAACAAATTTGATCAAACCGTGTATGTTGGCGGCGTGATGAAACTGCTCAATATCGGCAATGGTTATACCAGTCCCGCCCAGTGGTGTCCCAGCGACCGTATTTATGGTCCCACCAACTTTAGCGCCATCACCAGCAACAGCTATAGTTCGTATGACTATCGTTTTGTCGTGTGGGATAATTCTGTGGTTTATCCCGGCCTAAAACTTTCGTCCTTTGTCCGGCCAACGGCCCAAGTCATCTACCATGAAGACATGGATTTCCATTACACAAAGACCATGAATGAGTATCCGTCCATCCAACCCACCTTGAACGCCGTTTACGCCGATCTCCACGCCCGCCCGTGGAAAGTGCTCAACGAACAAACCTATCCCAATGGGCTTTACGATCCCAATTGGTTTTACATCGTCAACGGAAAGGTGGACATCACCGGAGGCAGTTTTGGGACGGTGCAAGATGCCTGGGACGATGGGTATTAAGCAGATCTCATTCCCTACTGGCCTCCTGCCATGAACTTGCATAAAGTGGGCTTTGGCAATCCTGATTCATGAAATCACAACGCTGGCTGCGCATTATCCCCGTGGCGCTGATCATGTACACTATTTCGTACGTGGACCGCACCAACGTGAACATGGCCCTGACGCCCAGAATTTCTTCGTTGATGAAGGACCTCTTCATGGACGATCGAATGAAGGGCGAAGCCGCCGGAATATTTTTCTTCGGCTATGTTCTGTTGCAAATCCCGGGCGGACATCTGGCCACTCGCTGGAGCGCGCGCAAGGTCATCAGTCTTTGCTTGATTGCCTGGGGCATCTGCGCGGTCGCTTGCGGGTTGGCGCATAGCTTCCGGCAATTCGAGGTGGCGCGGTTTTTTCTGGGCGTGGCGGAAAGCGGGGTGTTTCCCTCCATGCTGGTGCTGCTGGCCAATTGGTTCCCCCGCTCGGAACGCGCGCGCGCCAATGCCTATTGGAATCTTTGCCAGCCTTTGGCCGTGGTGGTTTCGGCTCTGCTGACCGGCGCGCTGCTCGAATCGCACGGCTGGCGCACGGTGATCATTCTGGAAGGCGCGCTGCCTTTTATCTGGCTGCCCATCTGGTGGTTTTTTATTCGCGACAAACCTCGGCAAGCGAATTGGATTTCGGCGGAAGAACGAGAATACCTGGAAACGGCCTTGAGCCTGGAAACCGCCGCCCAGGAACCGCCGCAGGCAACCCCGCTCTGGAAGAGGTTCGGCCAGCCCTTCGTCGTGGTCATGATCGCGATTAATTTTTTGCATAACGCCCTGGCCTACGGTTGCATGGCGTTCTTCACCAGTAGCATCGAGGGCAAAGGATTCAGCGCCCTGCAATATGGGATGCTGTTCGCCCTTCCCTATACGTTCACTGCGGTGTTGATGGTCTTGGTTTCCCGGCATTCGGACAAAACCAACGAGCGCCGGATGCATATCGCTCTCACTTATGTCGTGAGCGGCCTGAGTTTGATTCTCAGTGTGAGTTTGCGAGGCCATTTCTGGTTGTCCTATGCCTTTCTTTGCCTGTCGATCCCCGGTCCCTCCGTCGCGCTGGCGCCCTTCTGGGCCATTCCCAGCGAAACACTGCCGACGGGTTCGCGCGGGGCGGTGATTGGTTTGGTCAATGCCTGCGGCAATCTCGGCGGCTTTGTGGGGCCATCCATCGCCGGCTGGCTCAAGCAGAAATCGGGAAGCCTCGAACTTCCCTTTGACGCATTGGGAATCGGAATCCTCATCGCGGCCGGCCTGGCTTGCCTGTTGCCCAAACCAATTCCGAATCCACCCAAAGCGAACATCTGATTTTCGACTGGCATCAGGATTAATTCCCGCTAAACATGCGGCAAAGTGAAAGCCCTGATTCTCGAAGATTACAAAAAGTTTAACTACACCGACATGCCCGCGCCGGTGGCGGGCCCGGAGGACGTGCTCATCGCGGTCAAGGCTTGCGGCATCTGCGGCAGCGATGTCCACGGCATGGACGGCAGCACAGGACGGCGGCGTCCGCCGATCGTGATGGGCCACGAGGCGGCGGGCGTTATAACCCAGACCGGCGCCAGCGTGAAAAATTGGGGCGCAGGCGACCGCGTCACGTTCGACTCCACTCTCTATTGCGGGCGCTGCGAGTATTGCCGGCGCGGCCAGGTCAACCTGTGCGACAACCGCCGCGTGCTCGGCGTTTCCTGCGCGGATTACCGGCAACATGGCGCCTTCGCCGAGTTTGTCAGCGTGCCGCAGCGCATTCTTTATCGCCTGCCCGACGCAGTATCCTTTGAACACGCCGCGCTTGTGGAACCGTTTACCATCGCTCTTCATGCCATGGGCCGCGCCTCCGTCACGGCGGCGGACACGGTGGTGGTGGTGGGCGCGGGGATGATCGGCCTGGCCTTGGTGCAGGCGTTGCGGGAGGCCGGTTGCGCGCGGTTGATTGTGGTGGATGTCGCGGAGGCAAGGCTGGCCATGGCCAAAGAATTTGGCGCGAGCGACACCGTGAACTCTTCCAGCGGAAACGCGGCCAGGGAAATTCTCGACTTGACGCAGG
>DASRLE010000006.1:0-3046 GCA_035648615.1 Saccharimonadales bacterium (SeqCode) | reverse complement strand
ATGCTGGCCCGTGTTTTATCCGCCGCTGTCAATGGTATAGAAGCCTTTCCCGTTGAGGTTGAAGTGAATTGCGGCTGGGGCGATACGGTGATGGTCATTGTCGGTCTGCCGGATGCGGCGGTGAAGGAGTCGCGGGACCGGGTCAGCACCGCGCTGAGTAATTCCGGGTTTAAGGTTCCGATGGGGCGCTCGACGATTAACCTTGCGCCGGCTGACGTGAAGAAGGAAGGGCCGAGCTTTGACTTGCCCATTGCCATCGGAATGCTGGCGGCCAGCGACCAGTTGCAGCCAGATCAATTGGATAACTTTGTCATGGTGGGTGAACTGGCGTTGACCGGCACGGTGCGGCCGGTCAAAGGCGTGCTGGCGATTGCCTGGCGGGCGCGGGCGGAGGGGAAGACCGGGTTGCTGGTGCCGGTGGAAAATGCGCCCGAAGCGGCGGTGGTCAAAGGATTGCAGGTCATCCCCGTGCGTGACTTGCGGGAAGCGGCTGCGTTTTTGGAGGGCGAAATTCGGATTGAACCGACGCAGATCAACCTTGATGAAATTTTTAATCACTCTTATGCGGATGAACTCGACATGGCGGAAGTCAAGGGCCAGGAATCGGTCAAGCGCGCTTTGGAAATTGCCGCAGCGGGCGGACACAACGTCTTGCTGATCGGGCCGCCGGGAACAGGCAAGTCGATGCTGGCCAAACGGCTGCCGACCCTTTTGCCGCCGCTGACTTTGGAGGAAGCCCTTGAGACGACCAAGATTCATAGCATCGTCGGTCTGCTCAAACCTGGCCAGGCACTGGTGACGCGACGGCCTTTTCGCACGCCGCATCATACCGCGAGCGACGCGGGGTTGCTGGGCGGCAATGCCAATCCAACTCCCGGTGAAATTTCACTGGCGCATCACGGCGTTTTATTTCTGGACGAACTGCCCGAGTTCAAACGCGCCGTGCTCGAAACGATGCGGCAACCCTTGGAAGAGGGCCAGGTCACAATCTCGCGCGCGGCGGGCACGATGACTTTCCCCGCGCAATTCATGCTTATCGCCGCCATGAACCCGACGCCCGATGGCAAGATGCCGGGCGAATCGCGCAGTTCGCCGCGCGAGATCCAGAATTATCTGGGCCGCATTTCCGGGCCGTTGCTGGACAGAATTGATTTGCACGTCGAAGTGCCGCAGGTGAAGTTCCGCGAGATCAGCAGCGAACGCACCGGGGAAGATTCCGCCACCATTCGCGCGCGGGTCATCGCCGCTCGCACGCGGCAGCAGGAGCGGTTCGCCCACAAGCGGAGCATCACCTGCAACGCCCGGATGGGCCCGCGCGAACTGAAAAGCTTCTGCGCGCTGGACGAGTCAACCAAAGAATTGCTTAAGTTCGCCATGGCCGATTTAAACCTGAGCGCGCGCGCCTATGATCGCATCTTAAAGGCTGCGCGCACCATTGCCGATTTGGCGGCGGCAGAAAACATCGCCAGCGACCATATTGCCGAAGCGATTCAATATCGGTCGCTGGATCGCCAACTGTGGACATGAAAGCAAAAAATATCGCGGCTTTTTCCACGGCGTCGTTTCTTTTGATTTTTTGCGCAAGAGCTTTTGCGGCGGGAGTTGAGTTTCCCAAGGGCCAACCCGCTTATATTGTGGCGGCGCCAGAAACAGAGATCGAGAAACGAATGACGCAACGGCTCTCCGGCTATTTAGAACGCGTTTTACAAACCCCCGCCAAAGTTGTTCCGAATATTCAATCGGTTCCGGAAAACAACCCGGCCATCATCCTGGCTGGCAAAACTGTAAACTCGCCCTTAAAACTTTCCGTGCCGGAAAACTCGCCCGAAGCCTTTGCGTTGGAAACAGGGAAAACAGAAAATCATGCGGTGGTGTTGGTTGCGGGCCACACGGACCGCGGTTTGAAGCGAGCGGTGCGACGGTTAATTTTGAGCAGCGAACAAGCCGAATCTGGACTGGCCATTCCTGAGCTTCATTTGTCAGAAAGCCCATGGATTGCGCAGCGTGAATACGCGCTTTGCCCCTGGGTGCCCGAATTCGTGCGCGGCGTCTATTCCGCCCCCAACCCCGACCAGCGCCTCGACATCTGGCTTTATAGTGATGAACAAATTGCCCGTTACGTGGAGATGTTTGATTGGTTCGGCTTCAGCGGCTGTCAACTAATGGAAACATGTTACAGCTACGGCGCCATGGGTTCTCCGGAAGCCTTTCAAACGCGCCAGAAAAAATTCGCCAGTGAGGCACGTCAAAATGGACAGGACGTGACGCTTTGGGTCTGGGGCGCGCAGTTCGACCAGTATAATTGGATTGACCCTCAAGTCACCTACACGCCGCAAAAAGGGAACACCGCTTTCCACGATCCCAAAGTGCGGGCCACGTTTGAAAAGTATTACAACCAGTACGCCCGTCTCGCTCCTTTCGTGGATCGACTGATGGCGCACTTTTCCGATCCTGGCTCCCTGGCCAACCGCGCCGACGTCTTCGATTACATGCGTTTGTTGAAAGAAAAATTCCAGGCAAAAAATCCCAAGATCGATTTCGCGGTGGATTTTTGGGCGTCCGGTTCCGAATCAGACTACATGCAGCAGCTCGTGGATCACGGCTTCGGTGATTCTCTTTTTCTGGAAATGAGCATGCCGAGTTATTTCCCGAAAGGAAAGCGGGAGCGCCTGCATGAGGAGGCCAAGAAACACGGATTAAAGTTAGGCGTCTGGGGATGGTACACGACCGAGTACGAAACAGATCAAATGCCGATGATGCACGTCAACGCGCAACTCCTCAGCAAATTTTATCGGCAGATCAAAAATGGCGCGGACCGGATTCAACCGATCACTTACTGGTCGGAAATGGAAGCGTATCATTTGAACAATATTTTCACGATGTACGCCGCCGGCCAGCTCCTGTGGAATCCCGAGCGCGATCCGGGCGAAATCCTGCGCGAGATTGCGGAAGGGATTTGGGGGCCGCGCAACGGCCCCGCCATTCTCGCCGCCTTGGAATTAATCCAGGACACGCGCACCGGACCCTCTTGGGACACGTATTGGTG
>DASRLE010000005.1:0-19718 GCA_035648615.1 Saccharimonadales bacterium (SeqCode) | reverse complement strand
GGAGTTGAAGCTGTTATGAGCCAACGCGCATCACGCAGGAGGGCCAACTGAACGCCTGTTCAAAAGCGGATTTGCGCCCTGGCCCAAATACCAGCCGAAAACGGGTTGGCGCCATGCCAAAAAATGCGCAAACTTTTCATTCACATGCGGGCAATTTATTTTGATTATGAAAAACACTAACGAGATACGGCCATTCAAGTCGCGACCGCGCTTTTCAGGGCTTGTTCGGATTCGGTTCTCGCCCCGCCAGCACAATACGCAAGCAGTAAATGCCAATGAGCAAGTAGCCCCTCCCCGTCCAACTGGGTCAGACTTAACCCGATGAAAATTACGAACCAGCTCATTTCAATCAGGGCAGGACAATGTTCGGGAATACTTCTGACATTGCTGGCCTCGGTCATTCTGGTGGGGTCTATTGCCTTTGTCTTCGCGGACGGCACGAATGCGCCAACCGCTCAAGTCAGCGACGCCAAACTGGCTAAAAAACCTGAGAAAAAAAAGCTTACTGGCGCCGAGTTGTATCAGGTCAATTGCAACCGATGCCACGCGGAGCGGTATCCCACGGAATTTACTTCGGCCCAATGGAAGACGCTCGTAACCCACATGCGCGTGCGGGCCAATATTCCAGCGGCCCAAGCCAGGGAAATCCTAAAGTACCTTCAGGAAGATAGTGGAAACTAGACAACCAAGGAACCCACCAATGAAAATCCCTTCCCCTATTCTTGGCGCTTTCGCCGCCGTATGCATGCTGGGCGCTGCTCTGCCAAACCCGGCGTCCGCACAAGTCAGCACCGACGATTTCAATGCGCTTAAGAAAATGGTCGAACAATTGAACGACAAAGTCCAGAAACTCGAGCAGACCCACGAGCAGGATCAAAAGGCGCACGAGCAAGACCAACAAGTCATACAGCAACTGCAGCAACAAGCGGTGGAAACCAAAGCTGCCGTGACTAACGCGCAACAGACAGCCGACAACGCGGCCAAGGCCCAATCGGCCTCTCCCGCCCCCAGCGTGTCTGAAGGACCGATGCACAACTTCACCATGGTAGGTGATGCTGAGGCTCAATTTGGAAAAACCGCCGGACAACATGGAACCTTTGCCTTAGCTGATTTCGCGCCAATATTTCTGTTCCGAGGAAGCGACAACGTGTTGTTCGAGGCGGGGTTCGACGTTACGTTGGGGAATAACTCCGATATAAACGGCAACCGCGCACCGGGCAGTTCAACCTCGGTGAGCATGAGTTTCGGTCAGTTGGATTACTTGGTCAACGACTACGTCACGCTCGTGGCCGGGGACATCCTGTTGCCGCTCGGCACGTATAGTGAACGAGGGGCAGGCTGGCTCAACAAGATACCAGACAACCCGTTGGTGCGTGATAATCTCTTGCCCGGAAGCGGTGTGGGCGCGCAATTGCGCGGCGCGGTCCCAATCGGAGAGTCTGGAATGATGGCAACTTATTCCATCTATGGCGTCAATGGACCTTCCTCTGGGGCGAGCAACTCCCTTGCGAACGCCAGCGCGCTGGATTTCGGCGGGAATGTCGGCGATACGCAAAATTGGCATGCCAAGCCCAGCGGCGGTGGCCGCCTCGCTATATTCATCCCCTATCCATCGAAACCTCACTATGATTTCGAACTTGGTTTGTCAGGGCAGACTGGCACCTGGAGTGACTCCGGGGACCATCAATGCGGCATTTTTGACGAAATTTCCTACGGTCTGCAGGCTCATGACAATGTGATTGTTGGCAATGGATATGCGGCGACTGCCGGAGGCTGGGGCGCGCGGGCCGGTATATCGCTTTCCAGCAGCCCCGGAAGCGTGATCGAGCGGAACCTGATTGCCGGAAACCGGGAAGGCTTCAATTTTCGCGAGCAGACACGCACCACGCCACGGATCGGCGGGAAGGCGGAGCAACCGGTCTGGAATCATGATGAAACCATCCGCCGGAACATTATCGCTTTTAACCGTGATGCCCAGATCTGGGGCTGGTTCGACATGAAGGACGGCCGGCATTGGCCAGCCATAGGCAAGGAAAAGACGGAGGGCCTCACTTTGGAAAAGTTGCGGTTAAGCTTTATGGAAAACGTTTATTTTGCCGGGCCAGGACAGGGTTGGGTCGAGTGGGGTGTAAATTGGGGTCGGCACAAGAGCTACTCGACCCTGAAGGATTTTCAAACTGACCTTGGCATAGACCAAGGCAGCCGCGTGTTGGACCCGGCTTTCGCCGACCTGAACGCGCTGGATTGCCGTCTCACACCCGAGAAAATGATAACGTTGAGACAGATCTATCCCAAGGAGCCGGTGCCCGGAGTGATTTTGGGCGAGCAGCCGTAACGCTGCGAACTCAATTCTAGTTTTTCACCCCCCGCGGGTGAATCTAGGTCTTCCGGTGCGATTTGTTGTCGTGCTTCCAGTGATGCGCGCTTCCTGGCGGGTATAAATATTCCGCTCGGTGCGGCTAGCGAGAACTTCTTCGCGGGTTCATATTTCATTTTGGCGCACCATCGGCACGAAATCTGCCCGGCCGCAGCACCGTTCCGGATGCGAGCGTGGAATTTTCCCCACGCCCAGGTCACTCACACCGCACAGAATTTGCCATCTCGATTCGCTGGGTTTCTTTGTTCTCCTCAGTCTTGACGGGTGTCCAGGCGGCTTTGAGATTGGCTTCAGTGAGCACTTGGCCACCGAAGATTGCCTCATTCCATCGGAGGAAATCATCGTAGGATTGGCCAGAAACCTTTTCAATGATTGGGCCGCATTGTCTTCCCGAGTAAAATCAGCGTCTTAAAATCGGCAACGGAGGCATTTCTTTCTCATGCAGCGCATGATCGCTGGGCAGCGATTCGCCGGACCACAACCGTTGTGAGGTCCATCGCGCCGCGGGCGCGGTCCACAACGAGTCATGTGGGGACAATCCCAGCGGCAACAGTCCCACCGTGCAAAGATAAAGACTGCCAGTCGAGATGTAAGATTCACCAATAAGCAATTGCTGGCCACAGAATCCGACACGCAACCAACCCTGCGGGTCGAACGTGCCGGGCGCTTCAATCATCCGACGGATCACGGCAGTCAGCGCGCAACGCCCCTGCGCCGGCTTCACTGAGTCTGGCAACTGACGTTTCAACGCCATCTGCGCCAGCCCATGAAACGCGCCGAAGCGATAAGCCAGCGAACGTCCCACGGCTGGAAACGTGCCGTCAGGGGCAATCAGCCGCTCTTGAATTTGAGCGTAGCGCCGCGCGCGCTCCAACACCATGTCATAAGCCGGCGCGAATCTGTCGTCCCGTCGCTTCAGGACCTCGAGAATATCCACCAGAGCCGGGTGAATGACGAAACTGTTGTAGTGATCGAAGTGGAACTGAGGCCCATCGCCATAAACGCCGTCGCCCAGATACCATTTGAGCATGCGCCGGAGACTGTCTTCGAGCCGTTCTTCGATGGTCGGCTCTCCGCATTCGCACAGCACTGCCTCAACGAGTGCGGCGAAGAGCGTCCAGTTGTTGTTCGCTGGCTTGATCACGCGCGAAGACTTCAGTGCTTCCAGCACCTGCCGTCGCACCCGCTGATCCAGTGACGACCAAAGGACGCCGGGTGATCGCAAGATGGCTTGCGCAAGAAAGCCAGAGTCCACCAATGGTTGGCTGCCTTGGTTGAAGTTCAAAAAGTCTGGCGAAGCCGGGTCAGTGGCAACATCCATACAGGTCCGGGCGAGTTCGACGAATCTCTGTCGCAGAGTCGCCTCGTCGCCCGTAAGATTGGGCGCCTCCAGCCAGGGAGCGACTCCGGCGAGCGTCCGCGCAAACGCTTCGAGGTGGGTGCAGAGGCGCCGACCAGCCACATCGCCGTTGGTGTCCACGGGCATCCGATTGCGCAATTGCCGCTTCGCCAGGCTGCTTAACACTGGAGTGGCCACTCGTTCGACCACTCCGATCCAGTAGGCACGGTCATCAGAGCCAGAACTGATTTTGGGCTGTGGTCCGGGCGATGATACCTCCTGGTTTTGCGCGGCATTCAAACTTGTCGCACCCAGCGCGCTCGCCGCGGCCAGCGTTTTCAAGAATGATCTCCGATTGCGCATGGTGCGATTACACACAGACCTGGCGGCAAAATCAAACTGATCTCTGCGGCTTGACGCCGGCAAAAATCTCATCCAGTCCGAAGAGGTTCCTGCTAATGAGTCGTTCCAACGATCCTCTCGAATTCGTTGTCAGCGAATGCCTGGAGGGTCTCGGTGCGGACGCTTCCCAATGCAGCAAGTTCCGTGAGCCAATGGAGCGCTTTGGTTGCGTCGTCCGCGTTCAGGATGAGGACTCCGTCGTAACGGCCCATCGTCCAATACTGACCTTCGATTTTGACGCCGGCCTTTTCCGCGAGTTTATCGAAGGCGTGCGCGCGGGTGGTTGATTTTTTTATGTTTTTAGCGCCTTGTTCTGTAAACTTGAGGAGTGCGATATATCGAGCCATAATTGTCCTGTCTTTTGTTTGTTTTTGTTTCATTACCAATTTGCTGGCGGATTTAACTTACTCGCCTGCCATCAGTCCGCAAGTTTCGCGAACTGACCTGCGCCATAACGCCCTCGTCTGCCAAATGATTTCGATCAAACCCGGCGCGGCGTGATGAGAACCTCTCTGCCGTACTGTCCGAAAATTCGCGCATTGTAAGGAGTGGCTGAAAGCGCGGCCGGTTTAGCCTGGGTTCCAGGATGCTGCCAGGCCGCCGGATAAAGCACTGGCGCCGCCACATGCGCCATCACAGTATGCAGAGGTGAATCAACTTCAATTCTTTGGAATATGCATGTGCGTGAATTACCGGACACTACGGGTAATGGAGTCAGGTTCCCGATACGCGCCGCGCAAAGCTGGTCGATGGAAAGTCCTCCCACGCTAATGTCCTTGCCAACAGTTTTTCGCACGGCAAGCCCGTCAGAAAATTTGCCGTTTTCGCGTAATGGCCGTCCCCCTGGTGGCTGTTTTGTTTATCCAGCCCAGAAAAAATCAGGACGTTGTCGCGATGGTTCGCGAGCGGTTCGAGAGAGAATGGAAGTTCAAAGTCAGTTCCAGCATTTTGCGGAAACCAATTCTTCACGTACACGCCGTTGGGAAAATAAATGCAGGCCATACGCACCGGCGCCTGTACATGGCTGGCGGCTTTGGTTGAGGCCGGGGCGTCGGGCGCGGCGAGCGTCTGGAGTGTTCCCATCGCATCCAGGAGCGGCAGCCCTAACATCGCGCCCGCGCCTTTGAGGAACGACCGCCGCGCCATGCGCCAATTGCGTTTCAGGATGGCCGGAGCCTCGGGAAGCGGGTTTGCCAGGGGAAGTTGTAAAGTGTCCATGTTGGTTTAGGTCAATTTTCCTTTGGATAAAACCGGTGTTGAAATGGATAACTCATCGCGATTTTCTCAATCAGCACTGTAGCGCGCCATTCAATTCATTCCGCCAACGGCCGAGCGCGTCGAAATTCTCCATGCTGAAGCCAAGCGGATCCATCTTGTCGTGGCAGGTCGCGCATTCTGCTTTGGTGCGATGGGCTTCGAGTTGTTTGCGCAGGGAAAGACCGCCTGGTTTTTACCACTCGAAAGGACGGTCACGGCTTTGGCCTGCATAGCGGCGCCCTGGCCGCCAAAGAATTGGGCGGGGCGCTCACAGTCTACAGCGAAGGCCCGGGTCTTGGAGCCACTTTTACTCTGGAACTGCCCTGCCAGCCTCCCGGCAAAAATAAAACTAAAATCGCTCAAAGCGGGCTGAGGGACACCGCTGCCACTCCCTAAACAATCAAATGCCCAACGACTTCAACCGGCGAATCCTGGTCATTGACGACAATCGAGCAATCCACGAGGATTTCCGAAAGATTCTCTCGGCCGCGGCCGATGGCAGGTCCTATACAGAGACGAGTGTCGATCTTTTTTGCGATAGTCCGGAGAAACACAGGTTCGCCGGGTTCGATCTCGACTCCGCCTCTCAAGGTCCGGAAGGCTTGGAGATGGTAAAACAAGCTCTTTCAGTCGGCAGACCGTATGGCGTAGCCTTCATCGATGTCCGTATGCCGCCTGGCTGGGATGGCGTGGAAACCACCGCGAAAATCTGGGAAATTGATCCCGATCTGCACATGGTCATTTGTACCGCTTATTCGGACTATGGCTGGGACGACATCACCCACAAACTTGGCCAGACTGACCGTTTGCTCATACGCGATGTGGGTCAGCTTGCGCGCCTCACACAATAAACCTTGCATGAAAACCAAAGCCGGCAGCTTATTATTGGACAGCGAGGGGGCGTGGGGCAGCGCGGCGGCCAGCGTATTGATCCAGCCCGAGGGATGCAGCCAGCCCCAGAACGTGGCACTCCCAGCATGGGGGCTGAGCCGTTGATCGGTGAACGCGACTGCTATTGCCTTCCCACCGCATTTAAAGTTAAATTCCCCAGCCACCGTTTGGTGAACCGGGCGTGTGCCCGACGATTGTGTTGTTTTCATCTACCACCAGTCAGTTCCTCATCGGTGGCCTTTGTCCAACTGAATCGTTCCGGCTAAGGACTTGCACTTGCTTGAGACTTGCTCGGGCCTGACACTCGCTCTTGCTGCGGAAGGATATGAATACCGGTCCGTTGGCACCTTTCGAGAATTTTGAGACGACCAATGAATCGCAAGAAACAGTTTAAGAAAAATCTGACGATGATGGTTTTAAGCGCCATCCTGTTAACGCTGGCTGGCTTTCAGTCGCGCGCCCAGCCAGTTCTGCCGGTAAATTTGCAATGCGAATATCGTTTCAATCCGCTGGGCATTGACGTTGTGTGCCCGCGTTTGATCTGGCAGGTGCAATCGGACGAACGCAATCAAGTGCAGACTGCGTATCAAATTCTGGCTGCGAGCAGCAAAGAACTTCTCTTGCATGATAATGGGGACTTATGGAACAGCGGCAGGGTCTTGAGCGAAGAAAGCGTCAATATTGCTTATTCGGGCAAGGCCCTGGGGTCAGGCACGCAATGTTTCTGGAAAGTCAGGGTTTGGGACAAGGATGGCCGCGCATCGGTGTGGAGCAACCCGGCGACGTGGAGCATGGGACTGCTTGAAGAAAGCGATTGGCAGGGAAAATGGATCGGATTGGACCAAGTCGAAAGGGTGGATCCACTCGCCGGCGCGAAATGGATTTGGTTTCCAGAGGGAAATCCCGCAGTCAGCGCGCCGGTAGGCACTCGTTATTTCCGCCGCGTCTTTGAATTGCCGGCCAATCAAGGCATTCGCGAGGCGACCATCGCAATGACAGCGGACAATGAGTTTCGTCTATTTGTCAACGGTCGGGAAGCGGGCAGCGGCGACAATTGGAGAACGCCCGGAAAAATTATCCTGGGTCCTTTATTGAAGCCGGGGAAAAATATTTTGGCGGTGCAGTCGCGCAATCTTGGGGACGGGCCGACTTCCGCGGGATTGATCGCCCGGATGAATATTGTTTTTGAACGAGCAGGTTCCTTGACGCTGGATACTGACGGGAACTGGAAGTCGGCAACGAATGCAGAAGACGGATGGAACGCTTTAGCGTATGACGACACCGCCTGGGTAATGGCCAAACCGCTGGGAGAATATGGAATGCAGCCTTGGGGAAGTATTGGAAACGAAGACCGGCGATTGCCAGCGCGCTACTTGAGGCGTGAATTTACCGTGGAGAAAAAGGTGCGGCGAGCTACGGCGTATGTCTGCGGACTTGGGCTTTTTGAGTTATACCTGAATGGCCAGAAAATGAGCGATGACGTGCTCTCACCCGCTCTCTCTGAATATAACAAGCGCGCATTTTACTTGACCTTTGACGCGACGGATCAGTTCAAGCAAGGCGATAACGCCATCGGCGTCATTCTTGGGAATGGCCGTTATTTTGCCCCGCGCCTGAGTGATCCGATTGCCACGCAAACGTTGGGGTATCCGAAACTGCGGTTGCAACTGAACGTTGAGTACAACGACGGCACGTCGGCGCACATTGTCAGCGACGAAAATTGGAAGCTGACTGCCAACGGCCCGATTGGCGCAAACAACGAGTATGACGGCGAGGAATATGATGCGCGGAGGGAAATGCCCGGCTGGAGCCAGCCAAAATATGATGATTCCACCTGGCGGCGGGTGCAGTTGGTCAAGCCGGCTTCACCGGTCTTATCAGCGCAAATCGGCGAACCGATCCGCGTCATGGAAACGCTGCTTCCCATTGCAATCACGAACCCGAAGCTCGGCGTATATGTATTTGACTTGGGACAAAACATGGCGGGCTGGTGCCGGTTGAAAGTCAGCGGGCCTCGGAACACCGTCGTAAAACTTCGCCATGCCGAAGTGCTCAAGCCGGATGGCATGATCTATACCGATAATCTCCGCACCGCCAAAGCCGAGGACATTTATACGCTGAAGGGGCAGGGGGTCGAAACTTATGAGCCGCGGTTCACCTATCACGGTTTTCGCTATGTGGAGGTCACGGGTTTTCCCGGCCAGCCAACACTGAGCGCCATCGACGGTCGGCTGGTCTATGATGCCGTGCCGACTGTGGGGCACTTTTCCTGTTCCAATCCTTTGCTCAATCAGATTTCCCATAACATTTATTGGACCGAGCGCGATAACTACCGCAGCATGCCCACGGATCTTCCCCGCGACGAACGCCAAGGCTGGATGGGCGACCGGCAGGAAGTGTCAAAAGGCGAAACTTATTTGTTTAATGTTGCGCCGTTGTATGCTCAGTGGCTGACTGATATTCAGGACGATCAACATTCCAACGGCAGCGTGCCTGACGTGTCTCCGGCCTATTGGTCCCTCTACCAGGATGGGGTCGTCTGGGCCAGCTCATACATCATCATTCCCCACATGCTTTACGATCAATACGGCGATCTGGGAATTCTTCAACAGCACTACGTCTCGATGAAAAAATGGACCGATCACATGACGTCATTTCTGGAGAACGACATCATGCCGCGAAACACTTATGGGGACTGGTGTTTTCCACCCAAATCGTTGACGGAGATGAGGGTGATTAATTCCAAAGACCCAAAGTTGACCACCAGCGGTATCTTAATGAGCACGGCAGTTTTCTATCATGATCTCTGCCTGATGGCGCGGTCGGCGCGGTTGCTGACCAAGACTGGGGACGCCGAACATTTCGAAATGCTTGCAGATCGGGTAAAAGTTGCGTTCAACCGTCGCTTCTACAATTCCGATGCAGGCTATTACGACAACGGCACGCAGACATCCTGCTTGCTGCCGCTGGCGTTTGGACTGATGCCGGATGAATTTAAAACGAACGTGTTTGCCCATCTGGTCGAGAAAATCACCGTGGAGAGCAGCAATCATTTAGGAACCGGATTGATAGGCGGGCATTATTTGATGCGCGTGTTGTCGGATAATGGCCGGCCAGACCTCGCCTACACCATTGCGACGCAGACGACCTATCCCAGTTGGGGTTACATGATTTCGAAAGGGGCCACCACGATGTGGGAGTTGTGGAATGGCGACACCGCCGATTCCGGGATGAATTCCCGCAACATCGTCATGCTTATTGGCGATCTCAACATCTGGTTGCACGAGTATGTCGCAGGCATTCGCCCCGACCCTGCAGCTCCAGGTTTCAAAAAGATTATCGTTAAGCCAGAAGCCGGCGGCGCACTCACCTGGGCCAAAGGCGATTATGATTCCATTCGTGGACGTATCATCAGCGAATGGCACCAATCCGCCGGGCATTTTGATTTGCGGGTCACTATTCCGGCAAATACAACGGCCACCGTTTACCTGCCGGCCAAAGATATTAATTCCATCACCGAAAGCGGGAATGCGGTAGCGGAGGCCGAGGGGGTGAAATTTCTGCGGCAAGAAAAGGACAGCGTCGTTCTCCAAATTGTCTCTGGAAAGTACCACTTTGCTGCCGAAAACAAGTAAGCTACCGCCGACTTGCTGCGCGAACTTCGACATCAGATAGGACCATGACACTGCCAGTGCTTCGGCCTGCTTCATCCTGTACTACCAAAAAACTCAGTCGAGGCAATCAGGAGGATTGAGCTACAGGGACTTTTGAAGGATTCTCTTCTGCGTGACAACTCAACTCCAATTCTTTCTTGTCGCCGCCGCCGGCTGGATGAATCGACACCAGCAGGTCGTGATTGAATACCTCCAGGAAGAAAATCGCGTTTTCCTCGAACAACTCGGTGGCAAATCCAGACGCTTCACGTAGGCCCAACGTATTCGGCTTGCGCGCAAAGCCAAGCTTGTCGGACGACGCCGCCTTGGGCAACTGGCCACGCTCGTCACTTCCGACACTCTCCTCCGTTGGTTTCGTGTCCTGGTCGCCAAGAAGTGGACCTTTGTCAGGACAAACCCTGTATGGTGCGCAAATTCATCCGGAGAGAAAGGTGGGCGGTTAGCGCCGGCGCAGTCGGCGGCACTTCCCGATTGTGACGGAAATGTATCTGGTTGTTTTCCTGACTCAGCTCCGCGCGGTTTAGATAGATAACATGGCAAAATGGGCGGCCCTTAGTACAGTGTCCCAGGCCGGCAACGCATCCAACTCGATGCCATTAGGCCGCCTTCTGGATTGAGTAATGATTCAAGAGGCCACCCAGAGCCCCTTCGCGCCGGATTTCCGCATGGAGCGCCGGTTCTGCGGGGTAATCAAAGGCCAGTGGAATAACATTACCGATTCCTTGGTGCGGGCGGCGGGCGTTGTGATACTCCTCGATGACGGTCAGCGTGCGGCGCAGATGGGACTCACCCAGCAGAATCAGATCATCGAGCGTCGCACGGATTTCCCGTACGTGACGCTCGGCAAAAGCATTGCACTGCGGCGAATGAGGAGGCGTCTTGAGAATGCGGAGCTCGTCGGTTTTCAGCACTCCGTCCAAGGCGATTAAGCTGGTGTCTCGGTCATGGACCAGATACCGACACGGTAGTTTCCAATCCGCGACGACCATGGAGAAGTTCAGGGCCTGTTGCGCCATCCAGGCGGCGCGCGGTTGCGGCGTGCAGCCTGCCATCCACACTCGCCGACTGCCCAGATGCAAAAAGAACAGAACGTAAATGGTCACCAATCCGCCCATCGTCCAAACCTCTTCGGTAAAGAAGTCCGTCGCCCAGGTGACCTCCAAGTGCGCCTGAATGAATTGCTTCCACGACAGTCCCTTGCGACCGGGAGCAGGCGGCAGGCCATGGCGCCGGAGCACGTCGCGCACGTAGCTGGGGCAGGCGCGGTGTCCCAGTTTCTAGAGCTCTCCAGAGATCCGCTTGTAACCCCAGCTATTGTTTTCTCCTGCCAGTCGGACAATCAGAGCTTCGGCGTCGCCGGCTTTGCGCCGACGTCCGGCCTTGGCCGAGGCATTCTGGAAGGTCCATTTCTTCCGTTTCTGCCGGCGATTCCAGGCCAGCAGCGTCTCAGGCTGGGCGATGGAAATGACTTCGGCCAGTCGATCCTTAATCCTCAGTCCGTACTTCACCAGAATGCGTCGATCCACCTCGGTCAAAGGCACCCGGGCGCCCAGTTTGCTGCGCAGAATCCTGTTTTCCTGACGCAAGTAATCGTTTTCCAAGGCCAAATCGCGACTGAAAAGTTGCTGAACCTTTGCGATTAACGCATTGGCTGAATTCTGGGAACTGCTGTTCATCGGCGAGAGCATACCGGCGTCGGCCAACGGGGCAAATTCAAAACGCGGTGCGAATCGTGGTCGGAGCAGATGAATTTCTGCACCTTGTGGGTATTCTTGAAAAATCAGATGAGAACAACGGGCGAAAAGCTGTACGACGCAACTCCCATTTTCTGCGACAGCTTGTTCTGCGGCTCAGGGTTTGGTTGCGAGCAACAATGGTGAAACTGCCGGAACATTTAGCAGACGCGGTTTCCTAAAACCAGCGTCACGCAACCAGCCGCTAATTTCTTCAAAACTAAACGTATCTCCTTTCTCAGTATTGACCAACATGTTCACGGCGAACAAAAGCCCAACCAACGGTTCGGTTCGGTCCTTATTAACCAGAAATTCCATAATGGCAATCGTTCCACCGGGGGCAAGGGCGTCGAATGTCTTTTTCAACAGCTTGCGACTTCGGGCTTCACCTTCACTGTGCAAAATATGCCCCAGCGTCGCAACCTGATGGTTTCTCCCGAAAGGAACGGTTAATAAATCACCCGAAATTCCTGTCAACCGGTTCGCAACGCCGTGCCTCTGTGCCACTCTTTTGGTTACGGCGAGGACCTTCGGCCAGTCCACTGCACTGACCTGAACCTGCGGCGACTGTTCGGCAAGTGCAATCCCCCAAACACCAGACCCAGCGGCGAGGTCGAGCACGGAGATGGGCTTTTTTGTCTTTGGAATACCTAAGTGTTCTCCGAAGGCTTTTGCTGCGGCGTAACTCAGCGGAAATATGGCTTCGACAAATTCTGCGAAAAACTCAGCACCATCCTTCTCGGAATTGACTGATCGAACAGAACTGCCAGTGCGGACGCTTTTATCCAGGGGGAGCCATTTCGGGATTAGCTGTGTGGAAACGTGCCGGAAAAACTCGCCATGATAAGCAGGTTTGCGAGAAACCAGAAATGCGGCACTTTCCGGCGTAAGCAAATAGTGGTCTTGCTGGCGGGCCAGCAAATGTAAACCAACCAGTGCGTTGCAGATGGCCTTGACGCCCCGCAATGAGGCTCCTGATCCTTTTGCCAGTTGCTGGGCGGTTTTCGGGGAGTCATCGAGCAAATCGAACAAATGATGTTTCACCGCAGCTTCGATGATCAGCGGAGGTGCATAACCCCAGCTCAATTGCATGATCCGGTCCGGTGTAATTTGACGTCGCGTCTTATTTTTCATGGGCAAATTGACAAACGAGACCCAATGCTAAAAAAGAATTGGGGCGTAGACAAGTGCATATTTCAATTTCGGGATCTACACAAAAATCACGTTGCAGGACTTGGCCCAATTGTTGAGCATGAGACCAGCCACCGTTTATCGGCTTATTCAACGAGGACTTCTGCAATCGTCAACTGCGTCTCGGAGAAAGCTCATTCCCGCAGCGTCAGTTGAGAGATACCCCAACCGAGCGATACCCGCGTTATTGGGATAACGTATGATTTGCTGGAGAAACCCGTCGAAACCAAACCTGCTAAAAGTCAGCGCCGGAAGCCCAAAAAAGCCGAGCCTGAAAAGCCGCACGAAACTAAGGAGTTTGAAGTGACCGTATTACCCAGTGCAACTCTTGAACGGAAAATAATCGTGACGGCCGAGAATTCTAAACAGGGAAAGGAACTCGCTCTCTATACGGTAAAAAATGAGGTGCTTGAACCGGATAAGGTCCGGGACAAGGTCAAAGCGATTGCAGCAATTTGATTCCGAGAAGGCGATCATCCCCCGAGCTTGCCGGTGAACTCAGTAGGCTCTTTTCCTTGCGCCAAAAGGGTCCATTGCGCGCAATTACAAACTTGCGGCTAAATTCCAATGGGCAAACGACATCTATTCCGCTAATCTCGTTGGAGAAAAGATCGGATATTCGTTTGGGCCAATCCGGCCAAGACATTAATAGCCGGACCGTTGGGCTTGCTCTGGCAATGGATGACAATCGCTTGCAAGCCCAAGCGTTGGGAGAATAGTCGCGCAAACCGCCAGTAATAGTCAGCTTAACGCCACGAACAACTGGTCAAATGGATAATCCCGGTTAAAACCGACCTAAGAATTTATGAGCCTGTTCAAAGAGGATCCGATCGGTGTTGAAATTCAAGGGCGTAAATTAAAATGCCTGGTTTGCAGCCACGATGCCTTTTGGAAGAAGGTGGCGCAACTCAATACAGCGGGGAGGAGATCGACCGTTCCGAAAGTCAAATCAAGACCATGAAAAAATTCGGAATAGCTCCGGAAAAATAGCTACTTTTTCAACGGCGCGTCCCCTTATTTTGGAGCGAACCGTAGAAAACTCTGCGAATTCGGTAATACAGAGTCCCTCAAATCCTCAGCGTATAGGTAGCCCACCAATACAATTAATCCCGCCATAGAATACAAGACATTACCGAGATTTGCTCGCTTGAATTCTTCGTCTCGCCGATGTTTAACCCCATTGTAATTCTTCCACCATTCGGGGTTCGCTGCTTGAGACCATCTTTCCCATGGAACCAAATGCAAATCGTTTCGCGGCACTACTACCTCAACACCGGGCATACTCGGATATCGCAGTGGCTATTACCGGCACAAGCTGGTGACTCCCGTGGGGACGTTGGTCTTGCGGGTGCCGGAGGACCGGGCGGGCCATTTCAGCACGCAGGTTTTCCAGCAATACCAACGCAGCGAGATGCCGTTATCCCAAGCTCTGCGCATGGGTGGAGACCAACATCGAGGAAACTTGGACCTATTGCCGTCTGCCCATCCCGCATCACAAACACTTTAAAAGCACTAAACTATTGGAACGCTTCAATCAGGAAATCAAACGCCGCACGCTGGGTGCGCATCTTTTCCGACGAAGCCAGTTGCATGCGGCTGATCCGCGCCGTGGCCGCCGAACAGCACTAAGAATGGCTGGAGGGAATCCCCGCCAATCAATCATTTAGATTCTGGACGGAATTTCTGCCACCCACAACCATCGGTTTCGAGCCTGAAAAGGGGTCACCCAGCAGGGCGATGTGTCAAACGGTAAAACGCCCTAACCGGTGAGCCTGTATTAAGTTCGACTGCATCCTGTTCCTGTGCGAACAAAGACCGGTTGAATATAAAATACTCCTAAAGTTCACATGCAAACACACATCCATCCTAAGATTTTTTCCTGCAACGGCCGAATTTCCATTTCAGGATTCCAAGCTCTGAAATGGATGACGCTGTCGGCGGCCGCCGTCCTTGGTCTGGGAGCGGCCGTGCCGGGAGGTTTGCAAGTTGTCAACGGCGACTTTAGCGACCTCACGGGATTGACGCAGGGCAGAGATGGCTGGTATGCCGGGTTGCCGAATGGCTGGACGGGTAAGAGCAACAGGTATGCCGTCAATAGCAAGGAAGGCGCGACGACGCCGATCTGCAATCCATCCCAGTTGGGCCGCCTGAGCCAGAAAGTCGGCACCCTGGAAAAAACGGCGGACGTCGTGTTGACGTTTGACGTTTCTGACGTCTTCAACGGCGAGACGGTCCTGAAGGCGTCCATTGAGGACGGCGACCAGGATCAGCTCGCGAGCGGCGAATTTACCGACGGAGCCAAACAAACGCTTGTGGCGCAGCGCGTGCCCGCCGGGACGGCCATCGTCATTTTTTTCCAGGCCACCCAATCCACACCCGGGCTCGACAACGTTTCCGTGGAGGTCCGGGAAGCGGGTTCCACCGCGCCCGTCGCGGCCAAAGCGGGTGCCGGCTCCAACACGCCCATCACCGTTGCCGCCTACTATTATCCCGGCACGCACCCGGATACGCGCTGGGACAAGAATAAATATCCCGGCTTCACGGAGTGGGATGAGATCAAGGCGGCCAAGCCGCGCTTTTCCGGGCACATCCAGCCCAAACCCCCGGTCTGGGGCTATCAAAATGAAGCGAAGCCCGAAGTCATGGCACAGAAAATCGCGGCCGCCACCGCCTACGGCGTGAACGTTTTTATCTTTGACTGGTATTATTACAACGACGGGCCGTATCTCGACGATGCGTTGGACGAAGGGTTTCTCCACGCCACCAACAACGCCCAGGTGAAATTCGCCCTCATGTGGGCGAACCATGACTGGTATGATATCCAGGGCTACAATCCGGCCGACCATAATCTGAAGCTGCTTTATCCCGGCAAGGTCACGCCCGAGACTTGGGACAAAATCTGCGATCTGGTCATCGCCCGACACTTCAAGCACCCGAGCTACTGGCTGGTGGAGGGCAGACCTTATTTCTCCATTTACGAAATGAGCCGGTTTCTTGACAGCTTTGGCTCGATTGAAAACGCCCGCGCCGCGCTCGACAAATTCCGGGCCAAGGTTCGTGCCGCCGGTTTCCCCGGTTTGCATGTCAATGCGATCCTCTGGGGCGAGCCGAATCTGCCCGGCGGCAAAACGCCGTCCGGCTGGCCCAAACTCTGCCGCGACCTCGCACTGGACAGCCTGACCAGCTATACTTGGGTGCATCACGGCGCCCTGAATAACAGTACTTTCCCGACCTCTGATTACGTCTGGGGCCGAAAGAGATATCTGTCGTTCTGGGTGCGCGCACTGACGACCTATTCCATCCCCTATTTCCCGAACGCGATGATCAATTGGGACAACAGTCCGCGCGCGGCGGCCAACGCGGATTGGAGCCGGCCCGCCTCGCCGGTCGTGAACCCGGTCGTCACGGGCAACACGCCTGCCGCTTTCAAGCAATCCCTGGAGATCATTAAGAAACGGTTGCTGGCCGCGCCGACGCAGCCGAAGATCGTCACCATCAATGCCTGGAATGAGTGGCCCGAGGGAAGTTGCCTCGAACCAATGCAGCCGTACGGCTATGGCTATCTCGAAGCCGTCAAGGCCGTCTTTGCCACGCCGGAAAAACCGCCTGTTACCACGCCAGGCACGGCCACCGATCCTCCCCACGAAAACTGACCTTATATTGCCGCACGCCATTGCACCGCCATCACAAGCGCCAAACATATTGGGATTTTCCCCGCGGTGCCTCTTCCTCGAGGCTTTCAAAGAGGCTCTGAGCGCCGTTTGTCTCCTGTCGGAAAGGCCGGAACGGATTGGGAGTCCATGAAAAAAGAATTTGGTTTCGACTTTTGAGCGGACCAAGTCTGCGACTGCGAGCGCAGACAGGTCGCATTAAGATTTACCGGCCAAAGATTGCCTGTTTGTGACGGGACTGTAGGAGGGTTTGTGACGGTATCTGTTACGGGTTAAGTGCTTGACTATCAACGAATGTTACGGTGTGACGGCTTTTGGAGAGGGAAGGGTGGGTATGGGACAGCGGCTGAGGGCTGAAGGCTGAATGGCGCATTCAGGAAACAAAGAGACTGAAGCGACACAAGCCGCACCGACGGCTGACTCGACAGGAATCGCCGCTTCGCAAAAACCGCATTGCCCTTGCGCCTGGCTTCGCCCAATATCCGCGGATGCTAGCCCGTGTATTATCCGCTGCGGTCAATGGAATTGAAGCCTTTCTCGTTGAGGTTGAAGTCACTTGCGGGTGGGGAGATACGGTCATCGTAATATTGTCTTGTAATCTCCCAAGCCTTCGGCGCGTCCGACTTCTTTGAGAACGCGCCGGTCCAATCCAGTTTAAAAAGTGAGGACACTGGCTCACCATTGCTTCCTTTTGTGGATTTGTGTGAATAGTGACGCCGACACCGGCAGGACCACCATGGCCATGCACTACCACCGCCCGCCGCCGCTAGCCCCGAGCGCCGCTAATCCCCCGCCGCCGCCGATACTGACCAGCACCGATGGCAAAACCGGTTCATTGGCGGCGAAAACAAAACCAGGATCCACAGTGCCGGAAGCCCGATGGTCCAAAAAGGCTGCCAGGGGCTGACCCTGAGATATGGATTTCCGAAGTCAATACCGTCATACTTCATCGCCGACCAAAACCCACCGAACATCTGGAGAAGCAAAGGAGCGATGAAGCCAAAGCGCAGGAAGCCATAAGGCTGGGCGGCCTGTCTTTGCCGAATCCAATTAACGATACTCCGCATCGGTGGCTTCCACACCCCGGGCAAAATAAGCGGACGAGACTCCATCGGCGGCACCCGCATGAAGATCAGAGCGAAGGTAAAGAACAAGCCGAACATATATCCCACGCTTGGCGACCAACCTATGAAGGGGACAAGAAATTCCTTAAGATGCTTGGACCCAAAAATTGGCACGGCAAATCCGAAAACAGTCGCCAAGAGCGAGAAAATGGCAAAAATCCTCAACACCAGAGGAACCTCCCGCCATCTCGACAGCGTGCATGAAAAGCCGGAGGAGTTGGGTTCGCTGTTTATGGCATGTTGATTAATTGCCAGACTCTACACCGCATACGCCGGCAGCGCGAGATAAAAGGGCGGAGGCCAGGGGAACGCTGACGCGCGCGCGCTATCGCTCTAGTTTCATAATCACCAAAAGTAAAACTGCCCCAGTTTCAACACAAAAACCCCAAGGTTCAGGATTTCTAAATCAGCGGCAGTTTCTAAATTTCAATTCGCCTTCAACCGTTCGAGTCCGTGAAGGGAATATGACCGAGCGCTGAAAACTTGCACTGGATTTCGCGCGATTTATGGCCAGGCGAAAATCGAGATTTGTTCCGGTGGAAAAACCCAGATCAAGGCGATGGGGCAAGTTTGAAAATCCGCTTGAGCAATTCACCCTTCAATTCGCTCCATTTGCCTTTATCCGTCTTTCTCCGATTTACAATTTCGCAAATTTCAGGGCGGTCTATTTGTTGGAGGGGCGGGACTGCGTGAGACGCTGCGATAGCCTTCAAATCAAACAAAGACTGAGTTTCCTCAACTGCGCTCAATGATTTAGACTTTCTGTGCTCTTCAAACCATTGCATCTCAGTCCCATAATGCCCAGCAATGAATAGATTCGATTTCCAATTGGGTGGAAACAATTTAAATTTTTCGGCTGGCGGCCCAAAGTGCAAAGTGATGTATGTGTCAAATATCGGCTTCCATTTGTCCCAAGTTGCGCGGGTAAATCTTCCATGTGATTCAAGGAATTTTCTCGCCGCATCATCGAAATTCCTGTGATCCAATTCCAAAAATGGCTTGTGTGCTAACAGCCAATTCCACGGCCTCCCGAAATATACTTTCCTCGACTCCTCTATATCCGCAACCCACCTGATCGTGTTTGCCGCCAGAACAAACAGCCAATCTCCTTTGGTTCGGCTGGGATTTATAATCACGCCTAAGTTGCTGCCAAGCCCAATAGGGCTTTCTGTGACAAGCTGCTTTCCGGTTGAATTAAATTTCGGCACCAGTGCCTCATATCGGTTTTGCATTTGCTTCGATAGATGAACGTAGGCTGGCCAGGCCCAACGGTTCCGGGCATATTGTTTTACATTCGCCGTTTGATGCTCGGAGAGCCACAGCAAGAGCGGAATAGCGAAGTCAGCCAATTCCAAGAGGGTGCGGATCGGCGGCGGAAAGCCTATTTCGCCAGCTTTTGCGCGCCGTTCGAGGTCAGGTTTCAATTTATCCAAACAAAGCCAACGGATGAAATTTAATTCTTCTCTGGCCTTCTGGTTTCCGTCTCCAGCTCTTTTTTCTAATTTCCCCAACAAAGAATGAATCTTTTCCGCCAGCATCTCATCTGGCGTTTGGTTTTTAACTTGCTTTTGTTTGGGCTTGGCCACCCCGAAATCAAACCCCGTTCCAGTCCCGGCAGCAATTGAATATTAACGGTATCCAACGATTTTTTGTGAAGGGTCACGCACTTGATCTTACCCAAGGAAAATCAAGGTCTGCCATCCCAATGACGGCGCCGCCTCCACAAGTGCCTATCCGACTGGGCGACCGAGGATCCCGAAGGCGGAGCGATTGAACAAGGAAAGCCGCGAAAACAGAAAATGAATTCCGAATCCTTGACCCCAAGCCAAATCAAAGAGCGCGGGGCGCGAATGCTTAAAGAACTCAGGCAGGCTATGCAAGGTTGACCCTCTGGCCGGCTGCCTACCCCGTACGGCCAGCGGTCATATCTATATTTATGGCTAAGACATTCCATTTCAAAAACGCATCCGATCTCAGCTTGCAGCAGCGCAAGAGCACTCTCCTCGCGACCCTGCACATTCCGTCGAATGCCATTCGCGCCTCACGAGTTCGGCAATTC
>DASRLE010000004.1:0-5836 GCA_035648615.1 Saccharimonadales bacterium (SeqCode) | reverse complement strand
CTTGACGGCTTGCATTTTGAATCCATGACTGTATCGAATAACTTTCATAATACTTGGAATTTCTCTTTCCAAAGTACCAACCTATTTCAGGACGTGACCCCGATGACCAATAACAAATTTTCAATGATCAATTCTCAATCGTCTAATGCCAAAGCCCTTGCCCGAGATATGCCCAAGCCAAAAGGTGAAATCCCCTCTCGACGACCCCGGAGCGAAACGGTATATCTGAGCGCCAATGAGCGTTATACGCGTATTGGTTGGCACCCGCAAAGGAGCTTTCATCTTGACAGGCGATGGCTCGCGCAAACAGTGGGAGGTCAGCGGCCCGCATTTTGCCGGGTGGGAAATTTATCATCTCAAGGGCTCGCCGGCGGACCCCAACCGCTTATATGCGTCGCAATCCAGCGGCTGGTTTGGACAAATGATCCAGCGTTCCAGTGATGGCGGAAAAACCTGGGAGGCGGTGGGCAAGGACTTCAAATATGAAGGCACCCCGGGCACCCACAAGTGGTACGACGGCACGCAGCATCCCTGGGAGTTTAAGCGCATCTGGCATCTCGAACCTTCGTTGACGAACCCGGATTCCGTCTATGCCGGAGCCGAGGATGCCGCGCTGTTCCACTCGAAGGACGGAGGCGGTTCATGGGAGGAACTGCCGGGATTGCGCAGCGCCAAGGGCCATCTTTGGCAACCGGGCGCGGGTGGGATGGGCCTGCATACCATCCTGCTGGATCCAGCCAACCCAAAACGGATTTTTGTCGCCATCTCGGCGGCGGGCGTATTCAGGACTGACGACGGCGGGACGACTTGGCAGCCGATCAACCGCGGGTTGAAGTCGGCCTTCGAACTTCCTGACCCGGATGCGGAAGTGGGACATTGTGTTCATCGCATCGCTTTGCACCGTTCCCGCCCGGGCGTTTTATTCATGCAGAAGCATTGGGACGTCATGCGCAGCGACAATGCCGGGGAATCATGGCACGAGGTTAGCGGCAATCTCCCGTCGGACTTTGGTTTTCCGATTGACGTTCATGCGCATGAACCGGACACCATTTATGTCGTGCCGATCAAGAGCGATTCGGAGCATTTCCCGCCCGACGGCAAGCTGCGGGTCTATCGCAGCCGCACCGGTGGAAACGAATGGGAAGCGCTGACCAAAGGTCTGCCGCAGAAAGATTGCTACGTCAACGTGCTGCGCGATGCGATGGCGGTGGATTCGCTCGAACCGTGCGGATTGTATTTCGGCACCACCGGCGGGCAGGTGTACGCCTCGGCCGATAGCGGCGAGAGTTGGAATGCCATCGTCCGCGATCTGCCGGCTGTTCTGTCGGTCGAGGTGCAAACGCTGCCATGAGCACGATGCGCGTGGCGCTGCCTTACCATTTGCGCACGCTGGCGCAAGTGGCAGGCGAAGTGCGACTCGAGGTCGGGGGTCCCGTCACGCTGGGCGCGGTTCTCGATGCGCTCGAGTCGCGCTATCCAGTCCTGCGCGGGACAATTCGCGATCCCCTTACCTTGCAGCGGCGGCTCCTCGTCAGATTTTTCGCTTGTAAAGAAGATTTCTCCAATGAAACGCCCGATGTCAAATTGCCCGAGGCGGTGGCCAATGGCGTTGAGCCGCTCTTGATTGTTGGCGCGATTGCGGGGGGATAAGGAACAACTGGTTCAGGATGCGGCTTGCGGGCTGGCCGGCTTCGCGGGTAAATTCTGCCGCTGCTGCGATGTATTTCCTGAAACGCATTCTGTTCATGGCGCCGTTGCTGTTGCTGATCAGCTTCCTCGCTTTCATCCTGGTGCGGGTCACGCCGGGCGGGCCTTTTGATCGCGAACGCAAACCGGCTTCGCCCGAAATCGAGCGCAATCTCCGGGCTAAATTTCATCTGGACGAACCCATGGCCAAACAATATTGGCGCTATCTCAATGGCGTTTTGCACGGCGATTTCGGGCCGTCGCTTAAGTACCGCAACCATTCGGTGACGGACATCATTGTGCAAGGGTTGCCGATTTCGCTCAGCTTGGGCGGGCTGGCCTTTTGTTTCGCGCTCGGCACCGGTATTCCGCTCGGGTTTCTGACCGCGGTGCATAAAGGAGCGTGGCAGGATTACTTGGGAAGCTTTGTGGCGTTGGGTGTTATTTGCATTCCGGGCCTGGTCATCGGACCGATTTTCGTGATGCTTTTTGCCATCAAAATGCACTGGTTTCCCGTGGCCTTGTGGGGCTCGCCGTGGCACGCCATTTTGCCGGTCTTGACGCTGGGCCTTTATTTTTCGGGGCGGGTCGCGCGGCTGATGCACGAGGGAATGCTGGCCATTTTGCACGCGGAATTCATTACGACGGCGCGCTCCAAAGGTTTGAGCGAAATAGCGGTGCTGCTTAAACACGCCTTCCGCATCGCCGTCCTGCCGGTGTTGTCGTATTCCGGTCCAATGCTGGCCGATTTGTTGACAGGATCGTTCATCGTCGAGAATCTGTTTCAACTGCCGGGCATTGGGGTTTTCATGGTCAACAGCTCGCTCAATCGCGATTACACCATGGTGGTGGGGCTGGTCCTGCTCTACGCGATCCTGCTGCTGGCGCTGAACCTCGCGGTGGATTTCTTGTTTACAATGCTGGATCCCCGGGTGCGTTATGAGTAAGCTGGAGAACCTCAGCCCCAATCAGCGAGCCTGGCGGCGGTTCCGGCGCAACCGTCCGGCGGCGGCCGCCTCGATTTTTTTGCTCTTGCTAGTGGGGATTGTTTTGCTCTGGCCGGCCTTGGGCCGTCCCGCCCTGGCCCCGCGCCTGCCCGAAGCGGTGACCTATTCGCCCGACGCGCTGTCGGACGCCCAATTCGCCCCGCCCAGTTTTCAGCACTGGTTTGGAACGGATGTGCATGGGCGCGACTTGTTGAGCCGGGTTTGTTACGGCGCGCGCATTTCGCTGCTGGTCGGGCTGGTGGGCGCGGCGGTCAGCCTGGTCATCGGCGTGTTGTGGGGCGCGATTGCGGGCTATTGCGGCGGACGCTGGGATGGCGTGATGATGCGGTTTGTCGATGTGTTGTATGCGATGCCGTCAATTATATTTGTTATCGTGCTGATTACGGCGCTGAACGCCGTGCTGGGCAAAATGCAAGAGGGCGCGAAAGGACTCTCGGCCGAGAACGTGCGGCTGATGCAATTGGCCGGGTTGTTCGCTGGATTGGGGGCCGTCTCATGGCTGACCATGGCGCGCATCGTGCGGGGGCAGGTGCTTTCGCTGCGGCATCGCGCCTTTGTCGAAGCCAGCCGGGTCCTCGGGGCAACTCATGCGCGCATTATTCTGCGCCACATTTTGCCCAATGTTTATGGGGTGATCATCGTTTATCTCACGCTGACCATTCCCTCGATCATTCTTTACGAATCATTCCTAAGCTATTTGGGATTGGGCATTCAACCGCCGCAAGCGAGCTTGGGATCGTTGATTGCCAGCGGGGCCGAACAAATCAATTCGATTCGGATATATTGGTGGTTGATCGTCTATCCCGGGGCGGCTTTGGCGTTCACTTTGCTGGCGCTGAATTTCGTGGGAGACGGCCTGCGCGATGCCTGGGACCCGCGCTCGGAAAGAAAAGGCTGATTGCCTGCCCGCCATAGCTTTTAGCGAAGGAGGGCGGCTCAAGAAGTCGAGGCACAGCCTCGACGCTACAACTGAATAGCATTTTGCAGACGCGACTAGATTCGCTTTTCGTCGGCGTCGATGAAGTCGGCGAAGTTTTTGATGTCGTCGCGATGGGCGAGGCCGGCTTCTTCTTTGCGCATTTTTAGGCGAGCTTTCGAGGATTCGTCGTCCTGGCCGCGATTTAAAACGTAACTGCCAAAAGCGGCTTTCTCCGCCTCTGATTTTTTGACGTTTTTAGCGACCCAATCGGTCACTTCGCCATCGGTCACGGTCTTCTTGACCATTTCGATGAAAGGTTCGGCGGACAAACCGGCGGCTTTCAGCCAGGCGCCATCGAAACCCTTGGTGAAATTTTCCTGGTAGTCGGCATGGAGTTTGCCAGCGAGATGGAGACGTATTTTATCGACAAAGCGGGGCAGATAAACCCAGCCAGCCATGGTTTCGCGCACGCTGCGCGGAAATATAATTTTTTCCATGACACAGTTTCCCGCATTCAGGCCGGACTGTCAATTGAGGGCAACGAACTGCTGCGATTCGGCGGCGCGGACATCGAAATAGTTTGATTGGCGGTTAAGCCAAGAGCGCGTTGATCGCTTTGCCCTGGCCGTTTTCGGTCACGTAGAAAGGCCGCGCTTCGGTGGTAAAGCTTTGGTCGGCCGGGATGCCGAGCGCTTTGTAAATGGTGGCATGGACGTCGGTCAATGGCACCGGATTTTCAATCGGCACCATCGGATGATGCCCGGCGGTTTTGCCATGGACGTAGCCGCCTTTGAAGCCGCCCCCGAAGAAAAGCATCTGGTTGCCGCTGCTGAAATGGCCGTGGAATCCATACATGCGCTCGCTGTCAATGACAAGATTTTCGCCGGTGTGCCGTTCGGCGTCGCCTTCCGGCTCGACTCCGGCGGAGGGGGCGCTGGCGATGGTGCGGCCAAACTCCGTCGCGATGCAAACCAGGGTGCGCTTGAGCAGGCCGCGATCGTGCAGGTCGCGGATCAATTGGGCAATGGGGCCGTCGATTTGCTTTTTCATTTCGATCATGCGTTCGCGGCCATTTTCGTGCATGTCGAAGCCCTTGAACGGGCCGTATTGGTATTCGACCTGGACGTAACGCGCGCCGGCTTCCACCATGCGGCGGGCCAGCAGGCAGCCTTCGCCGAAACGATTGCCGTGGTAATATTTGGGATCCAGTTGCTGTTCAGCGGTGATTTTGGGCTGATAGGCCTTGAGAATTTCGGGCTTCTCTTCCTTGGCATAATCGAAAGTTTTCTGGATGGGAGAATCCATCATGGCGCGGGCCTGCTCCATGACTTTCATGTAATCTTTGACTTTGTTGGACTCCTGCAATTCCTTCTCGGCGGCGCCAGTGATGGCGCGCAGATATTCCTGGCGGCGGTCGAGGCGATCCATTTTCATGCCAGCCACGGCGTTCAAAGTGGAAAGGCCCTTGGACGGCTCGGGAATCATGAACGGGGCGTAATTGACCCCGTAAAAGCCAGGGCCGAGATATTCGCTGATGAACATTTTTTCCGCGTCGCTCGTATCGATGTCGCGCCCGATATAAATGTACGGCGGCACTTCCGCATGGCGGCGTCCGAGGGAGCGCGCTACCACCGCGCCAATGCTGGGCGCCTTGACTCCCACTGGAAAAAGGTAACCCGTCATCATGTAATACTGCGCCTTGAGATGAATCGCCCCAAATTTAGTGGCATAACTCAGGCTGCGCAAAATGGAGCCGTGGTGCATGACCGAGGCAATGTTCTCCAAACCTTCGCCCAGAAAAATACCGTCGGCGGAAGTCGGAATAGGCTTGCAGGTGCCGAGCAGTTCACTGCCTTTCATGCCTTTTTGGTACGGCGTATATTTCTTGGGGTCCCACAAGTCGGTCTGGGCCATGCCGCCGGGCAGCCAGATCATAATCATGGCATCGGCGGTTGGCGTGAGAACGGCGGGGACGGGAGCAACGGGCACATCGTCCAAGGCGTGGACAGAAGACGGCAAAGCCAGGCCGGCTGCAGCCAGCGCGCCGGTTTGTAAAAAATTGCGACGGCTAATTTTCATATTATCGAATATATTGAAATTCGGGGCTGACCACCAGCGCCCACAACATGTCTCCCCACGGTTCTTTGACGGGCGCGGGCTGGCTTTTCTTCAAATAAGCCATGCCGAGTTTGAGTTCCCGGGCGGTCGCCGGACGGTTCAGCAC
>DASRLE010000003.1:0-2416 GCA_035648615.1 Saccharimonadales bacterium (SeqCode) | reverse complement strand
GACCGCGATACCGCAGGGGTTGCGAAAGCGCGCGCTGACTCCCGTTCCATTGGCGTAGCCGGGGGCGCCCGCCAATCCCGAAAAAGTAACCACCAAGCCTTCGGGAGTGATTTCGCGGATGTCATTATTGCCCAATTCGGCCACATAAATATTTTTCTTCCCGTCAATGGCAAGGCTAAAGGGCACCCAGAGACGGGCGGCGCGGCCCACGCCGTCGAAACTGCCGCGCGTCCCTGCCAATCCGGCGATCGTTGTGACAAGCCCATCGGGGGTGACCTTGCGAATGGTATTGTTGCCGGTGTCAGCCACGTAAAGATTGCCGTCGCGATCGATGGCGATTCCTTCCGGCGCATCGAATTGAGCGGCGGCTCCTAAACCGTCCCCGCTGCCGGTCGTTCCCGTTTGCCCCGCCAATACGATTGTGCTCCAGGTCCTGGGTTGAACTGCAGGCGTCAGCACTGGCGGAGTGACGACGGGCGCGGGCCGCACGACGGTGGGAGTGACTACTGGCGCAGGAACGTTGGTCACCCGCGACGTCAAAAGTGGCGCAACGTGAGCAGGAATCTTCGCCGAAGGGCCACGCCAAAACATCCACGCCGCCAGCATCGCCAATAGCGCCCCCGCCGCCATCCAGTACGGCATTGGACTGCGCGCTGTTCTGGGCAACCGGCCACGCGGTCCCAGCGGCGGCCTTCCGGTTTTAATTCGTTCCAAGTCAGCGACAACATCGGCCATGTCCGCATAGCGATTGCGCAGTTCGCGGGCCATCGCCCCTTCCGCCACTTTGATAAAACCCGCGTCCGCCTCGGGGTTTCGATCTTGGATGGGTTTGGGCGGACCGGCCAAAATTTGCCGCCGAATATCGGCCGCATTGCGCCCGGCATAAGGCGGTTCGCCCGTCAGCATTTCGTAAAGAAGCGCGCCAAAAGCATAGATGTCGCAACGCGTATCCTCGGCCTCCCCGGCCGCGACGGCGGGCGAGAGGTAGGGAGCGGTGCCTTCGAACTGGTCGTGTTCAACATCGACAATGGTGTCATTGAACATGGTTCGCGCCAGGCCGAAATCGGCCAGGCAGATTTTGCCATCCGCGCCCAGCAGAATGTTGGCCGGCTTGAGGTCACGATGAATAATGCCGTGGCGATGCGCGAATTGCAGCCCGCTGGCGACCGGCAGCGCGATGTCCAGAATCATGCCGGAGTCCGACGGCTGGCCGGGACGAATGCGCTGCGCCAGGCTGCCTCGCTCAAAATAAGGCATGACAAAATACGGGCCTTCCGCCCGGTCGGAAACTTCGAGGACGGGAACGACATTCGGATGCTTCAGCTTTTGCAAGTGGCCGGCTTCCTTGACGAAGCGATGCACAATCCGCTGGTCGGACACCAATTCGGGCCTGATCAATTTGAGGACGACTTCCTTGCCCGTTTCGGAATCGCGCGCCAGGAGCACCACACCCATGCCGCCGCCGCCAAGAACGCGCAAGACCTCGAAGCGCGCCAGGGTGGCCAGCAATCCCGGCCGCGTCGGCGGCGAGAGCAAACGATGGCCGACCAATTCCGCAATCGGTCCGGTGAAAGCCGAAACGGGCGGAAGGAAGGGCGGCAAGGCCTGTTGGGAAAGTTCTTCGCTCATGGCGTCGGATCAGTGGCAGAGGTTTCCCGCGCTAATTTAGCCAGCGCTTCGGCCAGTATTTGGCGCGTTTGCGGATCGACCCACGGCTGGCCTTTGGCCCACAGCAACCCACGCTGAAGTTCGGCGTCGCCCAGTTGGGTAATCCGCACATCAAGCCGGACCAAGGCGGCGGCAATGCTGGAATAATAAAGCACGCCGGCCACTTCCTGCGGCAAACTGGCCTCGGGATGGTCCATGTTCGCCTTGGAAAACTCCTTGGTCAGCGTCAACAATTCGATGGGGGGAACGGGATGCTGAAAAAGATCGGCAAAACTTTTCAGCAGCAAATTTTGTGCTTCGCTCAGCGCCTTGAGCCGCATGGCGATGAGGGGATCGAATCCTCCCAAATCCACCAGGATCGCCGCCGACATTTGATGACGCAAAATCGCGCCCAACTCCTCGGGCCGCCAGAGGCGGGCGCGCTCCGCCCCAGCCGCTAAAAAGGCGGCGAGGGTTTTCGGCGCGCTTTTTTGCAAAGCCGCGGCGGAGTCGAAATCGGACATCATAACTTATACGAAAAAACTTCCCGCATCTTGCAATCTAATCCCGCGTGGCCAGGCGCAAGACGAAATCTTCCAGCGCCTCAATTTCGAGCGCGGTGGCGGCGTCGTGCTGCGCATATTCCTTGATGACCTTCGCGAGGTGCATTTTGAAAATACGCTTGCCGCTCAACAGCAGGTTGGACGCATCGGTAGGCGACTTGAGGGCGAAGCGTTCGATCAATTCCTCGTAGGGTATTTGCGGCGCG
>DASRLE010000002.1:0-17262 GCA_035648615.1 Saccharimonadales bacterium (SeqCode) | reverse complement strand
AGATACGGGTTCAGGTGGCGGAGCAGGAACGAACGGCGGCGGAGGGGGAGGGGGAACTTACAATGGCTACGGTTGTAGTGGTAATGGTATAGGCGGCAACGGAGGGGCCGGAGAGGAATGGTATCCTACGCACGGTTCAGGTGGCGGCGGCGGCGGTAGCGGTTGGTCATCATTGCCCGGAAACGGAGGATTATATGGCGGCGGCGGCGCGGCTAGCGGAGCTTTTCCTGGTGGCGGTAGCAATGAAACAGGAGGCTCGGGTGCTCAAGGAATAATTGTCATTACTTATACGGTCGTCGCGACTCCCACCCTCACCACCTCCGCCCCCTCATCCGTGTCCACCTCCACACTGACTCTAAACGGCACCATCACCGCAACCGGAGGAGCAGATGCGACGCAGTCGGGTTTTGCATACGGTACGAGCAGTACTCTGACAACCGGCGTCTCCACCTCGACCTTGGGCGCTCAAACAGGCACGACCACCTTCTCCCAAGGTCTAACCGGTCTCCTTCCGAACACCCTCTACTATTTCCGTGCCTACGCAGTGAATTCAGCAGGCACCTCAACCGGCTCCATCCTGTCGACAACCACTCTTTCTTCCGTAACGAACGCCACCACCTACACCTTCACCGGTCCCTCATCGGGCAATGTAAACAGCGCTTTCGGGAACTTCACTGTCACACCAAACGGAACATATACCGGCACCATTACCCTCACTCCCACAGGATCGGCAAGTACCGGACTCTCTGCCACCGTCCTTACCTTTGCAAGCTCAAGCGCCGCACAGACCTTCACCATTACGCCGACGGCAGCCGGCACCATTACCCTCACTCCGACCAACAACGAAGGGCTGACCAACGCATCAGTGCTTACATATACCGTAAACGCGGTAGTGCCCGGCGATCCGACCTCCGTCTCCGCCGCAACCTCGAGTCCCGGCCAAGCCACCATCTCCTTCACCGCTCCGAGTTCCACCGGCGGCTCATCCATCCTCTACTACCTCGCATCCTCGACTCCGGGGAATTTCACCGCCACTTCGGGCGGATCTCCGATTGTCGTCTCAGGTCTGACAAACGGCACCTCATACACCTTTGCGGTCTATGCCGTAAACGCAGTCGGTACGAGCTCTCCTTCGTCTGCCTCGAATGCAGTGACCCCGATTACTGTTCCCGGTGCTCCCACCTCCGCCGTCGCCACCGCAGGCAATGCCCAGGCTTCGATTACCTTTAGCGCTCCCGGTTCTACCGGAGGCAGTGCCATCAGCGGATACACCGTCATCTCGAGCCCGGCGGGAGGCACTGATACGAACGCAGGCACAACCGCCCTTACCCACACGGTGACCGGGCTCACCAATGGCACCCAATATACCTTCACTGTGACCGCCACTAACGTAGCGGGTACTGGCAGTGTATCCGTTGCTTCAAACTCAGTCACACCCTCGACGGTAGCCTCGGTCTCTACCAACGCAACCACCAACATCGCCACTTCAAGTGCCACTCTAAACGGAGGTATCCTGTCAACCGGAGGAGCCAACGCCACCCAAAGCGGCTTTGCCTACGGAACATCGCCGACTCTTCTGACCACGATCGCCACTACCACGCTCGGAGCTCAAACCGGCACCGCTTCCTTTAACCAAAATATCTCAGGCCTCACCCCCAACACCACCTACTATGTCCGGGCATATGCCGTAAATGTAAACGGCACGACGACCGGTTCCATCCTCTCGTTCCTGACTTCGCCGCTTCCTCCTACGGTCACCACCCAGGCTCCGACCGCAGACTCCGGCAGCGTTTTCATTGGCAACGGCAACATCACTTCGACAGACGGCGTCAACCCAACCGTCCGCGGCGTAGTCTACGGTCTCACCACCTCCTAGTGTAGTGTCTCGCAATTAACTAGACATATTATCAGAGGACGGCTTCGTTGGTTCGGGCCATTTCCCTCGTAATCCACGATTTTTATATGTCTAGTCATTTCCGGGACACTACACTAATGCCGGGTTGCTCGAACTCAAGGCGCGCGAACGTTCGCCGAACCTCATTCCAATGACGGAGCACGATTTGCGGGAAATCGCCCAGGCGCTGAACCAACTGGCGCCCGGGTCGGCGTCCGCTCATTGCGCGGCATCGATCCTCGAATTCAACGATTGGAACTTTCCGCTGGCCGAAAACTCGTCTTTACAGGCAATTGAGGCGGATCCGGGGTACGAATTGGGCCATACTTGGCGCGCGTATATACTGCTGCTCTGGAGACGGACGGACGAAGCCCGCGAGCAATTAAAGTTAAGCCAGGCTTTGGCGCCTTCGAAAGCCACCGTGTTCTGCATCATGGCTCACACCTACTATGCCGATCGCAACTTCACCAACGCCATTGAGTGGTATCGAAAAACATTGGAGTGGGATTCCCATCACATAGTGGCCTACAACTATCTCGGGCGCGCTTACCTGGCATTGGGAGAATACGTCAACGCCATTGAGAATTTCCAAACGGCGGCCCTTCTGAACTCGAATGACCCTTCCGCTGTCAGTAACTACTTCGGTCGCCAACTCCGCATTTACTCCGAGGGCGGATCAAAAGGCTATTGGGAAAACGAATGGCGGACGGCCGAAAAGGATCCAAACACGACTTCCTACGCGAAGGCGGCAGTGCGGATTCATCTGGGAGACACAAACTCAGCCCTGAGCTGGCTCGAAAAATCTTATGAGACGCATGAGCATGAGGACGACTACGAAACGCCCTTGGTATATCTGTTGTTTGACAAATGCTGGGACGGCCTGCGCGACGTCCCGCGCTTTCAAATGCTTCTCCAGAAAGTCGGGTTCACGAGAATGATGCCGCTAGCCCAAAGTTAGAATCCCTTGTCATTTGTCCGGCACATGGGAAAGCAACCACGCATGGTCGGCCTCGTCGCCGATGACAGCCGGGTTGGCGCCGTAAGCCCAGAAACGAACCGTTTTCGGCGCCGCCCAGCGCTTGTGCTCGACGTGGCCGTCAAGGAACGACATGTTTGCTCCCCGATTATGGCGGTCGGCTGGATAATCAAACCAGCTTATCCTCCCAACCACAAAGAGGCCGTCATCAATCGTCCGCTCGTTGTCGTCAATGAACACGAAGACCTCCGCCGGGCCGGGCTCCGTAATCAAAGTGGCCTTGGTTTTGAAGGTGTAACCCGGCGGCATTTCGGCAGGGTTTGGTTCAAACACACCGTACACCTGGAAAACGGATCCCAGCCAGGCATTTACGCTGTAAGAGCGCGTGTGAGGCACCGAGGGACTTCCGATAGTCTTCACCGTATCGGACGGGCAGCGATATGTCTTGGCCATGCCGACGCGCGGATAGAGGCAGCCGGCCACGATATTGGTTGTGTCGGTGTCATATTGCGCATTACCCAGCACCCACGAGTTAGAGACACTTTCGGGGTGTCCCTGGACCGAAGTTGCGTAGTTGGGCGGGAAAAAGTCACTATTGTCATTTTCGTATGACTTCCAGGCAAGCTGGAGTTGCCTTAGATTATTCTGGCAGGAAGTGGATTGGCTGGCGGCTTTGGCCCTGGACAGCGCGGGCAGAAGCAAGGCCGCCAGGATGGCAATGATGGCGATTACAACCAACAGTTCAATCAGCGTGAAGCCGCAGCTTGTCGGCCCCGTTCGCTCTGAAACACGATCGTTGCTTAATTTCGGTGCCTGGCCGAAGCATCGCATTACCAAGTCTGGCCTGCTGATTTTCATTTTTGCATTCCTTTCGTTTGTCCGCATTGGCCTCACGGCATGCGCAGGCGGTAGAAGCGGACGGGATAATTTGACCATTGCGGATCGCTGAAATAGGATGAATCACTGGTGAAAGTGTTGGTTCCCACCGGAGTCCAAGCGGGATTGTGCAGGTTCGCGGAGGCATCGATCACCACCGTTTGGCCGCTGACCCAATTGATATTGAACCCGAATTGGTTCGTCCTAACGCCGAAGTCGGCATCGCCGGTTTGGATGAATGGAACCCACGGCATGGCCGGAATACCCGTGTTGGCGGAGAACACATCCCAGCCGGTGGTGCCAGGCAAAATATAAGCCGTCGCTTTGTAAGAAACACCCCCGTCAAAGTAATAATCGACGAACACTGTCCCATTAGCGGCGGGAGAATCGCCCTTGAAATAGACGCTGGTCAGGCTGGCGCATCCAGAGAACGCCCCGTATCCGATGTTGGTGACGCTGTTGGGAATCCTCACACTCGTCAGGCTGGAACAGGAGGAGAAGGCCTCGCTTCCGATGTTGAGGACGTTGTCGGGAATCGTCACGTTGGTCAGGCTGAGGCAGCCAACAAACGCGTCGTCTCCAATGCTGATGACGCTGTCAGGAATCGTGTAACTTCCGTCGAGTCCGCCAGGATATTCAACGAGCCTGGTCTGGCTCTTGTCGAACAACACGCCATTCACACTGCTATAGACAGGGTTGTTCGCATCCACCGTTATCGCCATCAGGCTGGAACAGGAGGAGAATGCCAACGCTCCGATATTAGTGACGCTATCGGGAAGGGCGACGCTGGTCAGGCTGTCACATTCCCAGAACGCATAAATTCCGATGTTGGCGACGCTGTTGGGAATCGTCACACTTGTCAGGCTGGGACAGGAGGCGAAGGCCTCGTTTCCGATGTTGATGACGTTGTTGCCGATGGTGATATCGGTCAGCAGGCGGCATTCAGAGAACGCCAGCAATCCGATGCGGGTGACGCTGTCGGGAATCGCGTAGCTTCCGTTGAGTCCGCCAGGATATTCAACGAGGGTGGTCTTGGTCTTGTCGAACAATACGCCATTCACACTGCTATAAGCAGGGTTGTTCGTATCCACCGTTATCGCTGTCAGGCTGGTGCATTCAGAGAACGCCTCGTGTCCGATGTTGGTGACGCTGCTGGCAATCGTCACGCTCGTCAGGCTGGAGCAGACGGAGAACGCCCCGTCTGCGATGCTGGTGACACCGTTGCCAATCGTCACGTTGGTCAGGCTGGAACAGGAGTGGAACGCGGACTCCCCAATGCTGGTGACGCTGTTCGGAATCGTCACACTCGTCAGGCTGGAGCAGATGGAGAACGCCCCGTCTGCGATGCTGGTGACGCTATAGCCAATCCTCACGTTCGTCAGGCTGGTGCATCCACAGAACGCCGCGTATCCGATGTTGATGACGCTGTCGGGAATCGTCACGTTCGTGAGGCTGGAACAGGAGTAGAACACAGACTCCCCAATGCTGGTGACGCTGTTCGGAATCGTCACGCTCGTCAGGCTGGAGCAGGCGGAGAACGCAAAATCCCCGATGTTGGTGACGCTGTTGGGAATTGTGACGCTGGTCACGCTCTCGTTTTCCCAGAAGGCCCGATAATCGATGCTGGTGACCGGCAGCCCATTGATTGCAGACGGAATTGTGACCGCACCGCCGGGGCCGGTATAGTTGGTGATAGAGGTCGCGCCATTATGGGTGGTGTAACCAAATTGGCCTTGCGCCACGGCGGGCAGCGCCAACGCCGCCGTCAACAGGCAGGTTTGAATCAGGGTTCGTCTCATGCAGGAGTTCATAATTCAACATGGCGCCTCACGGTCAGAACTGCGGCGGCCGGCGCGAGGAGAAGGCTAACGGAGACGAAGCTGGCTGTCGTTTTCATTCGCTGGGCCTCAAACTGTAGTTTGGTTTGGGTTACGCGCATAGTGTTCACATGCAGGCTCAGTGCGACACCGCGCGATAGAACCTCGGGTTTGCGCCGGGCGCAGTGTTGTCAATAATTTGAGCCAGGCCGCTGAGATTGGTGATCGTCAGCGTGCTGATGGGCGACCAGGCCGCCAGATTGGTCGAGGCCTCGATGTCGTATTGAAAACCGCGCCCGCCTTTGATGGAGAACTGCGGGACGCCATTGGTTAGGGTGGCCATCAACCGCGGAGGTTCCGTGATCGTCAGGATTTGCCTTGGCGCGACGTTGGGAAACTCCTGCACGGCGCCGGAGGGCCACTCGATGCGCAGGGTCTCAATGTTGGTCGCGTTGCCCAGGCCGAAGTGGGCTTCCAATGGGCCGGCGCAAAAACCGTCTCCCGTATTGATTTCGCGCAGTTGCCAGAAAGTCTTGCCCCCGATGGACGCCTTGGCCCGCACTTTGGCGCCGATGGCGGAGCGGCTGGAAACCGTCCCTACTAATTTGACCCGGAGCCAGGCATTGCTGTTCCCGTTGTTCCGATACAACACATTGGCCGTGGGCAAAATATCTCCTCCTCGTGCGACAAAAAGATCAAGAAAGCCGTCATTGTCGTAATCGCCCCACGCGCATCCAATGGACGCGCCGATGTCATTGACCAGGCTGCCCGTGGTCACGCGCGTGAATGTTCCGTCGCCATTGTTGTGATACAGATGATTGACTCCGGTGGTGAGCAGAACCGTCACATACAAATCCAGGTAGCCGTCGTTGTCGTAGTCGCCCCATGCGCACTGCGCAGAGAGAGCGAGGTCACTGACAAGGCTGCCGACGAGGTTGCTGCTCATCTTGTTGAACGTGCCATCGCCGTTGTTATGGTAGAGCGAGCAAGTCGCCGGCTGAGTCAGACCATTGGCCACGAATAAATCCAGGTTGCCGTCGTTATCATAATCGCCCCAGGCACAACCAATGGAATACTCATTGTCCGTGGCGACCGGACCCGAGAGGACCCGGGAGAAACCCGCCGACCCGCCGTTATGATAAAGAAAATTAGTTCCATTCTGCAAATTGGGGTCGTAGGCGCTGACAAAGAGGTCTGGCCACCCGTCGTTGTCGTAATCGCCCCAGGCGGCGTTATAACTGCCTTGGTTGTTCTGGTACTTGGCCACGGCGCCGGTGGTCACCTGCGTGAAAGTCCCGTCCCCATTGTTGCGATAGAACCAGCCGGTCCCGGATCTGGCAATGTAAACATCAGCAAAACCATCGCGGTCGAAGTCAGCCCAAACCGGACTTTCGGAACTGCCTCCGCCCGGGACGATGGGGCCCACGGCGCCCGCCGTCATTTTGGTGAAGGTGCCGTCGCGATTATTGCGAAAAAGCTCATTTTCAGCGGGGAATCCATTGTTAGTAGTGCTGGCGAGGTAGAGATCAAGAAAGCCGTCATTGTCGTAGTCCACCCATGAGCAGCCGCGCCAGTCACGGGCTTCGAGTGTGACATCGGTATTGGTAACCTCGGTGAATGTGCCATCCCGGTTATTGTGAAAAAGGAGGTTGTTTTGGGCTGTGTTATTTGAGGGGTTATCAGCGCTGGTGATGATTAGATCTATAAACCCATCATTGTCATAGTCCGCCCAGGCGCAACCTGTGGCGGTGCCGACATGGGTGACGATGGCTCCCGCGGTGATTTTGGTGAAGGCGGCGTCCACCTGCAACGCCGCCACCCGGCTGGTCACTGATCCCGAATTGTCGGTCACGACCACGGTGTAGCTTCCGCCATTGGTCGCTTGTGCATTGGCCACTGTCAGGCTGGGATTCGTCGCGTTCAGAACCGCCGTCCCGTTAAATTGCCATTGATACCCCAAGGGATCCTTGCCCAATGCCGTAACCTGGAAGAGAGCGTTTGCGCCCACGCTGACGGAAAGATTACCCGGTTGTTGCGAGATGCTCAACCCCGGCCCAATGGCGAGCCGGAAAATCGTGCCTCCGCCTCCAGAACCACCTTGAGAAGTTGCACCGTAGAGGTTGCCATCGCTGGCCCGTATCACTCCAAAATAAGGATAAGCTCCGTTGCCGCCAGTAAACTTAACCAGTGTGGCGATCGTCCCGTCGGAGGACATCCTGAAAACCGACCCATAGCCATTCCCCCCGTTCACGGTGAGATCGCCACCCCAATAAGTTGTCCCGTAGAAATTGCCGTCACTCCCTTGCACCAATCCGGCGTAAGGGTGGGCTCCGTTGGTGCCGTTGAACGTAGCCAGCATCGTGAATCCTCCGCCGGGCGTAAGTTGAAACGCACTCCCATAGCCCTGGCCGCTGTTCAGCGTCAGATCACCGCCCCAATAGGTTGTCCCATAGAAATTGCCGTCGCTCCCTTTCACCAATCCGCCGTCCGGGTTCCCGCCGTTATCGCCGTTGAACGGGACGAGGGGGGTCAACGTTGTTCCGTCTGGCGTGATCGAGAACAGCGTGCCCAAGCCGTTACCGCCGCCCAGCGGCGCTGCCAGATCGCCCCCTTGAGAAGTGGTTCCGTATAAATTGCCGTCGCTCCCTTGCGCCAATCCAGCGTTGGGATGGCCTCCATCGGTCCCGCTGAACGCATACAACAGCGCGAACGTTCCGTTAGACGTTATCTTGAACACAGTCCCAAGACCTGAGCCGCCGCCCTTCGACAGATCCCCGCCCCAATAGGTCGTCCCATAGAAGTTGCCGTCGCTGGCCTGCACGACACCGCCGGTTGGATGCCCCCCGTTGGGGCCGGTAAACACGAACAGCCTCGTCAGCGCTCCGGCGGGCGTCATTTTAAACACCGTCCCAAGACCCGCGCCGCTGCCCAACGCCAGGTTGCCGCCATTGTAGGTTGTTCCGTAGAAGTTACCGTCGCTGGCCTGGATCAATCCGCCTTTGGACGGAAAACTGCCATTGGTATTGGCGAATGAAACCAAGGTCGTCAAAGTCCCGTCAGACGTCATGTTGAACACCGTCCCGTACCCGCCCGTTCCGCCCGCGCTGGTGGTGCCATAAAAGTCTCCATTCGTGGCCTGCATCAGGGTGATAAACTGCCCCGGAGCGCCCGGGAAGCTGTAAAGCGTTTCCTGGCCGTAAGCGCGCGAGAGAACGAAGGCTGAAATGAGCCAAGTGGCTGACATACGCACGACCACTTTGAAGCCCGGGCCCATGTTCAGTGGTGTTTTCATATTCATTTACGGGTCATTGCCAGTTCGATGCACAGTATTTAAACGACCCGGCGGGGCAATGCTTACAGATTAGTTGTAAGAATCCTCGCAGCTCGGCGTTAAAATGATAGAATGATTTTCATGGCGATGGATGAACCCAGCTCCATTCAAACGCGGCCTAGTTTGCTCCGCCGGCTCAAGACGGATGATGCCGGCGGTTGGACCGAGTTCTATCGCATTTACGGCACGCTGCTGCGGGGCTTTGCCCTTCAATCCGGCTTAACCGAGACCGAAGCCGATGAGGTCGTGCAGGACACCGCCATCGCCATGGCGCGGCATCTGCCCGAATACCGCTACGATCCCAAGGTTTGCAAGTTCAAAACATGGCTCCTGAATCAAGCCTCCTGGCGCGTCAAGGACCGGATTAAAAAGCGCAATCGGGAAGCCAATTACATCGTTAGTTCCCCTCAGTCCGACGACACCGCGCGAACTCCCGCCATCAACCGCGTTCCCGATCCGGCCTCCATCGACCTGGACGCGCTCTTCGAAACAGAATGGCGCAAGAACGTGGTGGCCGCCGCCTTGGAGCGAGTAAAGGAAGATTTCACCGATAGACAATTCCAAATCTTCGACCTGCTCGTTCTCAAGGAATGGCCGGGAGCCGATGTCGCACAATCCTTGGGCGTCACTCTGGCCAATGTTTACGTAACCCGCCACCGAATTTCCGCCGCGATCAAAAAGGAAACTAAGCGCTTGGAAGCCCAGCTTGAACAAGCAGCCGAACGGCGGGCAATGGAAGGCCAAACGAGCAGGAACAATCATCGGACCGGCCCCGCATGACCCGCCGCGAGTCATGGTCTAAGACAAGCGTGTCAGCGCCAACAGACTGACTGCTATCGTGAGCGCTGTTTCACACTCGCGTCTTCACTGCTTTTTGCGCGGCGCCGTTCTTGAAGGTCACTGGCGTTGCTGCTTTGGAAATGTCGCCGCCGTCGAGGGTGACGGTGTCGCTGGCCGCGCCTTCTACTTGCAGAAATGCCGCGGCCGTCGTCAGCAGGCGCACGGCGCTTAATAGGATGTCTTTGCTGTCAATGATACGAAGCGCTGATTCGGCGGCGGCGTCTCCTTGCACGCTCAAACCGTTCACCGCCGCATCGGAGATATGATCCAGGACAATAGCCGGACGAAGGTCGGAGGCGGCTATTTCGAAGCGCACGTTTTGGAGGGTCAAAGCCCGCACGTTGCGCGCGAACATCCCGTAGGCGGGCGGGACGCCGATCTCGTAATACTCGCCCGCGACTTTCGGCACGTCGCGCGCCGCCGCGTGCCCGGCGGTGCCCCCTCCGGGGAAAGTGACATGCACGTTGTCAAAACTAATGTTTTCCAAGAGGGCCTCGTCGAAACCGTTGAGGGTGATGCAGGAAAAAATCTCGCCGGGCTTGTAGGCGCTGGTGAACGAGGCGCCGGGCAAGGGGATTGGCTTGGAAACGGTGGCGCGAATGCCGTGGAAAGAGATGCCTCGCACGACGCCCAGCGCAGCGGGCGGAACGGGCGCGCCAGAGTCGGCAGGGGCTGGCCTGCGCCGCGAGTGCGGGCTGTTGCCAATCGAGATAGGCCCAGTCACATCCTTCATGACGAGGTTGGAAAAGGAGATGTTTTCAAAACGCGATCCCGGTCCGCAACGCATTTTGATCGGGCAGCCGAAGGCCTCGTAAATAATGCAGTTGGAGATCGTGATGTTTTCCGCCACGCCTCCGCCGAAACGAAAGACCGACCAGCGCGTGCTAAAGGAGCAGTCGCTGATCATCACGAATTTGCAACTGCCAAAAAGCGCGCAGGCGTCGTCCTGCGATTCAACATTGCAGCTTGTCATGTTGACGTATTGGCTGCTGATAAAATGAAACCCATCGTTGTTATGGATGACGCGGCCATGGATATGGATGCCTGTCAACTGCACGTAGCGGCATTGGATAATGCGCACGGAATGAAAGGCGCTATCCTTCAAAAAAATATCCCGCACGGTCAGATTCTGGCACCGATAGAAAAGCAGATGGTAAGGGCGATGGCTGCCGCTGATGCCCGCCGGCGGACGAACGCCCTTGGCCGGGCTGAGAAACTGGTGTCCCTGCCCGTCGATAACGCCCGGCCCCTCGATGGTGATGTTCTCGGCGTTGACGGCAAAAATTAACCCGGCGTTGCCGTCCTCCAGGGTTGAATCCCCGGTCAGCGGAATCGCCTCAGCGGCGTGATATTGGCTGCCGTCATCAGTGCCCAGCAATTTGCCCTGCGCCGCGATGCGCAGCGTGACATTGCTCTTCAGCTCCACGGTGCCGATCGCAAACACACCCGCAGGGACAAGCACGGTTCCGCCTTGGTCCTTGACGCAGGCGTCGATGGCCGATTGGAGGGCGACCGTATCCAATGTTTTGCCGTCGCCGATCGCGCCAAAATCGCGAATATTATACACACGCGCGCCAAGCGTATTGACAGACTCGGCCGGAGCGCCCGAGGATTTTGCCGCACCCAGCAAACCGGTGGTGATCGAGGCTGTGGAAACCAGCCCCAGCCAGCGCCGCCGCGAAACAATGGATGAATCGTCCGGGTGCATAGTTGGTTAGATGCGTCTCAAAGATTTAGCGAGTGTGCGTATATCCTAGAGGCAACTGCGGACGCTTGCCATTGCACTTTTGCAGAATAATGTTGAGATTTCACGTCACCGTTCGCTGCCCGTTATTGCCTGGCTCGGGCTAGGGCAATAACCTCGGCACCAGCAAGGTGGTGTACTGCGGAGCGGTGCGGTTGACGTCCCGCACGAGCCACCAATTGACGGGGACGATGTCCAGGCTGAACTTGGCATGGCGCGCCCCTCCGTCCGCGCACGCATTGTTGTGGCCTCCGGATTTTGAGGGGAGGGCGGTTCCGTGCATTCCGTGTTGGACTTTGTCAGTGAGATTGTCGTTTGACTCCTGGTAATCCATATAGAAATCGCCCTGGCTATGGGATTTTTCGCCGAGGACAATGGTTTCGGAGGGATGTATGATGTCGGACTCTTTGATGGATCCGACCGGGCGGGTACCAGCAAAGCCCAAAATTTCATTCCATCCATTCATGAGGTAGCTTCGCGGAGAACTGTCCACCAGATCGCCGAGGCCGGCGGCGCCGTCTGTGGTGGGCGCGCCTCTTTTTAAGTCGGTGGGGCAGACCAAAATATTTGTGTTCATCTTTCTGAAGTCGTTATACAGCTCCTGCGGCCACCGATTTGTGTCACTATCAATGACATAGTGGTTATTGTAGTCAGTGGCATACAACTTGAAGCTCAGCATCAGTTGCCGCAAGTTGTTCTGGCACTTGGTTTGGTCGGCGGCCGCCTTGGCTTTGGCCAAAGCAGGCAAAAGCATCGCCGCCAGAATGGCGATGATGGCAATTACGACCAGTAATTCAATTAAAGTAAAGGCGGCGTGACAGGGATGCTGGACAGGGCAAATTTCCGGCCTTTTCGAGGTGGAAATCGCGTCTAATGGCATTTGTGCTCCGGCCAAAATCATAGGTCTAGTCCCTCCAGACTAACCTTCTTGACGGCTGAACCAAGGCCAAAATCAGTGGAAAATAACGAATGTTCTCAGACGAACGGCGGTGGGGGAGTTTTTGGGAGGCATCACTGTTCCCAGCCGCCTCCCAGGGCCACATACAACTTTACCAAATCCGCGCGGATCGCGCCGTCGCTTTGGGCCAGGGCGTCCTGGGCGCTCAAGAGGGAGCGTTCGCTATTGAGCACGGTGAGCAAGTCCGCCAGGCCCGCCTCGTAGGCTTTGCGCGCCAAGCGCAACGAAGTCTGGCTGGCTCGCACTTCTTCCGAGAGCGAGGCGCGCCGCGATTGTTCGTTGGCGTAAAAAACCAAGGCGTCTTCGACTTCTCTTAATGCGCCCAAAACGGCGTTCTGATAAGCAGCCAGCGATTGCTTCTCCAATTCATTCTGCACATGAATGCTGCCGTGGATGCGCCCCCAATCAAGAATCGGCCACGAAACCCCTGGACTCACGCCGAAATAGCGGCTGCCCCACTCGAATAAATTCCCCGGCTGGCTGGCGTCAAGCCCCGCGACTGCTGTCAAACTAAATTTTGGATACAGCCCGGCGGTCGCGGCCCCGATTTGCGCGCTGGCCGCGGCCAACTGGCGTTCCGCGCGGCGGATATCGGGACGCCGGCGGAGCAGATCGGAAGGCAGCCCGACGGGGACTTCGGCAGGCAGCGCGGAAAGCGGCTGGCGCGGCGAGAGTTCATTCACCAAAGCGGAGGGTTGCTGTCCAATCAAAAAGGCGAGGAGATGCAATGAGACGCGCTCGGCCGATTGGAGCGGCGGGATGACGGAGAGAGTCGCATTGACCTCCGCCGTCTGCTGGGAAACATCCAATTCGGTGGAGAGTCCGTTGGTGAAGCGCGCCTGGAGGATGGCGAGGGTTTCTCGTTGGGCCGCCAGGTTTTCGCGGGCGATTTCGAGGCGCTGCTGTTGGGCGCGCAGGTCAACATAATTGGTGGCGACTTCCGCCAATAAGGCCACCAGCACAGTGCGCCGGTCTTCCTCGGAGGCCTCCAAGGCGGCCCGCGCCGCTTCAATGGCCCGCCGCGTGCCGCCGAAAATATCAATGTCCCAGGACGTGCCGGCGCCCACTTGATAAATTTCTGTCGTCACGCCCGGCAAGCCGCCCAGCCCGAAGGGACTGCCCAGGCCTCCCTGGGGCGCGCTGCCGGGAGTCGAGGCGTCCATCTTTTTCGGTTCGCCGAGTTTTGCTTTTTGGCCGCTCGCGCCGGAACTGGCGCCGCCCAGCCCGCCCAAGGGAAGAACGACGTTTTTGCTGCCGCGCCCGTAATCGAATCCCGAACTGGCGTCGAATTCCGGCAAGAGGCCGGCAGCCACTACTGCTCGTTGCGCCCGGGCTTGGCGGACGCGTGAGAGCGCCTGAAGCAAGTCAGGATTGCCTTTGACGGCGCGGTCAATGAGCGAGTCCAGTTCTGGATCGCGGAAGACGGTCCACCAACGTTGCAACGAAGGCGAGTTAGTCACGGCCCGGCTCGCCTGAGTGACTGCGTTGGACCCCGGCAACTCGGAATAAGCGGCGGCAACCGCAGCGTTAGGCCGATGATAGTCCGGCCCAACCGTGCAACCGGCCACGGCGAGCAAAAGCATTGCAGCCAGCAGCGTCCACTTTTTATAATTTCTTACAACCATGCAATTTTCAATGACCCGCAGGGGCTTTGCCCGGCTTGATGCTGTGCAGCAAAAAGGTTAACGGAACTACCGCCAGGCAGAGCACAGTCAAAAACCAAAACACGTCAATATAACTTAACATCGTCGCCTGCTGCTCGACCATGCCTTGGAGCGCGGGGAGCGAGGTGGCCACATGGCGAAGGCGGCTGAAGGGGGTCAAGTGTTCGACCAGCCGGGCGTGGTGGAATTGGCCGCGGCGGGCCAGCAAGGTCACGCCGAAGGAGATGCCGAAACTCCCGCCCAGATTGCGCATGGAATTGATCAATGCCGAGGCGTTGTTCGTTTTGTTGGCCGGCAAACCCGCGTAAGAAATGGTGTTAATCGGCACGAAGAGGAAGGGCAGGCCAATCCCTTGAAAGACCCGCGCCCAAGCCGCGTGGGCGAAGCTGATGCCAGTGTTGAAGCCGCTGAGGTGCCAGCAGGCCAGACCTTCGATAAGCAGGCCAAGGGCGACCAGCAATTTGGGCTGGACCCGTTTGAGCAAGGCCCCCACCACCGGCATGCAGAACAAGGTGGCAAATCCTCCCGCCGTGAGGGCGAGACCGGCTTTGGTGGCGTCATAGCCTTCGACACTTTGCAAAAACTGCGGCAGGAGTTGCGTGGTGCTTAGGAGCACGAAACCCGTGGTAAACATCGCGATCATGCAGAGAGCGAAGTTGCCGTTCTTGAGCAAGGGCAGGTCCACAATCGGCTCGTCGTGCAGCAATTCCCACCAAACCAAAAAGCCCAGCGACAAGCCGGAGATGAGCGTAAAAGACAGGATGAAATCCGAATGCATCCAGTCATCGATTTCGCCTTTGTCCAGGACCACTTGGAGAAAGCCCAGACCGAGCGCCACCAGAATGATTCCGAGATAATCCACTCGAATGCCGCCGCGCAGGGCTTTCTCGCGGTCCTCCTTCACCGCAGGCGGATCGCTCAGAATCACGTAGGTCAGGCCGAGGGAGAGCAGACAGACCGGTATGTTAATGAAAAATATCCAATGCCAGGAATAATTGTCCGTGATCCAGCCTCCGAAAGTCGGGCCCAGGGCGGGTGCCACCACCACCGCCACTCCATAAAGGGCGAAGGCTTGTCCGCGCTGCTCCGGAGCAAAACTGTCGGCCAAAATGGATTGTTCGCTCGGGGCCAGCCCCCCGCCGCCCAAACCTTGCAGAACGCGAAAGAAAATCAGCCAGCCCAAAGACGGTGCCAAGCCGCAGAGCAAGGAACTGATGCCGAAAACCGCCACACAGATCATGTAAAACCGCTTTCGCCCGACCACCAGCGAAAGCCAGCCACTGATCGGCAGGACGATGGCATTGCTGACCAGATAACTGGTCAGCACCCAGGTGCTTTCTTCCAGGCTGGCCGCCAGTCCGCCAGCGATGTGGGGAAGGGAGACGTTGGCAATGCTCGTATCCAGCACCTCCATGAAAGTCGCCATGGAAACAATGACCGCGACCAGCCAGCGATTATGGCCGCCCGCCGCTGACCGGCTCAATTCCGGCGAACTCATCGCAAGGTCACCTTTACTTCCACGGAGAGGCCCGGCGAAAGCCGCCGCTCGGGATCATCGGGGATTTGATCAAAGACAATCTTCACCGGCACGCGCTGCACAATTTTGACCCAGTTCCCGGTCGCGTTCTGGGCTGGCAATACACTGAAAGCCTGGCCGCTGGCCGGTTGGACACTGTCCACATGGCCGCGCAATTTAAGGTCGGGATACGCATCGACCTTCACCTCGACCGCTTGCCCGCGCCGCATGTGGGTCAGTTGCGTTTCCTTGAAATTCGCGGTGACATAAACATTGGTCGGGACGACTGCCATCAAGTCGGTGCCCGGTTGGACGTAATTGCCGTCGGCGACCACTTTATTGGCAATCCGGCCGTCCAGCCGGGCCTTGACCTGGGTATAGGAAAGATTCAATTGCGCCAGGTCAACGGCCGCCTGGGCGTTTTTGACCGCCGCCTCGGCAGCCTCGCCCAAACTTTTCGCGTAACCCAATTGCGCTTCAGCCGCCTGCACCGCCTTCCGCTCGACCGCCAACTGCGCGTCAGCCGTTTGCGAGCGAGTAGTGGAAGTGTCCATCTGTTGTTGCGAGACGGCGCCGGCGATCGACTGCCGCAATTGCAGGTAACGCCGAAGGTCATTGGCCGCATTGGTCGCATTGACTTCGGCCACGGCGACGTTGGCTTGGGCTTGTTCAAGTTGGGCTTCGTTGACAATGAACTGGGCATGGGCCTGCGCGACTTGCGCCTGGGCTTGGGCCTGGCCGGCTACGGCTTGGTCCAGCTTGCTTTGGTATTCCGCCGGATCGATCTCCACCAGCACATCACCGGCTTTCACATCCTGGTAATCCCGCGCCAAAACATGCAGCACGCGCCCCGCGACCTGCGGGCTGGCGAATTGCGATTGGATGTCAATAAACGCGTCATCGGTGGAGACATAAGTGCGCGAATGACGCCACCACAGCACCCCCGCGACTACCGCCACAATTACCACCAGAATTAAAATTCCAAAGAGCAGCGGACGCCGGGAAGGCTTTGGCTTTTCGGAAGATTTTTCCTTCTCCTCTTCGGAAGCCGGCTTATCCGGCGGCTTTGTTTCGTCGTGGTCGCTCATTTATTTGGTTTTCGGAACTGGCTATTTTGATGGCCGGGGATGTTCGACGCTTGACAACTTCCACGCAAGTCTATATCGCGTCAACCGCGATAGTTTTTTCTTATGCGTCCGGAGGACCTGCAACAAATTGGAACGGAATTGGCCATCAAATGGGAAGATGGCGAGGAAAGCTTCATCTCATTGGAGACATTGCGCCGCCAGTGCCCATGCGCCGGCTGCCAGGGAGAAGGCGACGTGATGGGCGCCATTCATCGCGGGCCGGTCCAACCCCTTTCCGCCGCCTCCTTTCAACTCAAGCGCCTGGCCAGCGTAGGACAATACGCCATCCAACCCGTCTGGGCCGATGGCCACGCCACCGGTATTTACTCCTTTGAATACTTGCGACGGCTCGCCCAAAAGCAAAATTAAGCCTTCAGGGTGAAAGCCGCCTACTCGGCCTTGGAGCCAGGCGGCAACGCTTGCACAGCGGCCGCCATGGCGTTGACATTTTCGAGGGTTTTTTTGGCTTCGCCCGGGTTTGGAATTTTTAGGCCGAAGTTTTTGTCCAGCGCCACGACC
>DASRLE010000001.1:0-20991 GCA_035648615.1 Saccharimonadales bacterium (SeqCode) | reverse complement strand
GCCTGTGCCGTAGGGGCCGGGATTGGGGGCTTGGGGGGCGCCCCCGGTGATGTGGCTGCCGGGGGCAACCAGTTCCGGTTTGCGGCGGCCGTCATCGCAAGGGCCGCGCCCGGAAAAGTCAAGAACGGCATTGGCATTGTTGGCCTGTGAATCGGGAGTGTCGCAGCCGTCGGAAGCGCCGAAAGGCTGGTCGTTTTGCGCCGCACCGACGGTGATGACATTCTTGGCCGTGGAGGGAGGGCTGATGGAATGCGGGTTATTCGTGCCATCATTGCCCACCGCGAAAACAATGACCATTTCCTGGTTGCCCGAGATGGACGGCTGGGCGTCGCGCACCAGCGCATCGTACTCCTGGGAATCCATGTTGTAGGTGCCGTCGTTGTCTGCGTCTCCCCAGCTATTGTTGCTGATGCGAGCGCTGTCGTCGTAGGCCCGGGAGAGCAGCGAGGTGTAATTGGGATTGGTAAAATTATCGGGATCGAAGATCACGGAGCAGCCGATGCGCGCAAAGGGACAAACGCCCAAGCCGTAGCGATAGCCGGAATTATCCGCAAAGGGAAAACCCGTCGCGGCGTCGTAACCCATGGCAATATGCGCGTTGAGGTTGCCATGGCCATCGCAGCCGGCCAAGGTGCTGCCCGCATTAGGCTGGCCTTCCAGGCGATTATAGATGACACGGCTAGCGGCGGAGACATCCCCCCCGGCATATAAGCCAAAGTGGTTGGGAGAGGTCGTGCCGTTGTCAATCCCGCTGTCGGAGATATCGATCGCGAAGGCGGAGGAGTCGAATTGCGCCTGGGTAAAACCGACGCTGGCCAGCCAGGCAAGGTAGCCCGGGTTGCTGACAGAATTACGGGAGAGAGCGCCGGCGATAATTTGGTCTTGACGCTCGTCGAACTTTTTCGGCGTGGAGCGCGGCTGGATGGAAATCACATCGGGGCGGGCGGCAATCTGGTTTAAACTGGCCGGCGGCAGACGAACCACGACATCGACAAAATGGAGAACCCTCCGCTGGCGCTGGATCGGGGCGAGTTTAAGCTGATCGATCAGTTTCAAAGTGGCGGCATTGGCGGATGGGTCGGCCATCAGTTGGATGGCGAACTGGTCGGTCTTGCCCAGCCGGGCGCGCGGATGGATCTTATAGTTGTCAAGGTAGGGCGCTTCCCATTGGATCGGCGCCGCGCCGGCCACCTTGGATTGCATCCGCCCAATGCTCGGGGCGTCGCCATAAACCAGATAGGCGTTTTGCGGGATGTAACTGACAATTTGCAGGCCGGCGTCCAATAAGGCCTTTCGCCAGGCGGGTTGCACGGGGCCGGCAAAATGAACCAGATGCAGATGTTTGCCGGCGAAGTTTCCGACCGTCTGGCGGCGGGCTTGCACCCTCGGCTGGGAAGTGTCAAGGGTTTCGGCGTTGAGCCGGATAAAATTGTAGTTGTCTCGCACCTCGCCGCGGTCTGGAACATCGGCGCCAAGCCCCGGCGCATCATAAAGCTGATAGCTCCCGTAATCCGCGATCATACGCCCGCCGCGCGCGACCACGGCTTGGGCGGCGGCAGCATCACGTACTTGAATTTTATGGTGAGCAGCCTCTTGCGCTTGAGCCAGGATAAAACTGACGGACAGCAGCAGAGCCAGCCCCGCGGAACAAAAATTTTTCACATCCTTAGAATCTGCGCACACATTAACACAATGGCGAACAGGTTCCAATGAATTCGCCGATGTCCCTTCCTGGTTTTTTCTTAATCTTAATCTTAATCGTAATCTTAATCTCTTTCATAAGAATGGATTAAGATTAAGATTACGATTAAGATTAGGAGGAGACATCAAACATAGCCGAATGCCCGCTCGTAGGATTCGAGGCGGGCTTGCACGGGGGACAGGGCTTCGGCGTAATGTTCCCAGCGCCGGACGGCGCGCTGATAGACTGGCTTGGTCACGTCGTTGTAGGTGGGCGCGAAAACAAATTTTTGGCGGGCTTTCTCATGGTACGACGCCTGACCTTCATGCCACGGCAAACCCAGAAACTCCGTGATGCGGCGTCCTTCGGACTCCAGGTTCTTGACCACGTCCTCGTAGCGCGTTTCGATCCACTCAAAGCCGCCTAAGTCTCGCAGGCGCAACCAGACATCCATGCAATCGGAGTAGAACCGCGCCGTCCGCTCGAGGCTGAGGAAATTGACGTTGGCGGCGGTCAACGCGAGATTCTGAAAAAAACAACTGATGACGATGTCGCGGGGCTCGCGCAAAGTAATGATGACCTTGAGTTGCGGAAAGAGGCGCAACCATATATGCAGCGAAGCGGTCAGGGAAGGATTTTTGTCCAGCAACAGTTTTCCGGCCGTCTCCTCGCTATTGGCGCGCAGCAGGCTTTTGAAATAACGCCGAACCAAATTCGCGCGCGCCGCGGAAGGGAGCGCATTCAGGGAATTCAAAGTCAACCCCCGCGCCGTTTGGGTGGGGAGAAGGACGTTCAACACTTCCTGCGGGAAAGATTCCGGCTCGTCGAAGACGAGGATATCCGGGTGCGCGCCTAAAATTTGTTCGATGAGGGTTGTGCCGCTGCGAGGCGGGCCGCCCAGGAAGGCCAAAGGGGTTGGAGCGGGTTCGGCGGGGGCGTCCTCGCGCCAGCGCCGGAGGGTCTCGGGAGTCAGCGTAGCCAGCAATTCGCGGCGCGACCGGTCCATTTTGTCGTAAGCCTGTTCGAGCGAGGTCGTGTCCGACATTTGCCGGACGAGGGACTTCGCCTCGAGAAGCCAGCGCCAGGCCTCCGCGTATTGGCCGAGGGCGTCGAGCGCCGTGGCCAGCAAGTGGGAGGCGGAGCATTTCACATTCGGGTCGCGCGCGCCGTTTTTAAGCAAGTCGCGCAGGGCGGTTTCGGCTTGCTCATTCAGTCCGCGCCGGTGCAGGAGAAAAGCTCGAAAGTAAATGGCGTGCGAATCCTCGGGATGCTCCGCCAAACAAGCTTCCACGCATTCCCAGGCTTCGTCCAATCGCCGGTCACGCTCAAACCAGGCCGCGAGGCTGAGTTGCGCATGAACCGACGAGGGATCCGCCGCCGCCGCTTGTTCAAAGCACTGGGAAGCCTCGGGCAGTCGGCGCAGCCGATGGAATTGCTGGCCGATGGAAATGAGCAGGGAAGAGTCGTCCACCGCCAATTCCGCCGCCTGCTGGGAGGCCTGGCCGGCCAGGGGGAAGTCCAGTTCGCCGGCGGCGGCGATGCCCAATTCCACCCATAGATTTGGCACTCCAGGAAATTGTCGGACCAAATTGCGATAGCCGGCCAAAGCCGAAGCATGCTGGCCGCGCAAAACCTGTTGTTGCGCTTTTTGCCATGAAGCCACCGCATGGGGAGAGGATTCCAAGCGGGCCAAATCATCGGCCGCCTGTCCGGTGCATTTTAGGCTTTCAATCATGGAACCCCGTCGTTCCAGGAATTTGTAAGGGAGAAGCCATGACGCTGGCAAGGAAAACCCTTCGCCGCCACGTTTGAGCGACTGCCTTTCCTATGGAAGCGAAAAGGTTTGAGTCCAAATGGTGGCGTTTGTCGTGATGAGAACAAACGGTTGGGCGGAAGCGAGGTAAGGGTCCGAGGGCGTCCAACCCGAGCCAACTATGTTGGTGAACTTGGCGTAGCCCGCAGCGGTTGTGTTCCAGATCCACACTTGGTCGTTCGGGCTGGCATTAGTAAAGCCGAGGTCTGATACTAGATCGCCGGGTATTGGCAGTTTTGAACTGAGATAATTTGTGCCCGGATTCACGACTGTAAAGAGTGGAGGGGTTGGTATCGTACCCATAAACAAATTCGTAGCGTAGGAGGATGTGACGACTTTCGCCGTGAAGCCCGGCGCGAGTATGCCGTTCCCATTTGGAAGCCAGCCCTCTTCGGCCTCGTCGGCGGTGGCAGTCACGACTGATCCATTTTCGTAGGCGGTTATTTGGGATCCGTCGGTCCACTGCCCAAGCCCGGGCTCTGACCTCAGTCCCGGAAATAAGCCATTCAGCGTATTCATGGGCCCGGGCCCTCCGGCATCGAAATTGTCCTCATTTTGAGTAAATGGATCGGAAATATAACTGGTGCCCGGCGGAGTGATAAATTCTTCATAACCGAAAATATAAGAATAACACCCATGTCCATCCGTGAGGACATAAAACTGCCGAAATGGGCTATTTGTCCCAGAAACGTCAGTGAAGCTTCCGTCGCCCCAAGTGCCGCCAGCGCCTGAGTTCGTTAAAGTGACAGTCGTCACCAGGCTCCAGTTCGTCAAATTGCCTGACGTGTAAACCGACCAAGTGGTTCCATACGCGCCGGCAAAATTCGCGGTACAGCTTTCGCCCATGTCGTAAGGGAACGGTGCCCCGCAGCTTGTTGCATTGCCAGAACTTGGTTGGGTTCCGTGATGCTGTGCATCTTTCTGGAACATCGGCCACCCGGCGTTGGTCGCGGGAGCAGTCGAACCGCAAAACGCGTATAGGTTCTGGTTGCCCGAGGCGAAATATACCGTTCCGTCTGCTCCAATTACAGGAGACGATGTATTCTCTTGTTCCGTGAAATAGGACCACATCACGCTGCCGTTGGTAACGGCGTAGAAGTAACCTCCGGAAGAAGCTTGCGCGCCAGAGGAGATATAAATCGTATTGTCAGCGCCTACAGCGGGGCTCGAGTCGAATGGATAAGGACTGTTAAACACCCAGTTCGTATGGCCATTTGCTATTGCATAAAGATTTCCACCGTAAGTGCCATTTTCGGCATAGGTGGCGACATAAACGGTGCCGTCCGGGCCTATCGCAGGACTCGAAGCGATGGCTGAGTCTTTAGTGTCAAAGAGTGATTGAAGTGAGCCATCAGGATTAATCCAGTAAACATAATTTTGCCCAGCCGTGATAATCGTACCGTCCGGAGCTATTACAGGGGACGAAGGAAAATCCCCCTCTATCCAGGGTTCCGAGGATTCAAAAGCAAAAAACCATTTCAGTTTGCCATTGGAAGAGACGGCTACAAGCCAAGTTCCAGTGTTATAATAAATGGTTCCATCCGGCCCTATCGCGAGCGATGATTCCTGCGGTCCCTGCTTCGGAGCGAAAGTCCAGTTCACGCCATTTGTGGAAAGGGACGACATAACCCCTCCTGCAGATGTGTCGTCTGCACTTGCGTAAACAGTTCCGTCGACGCCGATGGCCGACGTGCCTGTAATTGGCCCTCCAAGATTCTGCTCTTGTTTCACGCCGCCAGTGCTCCCGTCAATGGCGTAGAAGTTGCCATTCAAATCTCCAATATAGACCGTCCCATCAGCCCCGATTGAAGGCGAGGGGCCGACGTATCCACTTGCATAGGTGACAACATTGGTAATGGACCATTTGTTAGTGCCGGTCAAAGGATCAATAGCGCACAATTGGTTATCTCCGCTCGTAATATAGATGGTCCCATCAGGGCCGATGGCAGGGGAGGAAACGACACCCGCGTTAAAAGAATTGGAAAGGCTGTATTGCCACTTTAGCGTCCCGGGCGCGCAGAGTTGCGCCTTGAAAAACATTGACGTTGGATCGGTTTTTTCGATCGGCTGGGCGAAGGTGAAGAGGCCGGTGGCGATGAGTGACTGCTGCGGAGTCCAGGTTTGGTTTAAATTTGTCGTGGAAAACAGAAGGTATTCGTCCCCAACGACAGTATTTTGCAGACTGATGACAACTTGAGACGTTTGATTCGCAATAGTCAGCCAAAGATTGGGCGCATTCGTGTCGAAGGCGGGGACAACCACCGGTGGCGCCACGTTCGTCGAAAGTGGGGTGCCACCGCCTCCTGGCGGGGTAGGTTGAGCGTATGCGCTATTTAATAGTGTTGCCGTAACTGCGAGAGTTACGCCATAAATGAGGGGACTTGATATTTTCATTAACGCGCTTTCGTTGAGTTTTCATGGAATGCTAGAGTATTGGGGGCTCCGGCAAAATCAATTCCAAATCTTGCAACCGGTTCCGGGCGGGGCTCCCGCTTGGTTGTTGGGCTGGGTCGGTTTTCCGCCTTGGCCATTACCTGAATCTGGGTCGCACCAGAGATAGCCTGGCGATGCATTTGTCTCTAACGTATCGATGACAGGGAAGGACAGATATTGCACATGGCCATCAAACCCTACAGCATTGGCGCCCTTGGGATTGGCTGGAAAAGAGCCGCCGTGAAGCGGATAAGGACCCTGCGTGCCATCTGGATAGCTTGAGCCATCATTAAACTGGCCCGGATCCTGAAGATCGGCTTCCCAAAGAAAGTAAGCAACGGCGGGACGGATCTCAGAAAGCTTATGAGTCCTTCCTTGCGGTGGGCTGCCAACTGCAGGTGGTCCCTGATAGAATCCCATGATAGCGCCATTCATCGCGTAAGTAGAAAGGCGTTCAGCCCGTTGGGGATATGCGAGTCCGGAAGAAGTGGCGGACATGAGAGAGTTGGTGGTGGCCACGTCAACGGGACACCAGTAGATTTGTCGATGGTCGGTGGAGAAAGCGCCAGTGAGATTCCATAACGCGCCTCCTTGATAATCTTGTAGGGTGATGGCTGGGGCCGGGCTAGCGGCGGTGCCGCTCCCCTCCGGGGGCCCGCCACCAAGTGATCCGGTCACGCTGTATAGCCATCCGTTATTGTTGATGCCCCAGTTTGGATAGACCATTTGATCCCTGTTGTCGGTGGCGTACATTTGAAAGGCCAAGCCCAGTTGCCTTTCGTTGTTGGCGCACTGGCTTCTCGTTGCCTCAGCCTTGGCGCGGGCCAACGCGGGCAGCAGCATCGCGGCAAGAATGGCGATAATGGCGATGACCACCAGCAGTTCGATAAGCGTAAAGCCTGCTTTTGAATCTTGCCGGGTCGCACGCATTTTTTTTCTCATAATTTTTTGTCCAATCAGGGTTGGGTTATGACGTAGTACTGACCCTGGTTGGTCGCAGTGACATCGTTGTAAACGGCGCCGCCGCTGGCGTTGAAGGTGCCGTTGGTCAATAACCTCCACGTCGTCGTGACGGGCGTCAAGGCGAGATTGGTGGTCGTCCAGAGCCGGTAGGCGCTGTTGGCCGCGCCGCTGAAGGTCAATTGAATGCTGCCCGGCCCTTCCACCACCAACGGGTTGCCGGAGACAAATTGCGGCGGGAGCGGGGCCAGCAGGATCTGATACAACGCTTGCACATCCTGCGCGCCCAAGGCGACGCTGTAAAGGCGCACGTCCTGCATTTCCCCAGTGAAGGGCAGGGTGTAAAGGCCGTTGGTTGAGGCGGGGCGATTGCCGATGCTCAGAGGAACGGTCGTGTAGAGCAGGGTGCTGGGCGCGGCGGCGCTGCCGATGGATTGGCCGTTGGTGTAAAGAACCATCAGCCCCTCGCGGCCGTCGTAGGTTGCGGTAATTTGTTCCCATTGGTTATTCGGGGGCACGGCGCTGGAAATGCCGGAAAAAGTCCCGGCGGAGTTGCGCACGTAGAAGCGGAAGTTCCCGTTGAAAATATCCAGGGTATATTGTTCGCCTCCGCCGCCGTAGCCCTTGGCCATGATCGCGCCGCCGCTGACCTGATTGGTCGTCGAGGTCTTGATCCACGCCGCAATGGTGAAGGCCAGGTTATTGGTGAAGTTGAGCAAGGGGCTGTCGGCCACCGCGACGTCGTTGTTGTTGCTGGTGTTGATATTGGCGAAATTAAGCGCGTCCATTCCGCCAAGGCCTGTCACCCATTCCGAATTGTCGGAGGGGAAGTCGGTCAGCGCGCCCGCGTTGCCGTTGCCGGAGGAATCGGCGGCGGTGAGGCCGCTGCCGTCATTGAACTTCCACCAGCCGGCCAGATTGCCGGTGGAGGAGTAGGGCAGGACAGTCAACACGGCGGGGGCGCTGGTCAACGGAGCGCCGACTCCATTGTTGACTGTGACGGTGTAAGTGCCGGCATTGGTCAGTTGCGCGTTGACAAATGTCAAGTCGAAATTGGTCGCGCCCGCCAGGTTCGTGCCATTCTGGGCCCATTGATAGCTGATGGGACCGCTGCCGGTTACGCTGACCGCCAAATCAGCGGTCTGGCCGACATAAACGGTTTCACCCGCTGGCTGGCTGGCGAAGGCCAGCGGTTGCACGGCTGGACCGAAGCGGATGCCCCGGAAAACTTCGTTGGGATAGGCCGTCGCGGCCACGGTGGGCGTGGAACTGGGACCGTTGTCGGTCACACTAATCAGGCGGTTGGAGGACGCCTCGGCGGTCGTCGCGTAGATGATCGCGCCATTGACATTGGCGCCCCAGGTGGTGGTCGTGCCCCAATTGACGGCCAAGGAACGCACGCCGTTCGTCCCGGACGATGTGGGATCGGCCAGGGTATAACTCAAGGTGTAAGTGCCCGCGACTAAGTCCCAACGCTGAATGCCGCCAGTGGGGGAGGGGCTGTCGTCGGCGATGTAGATGGTGTTAGTGTCCGGGCTGACCGCGAAGTCATCCGGGCTGCCGCTGCCTTCGGAGATCATTTGGGTATTAACCGTCGCGGTTCCCTGAGGAGTGCCGCCGACGAAAAAGAGGCCGGTGCTCCCGCTCATGCCGGAGGTGTAGAACAAATTGCTGCCGATGTTTTCTACGACGCGGGTATCGCTGCCGCCTCCGCTGGCGATTTCCACGATGCCTTGCCCGTTTAGATCAATGGTCGGATTGATATACTTTATGCCCGGCCCGCTGTTCAAACCGCCGCCTGTCGTCCAGAAGTTGAACAAACCGTCCGACGAAGTGACGGAGCGAATGGTATTGCCCGCGCTATACAGGCCGATGTTGGTCAGGCACAGAATATATCCGCCAGTGCCGCTCAACGCCCCAATGGCGCGGATGTTGCCGGTGGTGGCGTTGCCAAATCCCACATCGCCGGTGTTGGTATTGGGCAAGGAAAGATTATACCCGCAGAAGTTGATATCCAGGTCGTTGGATGAGAGGGTCAAGCAACTGCCCAGGCTGCCGTCGGGAGGCGCGCCCGCCACCACGATGGCCTGCGGGCCGCTGTCGGGGATCATGGTCGTGTTCACGTAGGCGCCCACGGGGGAGTATTGGTCCATGAACAGGGTATTGCCCAAATTGGTGTTCAATGTTTGCAAACCATCGCCCACGCGCGAGATGACGAGGTTATTCGTGCTTAACGCGGCCAATCCGGGGAGAACGGTCAGCGTCGCTGTCCCGGTGGCGTGTCCGAAAGCATTCGAGATGCTCAGAACGTAGGCGCCTGCGTTGGTGAGTTGCACGTTGGTAACGGTAAGGAAGGAATTGGTTGCGCCGGCAATGACGTTTCCGTTCAAGGTCCAGCGATTGGTCAGCGGAGCAGAGCCGATGAAGTCCGCCACGAAAGAAACCCGGGCGCCGATATTCGCCCCCACCGTGTAGGATTGCAGGGGCGCAACCAGCGTCGCGGCCTGGATGATGACGCCCAACGTCGCAGTGCTGCTGGTGACGGGAGTACCGCCATTGTTCACCGTCACCGAATACGTGCCCGCCGCGCTGGTCGGCGTGTTGGTGATGACAAACGTCGAATTGGTGGCGCTCGCGACGGTGACGCCGTTGGAAGTCCATTGATAATTAAAGGGGGCGCTGCCAGAGACTTGGACTGAGAAGGTCGTCGTCGTCCCGGCAAAGTTCGTCTGGCTTTGCGGCTGGGTGATAATGTTCACCGGCGCGGTATTCAACCCGAAGCGCACCCCGCGGAACAATTGGTTGAAACCCGCCGTCTGGAGAACGGTCGCCGCCGAAGAACTGCCGTTGTCCACAATTTGAATCAAGCGGTTGGTCGCCGTTTCGGCGGTGGTGGCATAAATCACTGCCCCCGAGCCGCCGGGCGTAAAATGACTGAAATCGACCACGAGGCTGCGAGCGCCGACGAGGGAATTAGCGCCGGTGGCCAGTGTATAGCTCAACGAGCCGCCGTCAAAACGTTGAATTCCGCCCCCGCTGGCCAAAGCGCGGTCGTCGGCAATATAAATAGTGCCTCCATCGGGGCTGATGGCGAAGTCATCGGGATTGCCGGTGGGATCGAAATTCTCAATGATTGACGGGTTGGAGGCAGTGGTTGGCGCGCCGTTATTGAAATAAAGCAGTCCGACGGCCGCGGCGTTGACAGCGGCGTTGCCCGAACCGCCGGTGATGTAAAGATCGCCGGAATTGGAATTGATCTCAATGACCCGCCAGTCGGGAAAGGAGGTGGTGTATAAGCTCGCAATGGCCGAACTGCTCTGGTTGGGCAACGCGGTCAGATACTCGATGCTGGCGGAATTGCCGGTGACCCAGAAGTTGCTCATGCCGTCGGTGGATGTCGCGGAACGAATCTGGTTGCTGGCGTTGAAGAGCGCGGCGTTGGTCAAATCCAGCAGATAACCCCCATACCCGCTAATGCCAGCGAGGGCGCGAACACTTCCCGTCCCGAGGTTGCCGGAGTTGGCATTGGGAAGGGAGACATGGAACCCGGCAAAGTTCAGGTAAAGGTCGTTGGAAGATGTGGTCAGCACGCTTTCGTAAAGGGCGTCCGGCGCGGCGCCGGCGACGATCAACGCGGATGGACCGCTGTCGGGAATCATGGTCGTGGCCACATAAGAACCGTTGGTGCTAAATTGATCCAGATACAAGGTGTTGCCTTGCGTGTTGTTCAAAGTTTGCGCGCCATCGCCCACCCGCGCCACGACCAAATTCGTCGGTGGCAGGGAAATGAGCGTGGTCAGAACGGTCAAGGTTCCGCTCGCCGACACCGTGCTCGCTACGCCATTGGCGATGGTGTTGGTGATCAATACGGTGTAAGTGCCATTGGTAGTGGTTTGGATGTTGGTGACATTCAAAGAACTGCCGGTCGCCCCGGCGATTGGAACGCCGTTCAACTCCCATTGATACGAGTAAGGAGGAGTCCCGGCCGCTGTCACGACAAAGGCGACGTGTGAGCCGGGATTGACTGTGTACGATTTAGGCGCTGTCGCAACACTCACTGGATCAAAAATGCCGAGAGTGGCCGTCGCGCTGGCAGGGATGCTGCTGCCGCCATTGACGACAACCTTATAGCTTCCTGCATCTGCGTCCGTCACTGACGCAAGAGTCAAGCTGGCCGTGTGAGACCCAGTCACTCCGCCGCCGTCCGACAAGGCGGCGCCGTTGGATTGCCACTGGTAAGACAAAGTGGGCGTGCCCACCGCGCTAACCGAAAACGTTACGGTGCTGCCGGTATTTACCTGCTGATTCACGGGCGCGGTGACAATATACGGATCGGTGACGGTCAGAACCGCCGCGGCGCTGGACGCCGTGCTGCCTCCCGTAACGATCAACGTATAGCTGCCTGCGTCGCGATAAGTGACGCCGGCAATGAACAAATTGGGAGTGGTGGCGCCCGAAACGGTCGCTCCCGAACCGGAGATGCTGGCGCCATTGGCAAGATTTTGCCCATTCAACCGCCATTGATAGGCATAGGAACCGGAGGGGCTGGCCGCGCCGGAAAAAGAGACCGTCGCGCCATAATTGGTATTGACGCTCACGGGCTGGGAAGTAATCAGCACACCGGCCACGGTCAGCGTCATGGGCGGGGTAATGACCGAGCCGCCATTGGCGTTGGTCACGGCGCAATCGTAAGTCGCGCCATTGTCGCTGGCAGAGATGCTGGAGAGAGTGAGCACGGCGGTTTGCGAGCCGGTATAAACGGTGCCCGTGCTGCTGGCGCCATCGGCTAGATTGACGCCGTTGCGCTGCCATTGATACGTCAAGGCGGAGGAGGAACTGGCCACGATGGTCAAGTTCGTCGTGGCCGTCACCGCCACGGTGCCATTGCTGGGATAGGCAGTGACATTTGGGTCCAGCGTAAGAATGGCCGGGGCGCTGGACGCCGAAGAAATCGGGTCCGTCGCCACTGAGGTATAACTTCCGCCATCGCCTTGCGCCAAACCCGCGATGGTGAGGTTGGCCGTCGCCGAACCACTGATGGTGGACCCGTTGGCATCCACGCCGTCGCTCAAGGCCACGCCGTTCTTTTGCCAATGATAAGTAATGGCTTGTCCCGCGAGGGCGGTGGCGGCGGAGGTCAAAACAACGGTCGAGCGTCCGTTATTCGTCGTGCTCGCCGGCTGGGTGAAAAATTCAGGGCCGCCGGTGACGTAACTCCAAGTGGTGCCGACGGCCATCGCTCCCATATACATGCCGCTGGCCGGTTCGGTGCCCGCACTGCGGGCCAGCACGTAAAAGCCGCCGACGTTGGTCACCACTTGCGCGGCGGGAACCAAATAACTGACGTTGGCCCCGCCCGCAACCATCGCGGGAGCCGCCGCCGCGCCGTAGGACGCAGGATCCGGATCGACCCAGATATCCGCGTGGTCATTGGTCACAGTGCCGGAAGTGTTCGTCCCGGAAAACGCGTAGTCGAACACCACCAGGTAAAGGGTGTTGGACGCTTCGAAGTTGCCCGCCTGAAAATTGACCCCGGGGCTGACCGGAGCGCTGCCGGCATCCTGGATGCCGAAGGCGAAAGGCTTCGCCACCGCATTGGAACCGACGTTGAGCCGGACCGCGTTGCCGGTCGGAAAGCCGCTGGTCTCTGTCACCTGGTTGGAAGGAACCAACCCAGCGAAAAAGACTGCGTTGCCGACATTCTGAGAATTGGGCGCGCCAAACAAGAACGAGACAAACAGCCGGTTCGTGCTGGCCGCTCCGAGCGGTCCGGCTTGCCCGGAAGGCGGAAGAACGAGTTTGGAAAAGCCGAGGCAGGCGCCCTGGCCGGCCGTGGACGCCTGGAAGGGCACAAAGATGGCATTAGTCGGTGCGCTCGCGCCGTAAAACGCCGGCAGGCTATAACCCGAGGCGAAGGGCATCGTTTGCCAATTGAGATTGGTCACGATCACGTTTGTATTGGAGGAGCCTTCATTCCAATCGAACCAGAATTCGCCGCTGGCATTGGTTTGGCCGGCGAGATTACTGCCGGCATTGGCCCCCGCATAAGCGGAGCCGACCCCATTGGCCGTTTGGTTCACAAAAGGTTCCCAGGTGGGCAGCGCGGATACGGCGGCGATGGAGCCAAGCAGGGCGGAAAAGATGAGGAGCTTCTTCATAATAATCTTTGATTTGCCGATGACGATTCGATTTTCCAATTACAACTTCCTGTCCCCCAAGCGTGCCGGGGGCCAATCCGGCGATCGGGCCAGATTGAGCGCAAAAAGTCGCACGCCTGAGTGATGCCTCCATTTAAATTTTCATTTCAAAATAAAGCAAGCCCAAAAACCAAAAATGAGAGTCAGAATTGGCGACGCGCCCTTTTTTGCGAGATCATCGGAATCTTTCTTCATTCAGTAGGTTTATTCTGCTTAGGATAATGTATAAGAAAAACTACTTAATATTTTTGTTGCCATTAAATTGGTCTGGCTGCACGTTAGGTCATCAGCGTTGTCAACAGCAGTTCCCAGTAAATGGAGGATTTTATGCGCGTACAACTTAACGAATCTTATGCCGCAATTGCCAGGCTCTCGTCATACCCTTCCATCGTCCAACATCACCGTGGCTTCCGCTTTTGCGCGGGTGTTTTGATCGCATTAACTTGCTTCGCGGCCAGTATGGCCACCGCGCAAACGACGACCTATGCGTTGGGAAGCGCGGCCCTTTTGGTGGGGCCGGCCGCGGGCAGCAATAGCGTGGTGCTCGCGGTTACGCCCACCAACGGCGCTTGGACGGCCACGGCGAATGCCACCTGGTTGCATCTTAACTCTGCCAATCAAAGTGGCGTCGGCAACACCAATGTCATTTTTAGCTACGACGCCAATCCGGGCGCTACGCGCTCCAACACCCTGACCATCGGCGGCCAGACGCTCACTGTCACCCAGGCCGGCGCAACCTACGTGGCCGCCGGGATGGTGACGACGCTGGCGTCTTCGGGATTGGGCATGCCCGCTGGGGTGGCAGTGGACCGCGCGGGGAATGTCTATTTCACCGGCTTCAGCAACAACGTAATTAGTGAGTGGACGCTCACCAACAACAGTGTGACCACTCTAGTAACCAACGGGCTGTCCAAACCCCTTGGCCTGGCGCTGGACGGTGCGGGAAATCTTTATATTGCCGATTGGGGCGACAGTACGATTAAGGTTTGGACGGCTGCTAATGGCAGCTTGGCCACATTAGTACCCTCCTCCGCCTTCTATCAGGGTCATCCGATTGGCGTGGGGGTGGACGGCGCGGGCAATATTTACTTTTCTGACAATGCTCCCCTCCTCCCGCCCTTCCTCCCGCCATACAACGTACCATCCGGCTTCATCGAAAAATGGACGGCGTCGAATAGCCAGGTCATCATATTGGTATCCAATGTGAGTGTGAACGTAGGTTTTCTCATGGCGAATATGGAACCTCTTGGAGTGGCTGTAGATGCGGCGGGAAATGTTTACGCTTCCGATCAAGAGTTGTTCATGATCGAAGAGTTTACGCCGGGCAAAAGCCACGCGACTAAATTGTTGGACTCTTTGAACTCTTCGGGATTAGGCATGTCGCAAGGTCTGGCAGTGGACGGTTCGGGTAATATTTATATCGCCGACAGCGGCAACAGCACGATCCAAGAGATTTCGGCGGCCAACGGCAGCCTGAGCACATTGGTTTCTTCTGGACTGGCTTTTCCCTATGGCGTGACGGTGGATGCCTCGGGCAATGTTTATATCGCTGACAGTTACAACGACGCTGTCAAGGAATTGCCGCATGCTTTTGTGGATCCCACCTCGAAGCTGGAAGGCATGGCGGCGGGTCATGATGTTTTGCAAGCGGTGTTGCCCTCGACGGCAAATTTGCTCCCCCCCCTCGCCCCCACCAGTGACCAGTCGTGGCTGACCATTACCGGGATCACGAACGGCGTGGTCAGTTTCTCATTCACCGCCAACACCGGCCCGGCCCGCACGGCCCATATCACTCTGCTTGGTCAAACCGTTTCCATCACGCAGGGAGTGATCGGTTCGCCGCCAACCCTGACCGGCCCGCAAATGTTGAGCAACGGTGTTCTCCAGTTTGCTTTTACCAATAGGCAGAGCGCGTCCTTTACCGTGCTGTCCTCCACCAACCCGTCGTTGCCATTGAGCAATTGGACAGTGGTCGGCGTTGCGTCCAACATAGGTGCCAGCCAGTTCCTCTTCAGCCTGCAACCGTCCACGAACGCCCCGCAAAGTTTCTACACCGTCCGCTCGCCCTAGCCGGTAGCGAGAAGGCAACTTCGTCACAGGCGCCCCAGCCAACCCAGCACACTCGCTTGCCGCCGTTTATTAAGAAAGGTAGGGTCGGCCCGCTGGGCCGACCGGACGGCGCAACGCGCCGTCCCTACCAATGAAGCGTATATCACGTTATCAACGTAACCTCTTTATTTCTTAGGATTTGTATTTTTGGATTGAATCGACCCTGCCTTGAGGGCGCGATTTTCAAGAAATATGAGCGACCCAATGTCGTCGGAGAAAAACGGGCGACTTGTTTCCTGTTCTTTTTTCTTCGCGTTCTTTGCGTTCTTTGTGGTAGTAAACTCCGGTGTTCAGTGCCGTCCCCCCGTCGCCAAGGCTACGGCGGACAGGGTGACGAAATGGCAGAGGCACAGGACTTAAAAATCCGCTTTTGCCCATTTCCACCGATCACGCTTCCTCACTGGCCACACGCATAAAACCATTGATTTTATTGATGTTCTATCAGTTCTATGAGAGATCCCCGCGTGTTCCAAAGTGCAGAAGTTCTTTGATGAAACCAGCACAGACCGAGCATGTGTTAGTTCGACTCCTCAAGCGATTTTTGTCGCTTCGCCCCTCAGTGATCCGTCCGCCTTATACAAAATCACCGCGCGAAGAATAAATGTGGTGAGCAAGGCGAGAGGAATCAATAATTCGGCGTAACCAGTAATGACACTGAAAACCGCATACTGCACACCGAGAGTCAGGGGCATTAAGCTCCCGTCGCTCGGCGCCATGCTTACCCCGTGGGTAATGAAGTAAATCACGGGATCCCAAAGACCAAAACAAAACGCTCCGACAGGTAACGCAATAATTCCCAAGAAAAAAGCACCCACACGGCCAGCCTTCATTAGAGGCTTGTATAATGCAAACGAAACCGCGACTCCGGACAAGCCGCTTGCAATCAGAACCGTCGGTATTCCGGACACCTCGAATGCTAGGCTAAGGCCGCCTGGTGCCAGCGACCAAAGAAGGCCGACACTAACTCCAAAGAGAAGGATTCGACCAGGGACAGAAAGGATTCTTTCTCTGATTGGAATTGCAAGTAACGTGAGCGCGAATCCAAAGCCTCCACAACCAAGCATCGAGAATGCAAACAAGAGCCACGTCACACCTACGCCATCACTGGCGAATAACTCCCAAAACCCAAATGTCGCCAGGACAACGCAGATAGACGAAACAGTCATCATCCACCAAAACGGGCGATAAGGTTTCATGCTGCGCCAATAACCTGACTGTTATATCAAACTCATTTGGTTTCGTCAAATCCAAGCAACCGAGGGTAGTAGCCCGCTACCCAACCGAGGGATAGAAAATGAACACCGGCAGACGCAGTCGAGGTGGGACAGGATTAGGGTATTAAACAAGGTTAAGGGGCAGGCCGGCGCGCTGCGCGCATCCGGCCTGCCCCATTCACCAGCTTTCAGGCCACCAATTGAGCCTCTTTGATGACGAGTCGTTTGTCCCGTTCTTCCCATCGGAGCACCTTCAACGTTATTTGCTGCATTTCCGGCAACTTGTGAAACTCGACGACGTTGTCGCCATCCAGCTTCACCTTGCCGTCTTTCAGGTCCGGTTATTCCTCGAATACTGCCATGCCAGGTTGCAAGGCCAATTCGTGCCGGATGCAAGTGACTTTGCCGAGAGCCATCCTGCAAATGAAACCTTAAGCTGGCGATTTCTCCGGCCTGCAAATCAGCACAGAGTTCGCGCGCCCGGCTGGCCTCGTGTTGGTGGGCCGTGCCGATGAGCACAAAAGAGGGCAGGAAACTCTCCATCTCCAAGCGAAGATGACACTTGAGGGCGGCCTTGCGGCGGCGGTGCTTGGCCCAGTCCATGCAGTTGGCGACCAACTGGATGGTCGTGGCATCGACCAGATGAACGCGCCGCTTGAAACGGTAGGCGAAGTTTTTGGCTCCATGGCCGGTGGCGAATCCCTGATGAGACGCGCACACGTCTTCGACCACGGCCCAATAGAGCGACTCGGCCATGGCCGCATCGCGTTGGCGGTTGCTGTGCGAGAGACCATTGCGGCTGGGAACGCTCGCCCCGCGTATCTCCTTCAAGGCCTCTTGGTTGACCGCCAACCCATCGCAGATGTCATTGAGGCTGGTGGCCCCGGCCAGATGACCATAGAGCATCGCCACCACATGGCTCCAAGGACTAAAGGAGCGAGACTCGATCCCGTGTTGCCGGGCCAGTTTGATCGTCACATGTCCAGGGATGTGCTGGCAAATTTGACGAAGGATGGTTACGTTGGACTTGGCTGGTTTGTTTTTATTTTTCATCCCTGTTGTGTGACAGGGCCAAAAAACTTTACCAGCCATTTTTTCTGTGGGACGCTAGTGTAGTGTCCCGGAAATGACTAGACATATAAAAATCGTGGATTACGAGGGAAATGGCCCGAACCAACGAAGCCGTCCTCTGATAATATGTCTAGTTAATTGCGAGACACTACACTAGTGGATTAAGATTAGGAGTAGGATCTGATTTGCTATCGGGCATCCGCTCTGGCACGGCTGGCTCGCGTGTGAATTTTAATGCTGGCCGAGTGAACGCCTTCGGACTCGGCTCGAAGCGAAATGGAACCGTGTTGCCCAGGTTTACTCCGCACGATCACGAGACATAGCCCATTAAATGCGTTGCGCTCGCTGGAATGAAATACTTCAAGGTTCGTCGGATCGCCGTTGTCCGTTGCGACAATTTCTCCCGGCCCCTCAATTTCAAAATGAATGCGGTTACTGGCACGGGGCGCCATCAATCCTTTTCCGTCCAGGACTTTTACGGTGACGAAGGATAAATCTTCTCCGTCCGCGCTGATCGTTTGGTGGTCGGCGGTCAACTCGAGTTTGGCCGGCCGTCCGGCGGTTTCGACCGTGTCGGTCGCCCATTTTTTTCCGTTCTTATAGGCGACAACTTTCAGAACGCCGGGTTCGTAAACGACGTCATCCCATTGCAGTCGATATTCGTATTGCGCTTTTTGTTTGCGACCCAAGGATTTTCCATTGAAAAACAGCTCTGCTTCATCGCCGGAGGTATAGACATGGACCGGAGTGACTTGCCCAACGCGATCGGGCCACGTCCAATGAGGCAGGATATGCGCCATCGGAAAATCTGGCCGCCAGCGGGCTTGATACAAGTAAAAGCGGTCCTTCTTGAATCCATCAAGATCGACAATGCCGAAGTAGGAACTCCGGGAGGGTGTCAAAATTTTGCCGGTATCTTGGAGTTCCTTTTCCATTTTTTGCCGTTGCGCGGGATCGGTGAAGGTTGGGAGATTGGTGTAATCGTTGTTGTAAGGCGTGGGTTCGCCCAGGTAATCAAACCCTGTCCAAACAAATTCTCCGACGGTGAACGGAAATTCGTCTTGGCCGCGGAACTCTGCTTCAGGGGTCGTGGCCCACCGGGGCGCATAGAGATCATAGGAACTGACTTGGAAATCAGCCTTGCCCTCCAGCTTGTTGGTCGAGATCGGGAAAAAATATTCACCGCGCGAACTGACGCAGGAGGCGGTTTCGCTGCCAAACAAAGGCACCTTGGGATTGGCGGCGTGGAATTTGCCGTAGAGAAACGGTTTATAGTTGTAACCGAAAACACCCACGATGTTTTGGAAACCGCTGTAGCCCGATTTGGGATTGTCGCAAGCCGCCGTGGCCGGGCGCGTCGCGTCTTCTTCGCGGGCGATCTGAGTCAATTCCGCCGCCAGTTCGAGGCCGCGTGGCGAGGCTTGCTCGGGAATTTCATTGCCGATGCTCCAGAGGACGATCGAGGGATGGTTGCGGTCGCGGCGAAGTTCCGCGCGCCAATCTTTCTCGTGCCAATCCTTGAAGAGCAAATGGTAATCATTTTTCTTCTTGGCACGTTCCCAGCAGTCGAACGATTCATCCATAATCAGAATGCCCATCCGGTCGGCCAGGTCGAGCAATTCGGGCGCGGGCGGGTTGTGACTGGTGCGGATGGCGTTGCAGCCCATCTCACGGAGAATTTCGAGCTGCCGTTGCAAGGCGCGGACATTCAACGCCGCGCCCAGCGGGCCGAGATCATGGTGGTCGCAGACTCCATTCAGCGGCACGCGTTTGCCAGTGAGAAGGAAACCGTTGTCAGCGGTGAATTGGATGATGCGGACGCCGAACGGGGTTTCGCATCGGTCCACTACCTTGCCGTTTTGTTCGAGGGTGATGCTGGCTTCGTAGAGATGCGGATGATCCACGTCCCACAGGCGCGGATGGTCGAGCTTGAGGGTCACTTCACTAGAGCCGTTGGACCCGGCGGGAATGGAAAATGGGGCGGATGACGAATGAGCGACGGAGCGCCCAGCCTGAACCTCCAAACCGTTATCGAGTGTTTTCAGCTCGCGGATGATGACGCGCGCCACGACTGCGGCTTCGTGCGGGCTTTGATTATCGACTTCTGCTTTTATTGACACGACCGCGTGATCGTCCGTGATTTGCGGAGTGGTGACAACGACGCCCCAATGATGAATGTGAACGGGTTCAGTTTTTTCCAGCCAGACATTTCGATAGATGCCGCCGCCTGGATACCAGCGCGAGGAGTCCTTGGGATTGTCCAATCGAATGGCGATGACATTGTCTGCGCCGACTTTGAGGTGGGACGTCAACTCGACTTGCCACGAGGCATAGCCATACGGCCAGCCGCCGGCGAATTCTCCATTCACCCAAACCATGGCGTAGGCCATCGCGCCATCAATATCCAGGAAGATCCGCCGGTCGCGATCGGCGGGGCCGAGCTTCAGATGTTTGCGGTACCAGGCAACGCCCCACCAGGGCAACTTGCCGGTTTCGCCCGGATATTCCTGCTTGAACGGCCCTTCCACACCCCAGTCGTGCGGAAGATCCAGATGACGCCATTGACTGTCGTCAAAATCCGGTACGGCGAACGAAGGGCGCGGCAGGCTGCTTCCATCGGCGGGCGGTTCTTTCGCCAGCAATTCCTGATTCGTGGTAAATTCCTTGCCGGTCGGCAGAACCCAGTTTTTGATTTTGGAATACTGGAGGTCGTCACCGCCATCCCCCGGGTCATCCCGATGGAAAGACCAATTGGCATCCAGGGAAATTCGCTCCCTGACCGGAGCGGGAGCGGCGCTTGCGCAAAAGCAGGGACACAACAACAATCCAGCGGCAAGAGTAAACGGCGTGCCAGTGGCGGCGATAATTCTATAGCTCATGAGGTTAATTCTTCGATTGAATGGCACCGAGAATAACATCGTTTCCCCGAATGGGAATCGTTTTTTCAAACACGCTGCGATGGCAAAAGCAACGCTGTCCCCGCCCGCCCTTCTTAAACCTGCCGGTTCTTCGGCGACGGCAGCGCGCGCGAAGCGCCTTGGAGCGCGGAACAGAGTTCCGCTTTGGCCCGGAAACAGGGGATCGGCGCTCCATGGAGAATTCCATCTTACCCTCCCCAAATTTACAAATTCACAAAACCCACCGAAACTGCTTGCTTCCCTCCGAGGCGACGGCGTAAGCTCATTATCTTGTGTCGGAGCGTAGCTCAGCCTGGTAGAGCACTTGGTTTGGGACCAAGACGTCGCAGGTTCAAATCCTGTCGCTCCGACCATTTTCCAACTTTTCGCTCCGGCTCGGTAAATCAGACGCAGAGCCTGCCCAGGCTCCGCTCTGCCCTCCCGCTCGTTTTTCCCATGATAGCGACGGAGAGAATCCAGAACTCCTGACATAGGAGTCAAGCAAAATGTCCGCTTTTTGCCTCAAAATGCCTCGCGAATGGAGTAGTGCAGGCGCAATTTGGAACCTGGAAAAACGGTTTTCATTTGGTTGAGTTCTTGACAGAGCGCCGCGATG